>NZ_CP069533.1:2422499-2725312 GCF_016889765.1 Corynebacterium minutissimum
CGCTACTGCTTGAAATCTCATGTACTGCCGTGACTAAGTTCGCAGGAACGAGCGCGCGGACCCACGCTTCCGCAATCGCAGGGGATACAAGCTGGCCAGTAGGGGAAGTAATGCGAACGGTAATGAGGTAGGACGGGACTCGCTTTTCCCCGAAGCCAAGCACACGAGCTTTCACCCGTTCCCCTACCCGGTGACGAGACACAGTCAGCGTCAGCGGTGGGGTAGCTTCTCCTTCCTCGTCTCGAAGGGGTACTGAGGGAAGAGACTTTGACGGTGGCCGCCATTGCGGTGTGGGACGTGCCAGTGAGCGCGGATGGCGAATGATGCTCTCCACGGAGTTCAGAGTGTCGGCATGATGAAAGAGGATGTCAGCGGTGAGTTCTCCAGCAGCAATGCTGGACGGGGTGGAGTGTGGAACCGCGGTACGAAAGCTGTAGTAATTCTTCATGGCCCTCACAGTAGAAACCAGTGCGGACATTGAAACCCACACTATCGAAAAGAGGTTCGATGATTTGGATGGATGGGCTACAGTTGGTGTCGCTATGAGTAAGGGCGTTACACAAGAACTGAAGATTCCGCGGGAGATCTGGGTGATGGTCACCGCGGGCTTCATCATCGCATTGGGCTATGGGCTGATAGCGCCCCTTCTTCCGCAGTTCATTGTCAGCTTTGATGTGTCGATGGCGGCCGCAGGCCTTGTCGTCTCCATTTTCTCCGCTAGCCGCCTCGTCTTCGCACCCGGTGCTGGCCGCCTCATCGACCGCGTGGGCACGCGCGGCGTCTACCTGACCGGATTGTTAACCGTTGCGATTACAACAGGTCTTGTGGGTATTGCCCAGGAGTATTGGCACATCGTGGTGCTGCGCGCCATCGCGGGGATTGGCTCCACCATGTTCACTGTGGCAGCCATGGCGCTCATCGTGAAGCTCTCGCCACCCCCGATTCGTGGTCGCTGCTCGGCAACGTATGCCACCTCTTTTCTCCTGGGTAACGTCATCGGCCCGCTCGTTGGCGCCAGTTTGTCCTTCCTTGGTTTTCGGTGGCCATTCTTCATCTACGGGCTAGGCGTGGCGCTCGCGGCACTCGTTGTGTGGATTCTGATGCCGGCCGTCGACACGGATGCTGAACGCCAGCACCGACTTCCGCCGATGAAGCTGCGGGAGGCCTGGGGTGATACCGCCTACCGTGCGGTGCTGACCTCGAACTTCGCCCAGGGATGGATCAACATGGGCGTGCGTGTCGCAGTCCTTCCACTGTTTGCGGCGTCCATCTTCCACAATGGTGGCCAGGCCTCAGGCATTGCCCTGGCGGTCTTCGCGGCGGGCAATGCGGTTGTGCTGCAGTTCTCTGGTTCCTGGTCTGACCGCATTGGGCGGCGCCCACTTATTCTCGCGGGCCTTGTGGGCTCGGCACTGTTCGTCGGAACGCTGGGCTTGGCGACGTCCGTGTGGGCCCTCCTCGTCCTCTCCGCTTTTGCCGGTGCCTCCTCAGGGTTGATTGTGCCGTCGCAGCAGGCGGCCATCGCCGATGTGGTGGGCTCACACCGTTCTGGTGGACAGGTGCTCTCTACCTTTCAGATGGCTGGTGACTTTGGGCAGATCCTGGGGCCGATCGTGATTGGATTCCTTGCGGATCAATTTGGCTTCGGGGTGGCCTTCGGTATGTGCGCCCTTGTGGCAGCTGGCGGAGTCCTTGCGTGGAGCTTCGGGCGCGACACCTTGCAGGATAAGAAAATTATGTTGCAGGGGCTTCGTCGTAGGTATAAATAGACGCTGCACAGCACTACTTTTGCCGCAACGCTGCGAAAGCTGAGGCCACGCTTAAAAAAGTTTTTGTTAAACTTGTGGTGTGAATTTTCAACAAAGGGTGGAGCGCCACCGGGCATCACTGAGTCGGGCAGACGAGGCGGTCGTCGATGTGATTCTCAGCCGACCGCAAGAAGCAGCCCTGTGGCGCGGCGAAGACGTTGCCGCCAAAGCCGGTGTCCATGGCTCTGCTGTGACCCGCACCGCCAAGAAGCTTGGGTACAAAGGTTATCTGGAGCTGCGCCAAGAATTGCGCAGGATGCATGACCAGTACCTTGCTGCTGAGCACTCCAACGGTCGTCGTGCATTCCGCAATGAAGCGGGACAGACAGTGCTGGGGCAGCTGGTGTCTAAGGAGATGGATTCGCTGTCCGCGGCGTCGGGAAGCGTAGACCAGCACTCTATTAACAGAGCAGCGGATTTAGTGATGAATGCCCGCGATATCTACATCTACGGCCGCGGCAACTCCATTCCTCTGTGTGATCAGACAGAGCGCCGCTTTCGCCGCCTGGGACGGTCTGTCCATGACCTTTCTGGTGAGACGGACCATGACATGGCTGAACAGCTGCTCCGCATGGGGGAGCCAGACCTTCTTGTGGTCTTTGCCTTCCGCCGTTCCACGCGGCCGCTACGTCAGTTGCTGAACTATGCTGAGGCGGTCAATTGCAAGGTCCTGCTCATTACTGATGACCTTCGCGTTGTTCACCCAGTACCTGTCGTAACTTTGGCCGCCCCGCGTGGCGATGAGGGAACCTTTACCACCCTGTCGGTTCCTATGCTCATGTTGAATGCCATTGTGCTGTCGATTCAGCGACGATACGAGCACGATGTTGCCCCATTTCAGCAGAAGCTGAAGAATATTCTCGAAGGCTTCGAGACTTAACGCGTGGTACGTGCTCGCTTGCTGCAGGCGGCCCAGCGTGGGGAGTGGCCCAATGCAGCCTTGAAGTCACGCTCGCGATAACGCGTGAAGCCATAAGTCGAAGCTTCGGAACCGGTATTCGGGCGGCTCCATCGCTTCTGGCTACGATCGCTGGCGGCTTCCATGCCACTCCTCCGTAAATTGCTCAACTATTTTTCGCTCAGTTGACACTAATCTTCTAAGAAAATATTAGGTTAACCCAAGATGTCCGTCAATTCCGCGCTGTGAGATCCTCACATTCGGGGGTGGGGTTCTCAATAAAAGCAAACATAACTGCGTGGCTTAATCTTGATTGAACCCGAATATCTGCAATCTTTGATGCATTAGGGGGTAGGGATATGTGCGAGAGTGGCCGTACTTGCTCAACCATTGGTTCCTGAAATTTCTTACATAAAGTGAGTTAATTGTTGCATTTGTATATCTAGGGGCCTGGAGGGGTACTAGACCAAAAGCGGGAAATAGGGCCTAGGCGACAGTTCGTCCTGCTGCATACAACTTCTTAGGCATGTCGCGACGTAGGCTCCATTCGAATTGGATGGGCTTTTCGCCGCGGTGCGTTACATAGTCAACGTTGCCGAGGAAGGTGTACGCTGCGGCGGTATCCACCCTATTCTTCTTGGTGAAGCGAGTAGCGATGATGATGTGTCCGCCGAGCTTTTGATGTTCAATGTAGCGCTTGGCCATCGCCGATTTCAGAGTGGTCGTGGATTGGGACTCCCAGTGAAGCCGATCCGGAGATAGGGGGTAGTCGCGGTAATTCGTTGAAGCACTTACATTCTCATCTTTCTGGAAAGTCACCAAGAAGAGATCAGTGTTCGAGGTGTCGAAGCGTTTGACTCCTTCGCGAGGAAGGTTGGCGAGCTTTTTGAGCGGGCCTTCGTCCAAAGCGCCGACAAGCTCAGCAAGGCTATAGTCTGCATGCGTCTCAAGCACGCTGTGAGAAGACTGCTGGGGAATCACGCGGGATGCTTCAAGCGCAATCTGCATGACTTGATTGACTTCGTTGACGAATGCGGGATGGGAACGCACGGTATCGAGCGCTTCATCCAGAGAAGCCGGGATGGCTGTATTGGAATTCGCCCATAGTGCCAGAACGAGCATCGTGGCGTAGCGCTTTTCACGCTCAGTCATGTCTTGTTCTGAGGGCCCGTCCGCTTCCATGAGTCGGCTGTAGGCTGCTACGCGGTCAGGGTCATTGATGTGGAGGAGTACTCGGATACGGCTCAGGAGGAAGGCTTCTTCGCAGTCCTCATCGGACGCAGGTAGAAGCTTTTCATCGCGAAGGAGGGTAGTCCAGGAGATTCCTTTCCTGCGGTAGATGTCCTCTAAAGGAATGTTGGACTCGCGAAGAAAAGCTGCAAGGTCAATAGTTCCGTGTTCGCTAATCTGTGAGCGGATCTTTTTGACAGAGTTTCTTGCCAGGCGCTTGACGTTGGCCAAAACGCGGTCTGTCGTCATACGATCCAACGTGATGTTGGAGCCCGGTGGCGCAGTGGGGAAGCCTTGCTCGACTTCTTTGATGAAGCTCTTGCCGCGGGCAGCGGTCAGTACCTTGAAGCGTTCTTCGAAGTCGAATTCTTCGTGCTGGAGTCCAAGAAAATCGAACACAATACACGCGTCTTTACCCTGGTTAAGGCGCAGCCCGCGGCCCAGCTGCTGAACAAAAAGAACCGGGCTCTGAGTGGGACGTAGAAGTAAAAGAGTGTTGATGGAAGGGATGTCGATGCCCTCGTTGAAAATGTCGACCGCAAAGATGATCTTGATGTCGCCATCGCGCAGCTGCGCGATAGCCTTCCTGCGTTCCTCAGTACTTTGCTTGCTGCTTACCGCCAAAGCTGGGATGCCGAAAGCATTGAATTGTTCGGACATGTACTCGGCGTGGGCGATCGAAACACAAAAGCCGAGGGCCTTCATCTGGGAGAGATCGAAGATACGACGGTTGAGCTCATTGATGATGAATCGGGTGCGCTTCTCTCCAGCTTTGATATAAAACTCGCTGAGCTCTGACGTGTTGTAGTCCGTTTTACCTCGGTTCCATGTCAGGCTCGTGAGATCGGTATCGTCATCGACCCCGTAATAATGCAAAGGCGCGAGTAGCTGTAGGCGCAGTGCATCCCACAGTCGTAGTTCATGGGCTACGCGGTAGTCGAAAAACTTCTGGACGTTCTCGCCGTCTCCGCGCTCGGGCGTTGCTGTGAGTCCGAGGAGCTCTTGAGGTTGGAAGTAGTTCAGAGTTTTGCGGTAGGTCGGGGCCTCTGCGTGGTGGAATTCATCGATCACGATGACATCGAAGTGGTCAGGAGCGATGCGTGTCAGTCGATCACCGTGGAGGGATTGAACGCTTGCAAAAACATGGGTCCAGCGACGGGGCTCCTCGCCTCCGATGAGAATTTCACCAAAGTCCGAGCTTTGAAGTACCTCCCGGTACGTGCGCTGAGCTTGTTGGAGGATCTCCCTGCGGTGAGCCACAAACAGAAGACGTGGACGGCGCCCAAACTCCGCACAGAGTTGGCGATAGTCTAAGGCTGCGACGACGGTCTTACCAGTGCCGGTAGCCGCAATCAGCAGGTTTTTGTGTCGGCCGTGCACTGCTCGTTCCGAATGCAATGCCTCAAGCATCTCTTGCTGGTAGGGGTAGGGCTCGACACGCAGACCCGATAGCTCGAGCTTCTCGTCCTGTTTCGCTTCAAGGAACTTTGCGCCGCGAAGTGCCTCTAGCAAGCGCTCGTAATCACGCTCCGGGTCGAAGTGCTTGAAGTGATTGTCGTGCCAATAGCTGTCGAAAGTCTTGATGAACTTTTCGATGATCTCCGGAGTAGTAGAGCGGGAGCCGCGAACGTTCCACTCCCAGCCGTCGACAAGCGCAGAACGGGACAGGTTAGAGCTGCCGATGAAGGCGGTATCGAATCCAGACTCGCGGCGGAAGAGCCACGCCTTTGCATGCAAACGGGTGGTCTTGTGCTCGTAGCAAATACGGACTTCAGCGTTGTAGTCCTCGACAAGGCGGCGTACAGCAGCGGCTTCAGTCGCACCACAATACGTTGAGGTGATGACTCGGAGGGGGATCTGGTGATCGCGTAGGTACTCCAGTTCATCACTAATGGCCGAAATGCCTGAGTTCTTGATGAATGCACAGAGCAGATCGACGGAATCGGCAGTACGAATCTCGCGGGCAATTTCCACCGACATGTTGGTATCGTCCACGCTATTGGTAAAAAGCGCGCTGGAGTTCAGTGAAACTTCGGGCAAGACAGGTGGCTCGGTGAGCTCAGACCTGTACATGGCATAGAGCAACTGTTCAGCTGATACTTTCTCGTCCGCGCCAAGGTGCTGTGCGAGGTTGTTGATGAGTGCGACGCGTTCTTCCGGCTTTTTGATCTCGAGGAGTCGTTGCTCAATAACCCGTGCGAAGTGTTGGGATACTGCCGCGGCGAATCTGGGGTCGACATCCTTAGTGGTAGCTTCGGTAATTCCGGAAGCCGCGGTGGGAATGGCTCGCTGGGTCTCCTTGATTCGCTCGTGAATACGGGCGGTGATGGGGGTTTCGTAAATACCGAAAGGCAGCAGATCGTGAGGGGTCATAGGCGGGAGGAGATGAGCTCAACGGCGGGGATGTCAGCGGGAGCCCAGTCGAGCTCTTGGGCTTCGGCGGCGGTGACCCACCGGGTGGCGTCATGGTCGGTGAGTACAAGGTCTCCGGATTGGATGGTGCACAGGAAGGTGGTGAGCTCGATGGTAGCGAACTCATAAGTGTGGACCGTCGTGGTGACTTTGTCACCGACAGTCGCTGTAAGGGAAAGCTCTTCTGCCAACTCGCGTGCTAAGGCATCCTGTGGAGTCTCGCCCGGCTCGATCTTTCCACCGGGGAACTCCCACATGCCGGCTAGAGACTTTCCTGGGGCCTTACGACAGGCCAGGATTCGGTCACCATCAATAAAGACGGCGCCAACCACACGAATCGGAGAACTCATGGGACCAGTATGCCGGCTGGCCCGAATCTTAGCCAGAAGGTACGGCCTGTGTTTAGGCCGAAACCGCGGAAAAGTGCGCGGTAACGATGTCGTCGATAAGCCGGGCGGCGAGCTTGGCGGTGCGGTTGTCGAGGTCGAAGGAGGGGTTGAGCTCGACGACGTCGACAAGCGCGAGGCGACCCGTGGCGGCGATGGTGACGGCGAGTTCGCGGATGATGGGAAGGTCAACGCCGAGTCCGGCCGGAGCAGAAACGCCTGGGGCCTGCGCTGCGGGGAGGACATCCAGGTCAATGGAGAGATGGATGGGGGCTGTGCCGGCGCAGAGCTGCTCGGCGTGGGCGCGGAGCTGCTCCACGTTCATGGTGAGGAGTTCCTCGTCGAGGGAGATGGTGACGCCGAGATCGGCGGCTTCGTCGAAGAGAACCTTGGTGTTGTTGGGGCGGGAAATGCCCAGGACGGTGTAGTCGAAATCGGGGCGGCCAACGAGTTCAGAAATCTGCTTAAACGGCGTGCCGGAAGTGGGCACATCCGCGGTACGCAGATCGAAGTGGGCATCGAGGTTGATGATCTTCAGCGGCCCCTTCGCATGGAAGGCGCCGCGGTGGGAGCCGAAGGCAGTTTCGTGGCCGCCGCCCAAGATGATGGGAAGGTGGCCAGCAGCGGATAGGGCTTCGACGGACGTAGAGAGGCGCTCGTGGGCGCCCTCCAGGTCGGTGCTTTGGGTGGTGATCGTGCCGGCGTCGTAAAGCGCATGCTCATGGTGCACCGCGAGGGAGCCTAGGGCGTTGCGCAGTGCCTCCGGGCCCGCAGCCGCGCCGGGGCGGCCATGGTTGCGCTCAACTCCCTCGTCGGAGGCGAAGCCCAGCAGTGCTACGCCGGGCTGCGCCTGTGGGTTGTCCACGTCGAGGGGGCGAATCACGCTGTGCCACCGCGCGTGCTCCGGGCCGGGGCCATCGGAGCGGCCAGACCACTCGGGTGCAGGGGAGTAAGCGGGGGCTTCAACGCTGTTCATGGTTATCCTTTCGGGACGGAACTGGGTTCGGCGTGCGCAGCGGCGTGGTTGCGCCGGCCGGTGAGGTAGAAGATGGCTGTCATAAGGATGATGAAACCAACGCCTACCGCTAGGGCCGGACGGTACTGCGGCTGCCATGCCATGATGCCAAAAGTGAACGTGATGAAGGCGATGGCGAAGTATTGACCCCACGGCCAGAAGGGCACTGTGTAGGTCAGGCTGGCGCGTTCCTGCGGCGACATCTGCTTACGGGAAGCCACGTGGGCCAGCAGAATCATGAGCCAGACATAGATGGTGGCGAACGTGGCCAGGGAGGCGATGACCTCGAAGACGTTGTCGGGGATAAAGGCGTTGAGGACCGTGCCGATGACCATGACGATGAGCAAAATGACCATGGTCATCACCGGTACGCCGCGTGCTTTCTTGGCCATAATTTTAGGTGCGAGATTTTGGCGTGCCAGGCCGGTGAGCACGTTGCCGGCACCGAAGAGATCGGCATTGATGGCGGAGACAGCCGCGGTGATGACCACGACGTTGAGAGCGGCTGCTGCCCACGTGACGCCCAGGGTGGAGAAGATTTGGACGAAGGGGCTTTCCTCACCCGTAATGGTGCGCCAGGGGTTAATCATGAGGATGACCAGGATGGCCAGCACGTAGAACAGCAGGATGCGCACGGGGATGGTGTTGACGGCTTTGGGGACGGACTTCTCCGGTTCCTCGGCCTCCGCACTGGCCACGCCCACGATTTCTGTGCCGCCGAAGGCGAAGAGAACGAGGATGAAGGAGGCGATCATGCCGGAGGGGCCGTTGGGGAAGAAACCACCGTCATTGACTAAGTTGGCAGGGCCGGTGGTCTCCGCGGTGGAGAGACCGAAGACTAAGACGGCTACGCCGCCGATTATCATCGCGACGACCGCGCCGACTTTGACGATGGTGAAGGCGAATTCCAGCTCGCCGAAGGCTTTGACCGTGGCGAGGTTCGCGCCGCCGACGAGTAATAGGGTAGCGGCCACCCAGACCCATTGCGGTGAGCCGGGAAACCAGAACTGCATATAGACGCCGATGGCGGTGAGGTCCGCGAGCGCCACGATGACCATTTCAAAGGCGAACATCCAGCCGGTGATGTAGCCCGCCCAAGGCCCGAGGAAGGCACGGGCGTATTCGGCGAAGGAGCCGGTGACTGGGTGGTGGACCGACATCTCTCCGAGCGCGCGCAGGAGGAAGTACACGACGGCGCCGCCGAGGAGGTAGACCAGCAGCACGGAGGGGCCGGCAGCTTGGATGGCGCTGGCGGAGCCGTAGAACAAGCCGGTGCCGATGGCGGAGCCGAGTGCGATGAAGTGCAGGTGGCGGTGCTTAAGGCCTCTGCGCTGGGTGGTGGTCTCGGGCACGGTGGCCGTCCTCCTCCTTCGTGAAGAATGCGAGTGAAAATGCGTCTGAGAGCTACTTTCCTCTAGTTACTGCGTGGGGTCAATTCAATGAAATTCAGCCAGGTGACATGTCTTTCACTAGATGTCCGGGGGTGATCTAAGTGACATTTAAGAAAGTTGTGGTTAGTATCTTTGTGACCCGCGTGTGGCTGTTGCGTGGGCATGGTTGGCGTTTCATCCCGCACTGTGCGTCGTTGGAACGCGCGTTGTTGGTCCGCCTGCCGTGCTAGAGACGTGTAATTTGTCGCCCATACCGTGAGGTAAAAAATGAAGAACGAAGACGCCCTTGTTGACGCCTTCTACGAGCCCGAAGAGGCCACGCCCACCAAGAAGGGGCTGTGGCGGCTGTTTGTCTACAGCGCCATCGGAGCTTTCGTTTTCTTTTTCCCCGTCAGCTACGGCGGGAAGAAGTCGATTCCGCTTGACCATATGGTCACCATCATCCGTACACACGCGGAGGCTGTGGTGCCGTGGATCATCTTGGCGCTGGCCGTCTATGGCACTGTGCGCAGCATTGTGAATAAGAACTGGCGGGAAGGTGCCCTGCAGGCGGTGTTCACCGTGCTCAACGTCGTGGGCATGGTGGTGTCCTTCCTTATGGTGTTAGGAACACTGCCTGGTGTGTTGGGCAACGAGGATATTGTTCCCTTCCTGTGGAACTCCATCGCCACGCCCGTAGGGCTCATCGTTCCCATTGGCGGTGCCTTCCTTGGCCTGCTCATTGGTTATGGTCTGCTGGAGTTTGTAGGCGTGTTCATGCAGCCCATCATGCGGCCCCTGTGGCGCACGCCGGGGCGCTCCGCCATCGATGCCGTTGCCTCCTTCGTGGGTTCCTACTCGTTGGGCATTCTCATTACTGACCGCGTGTACCAGCGTGGCGGCTACACGGCGCGTGAGGCCTCCATCATCGCGACGGGTTTCTCCACGGTGTCTGCAGCTTTTATGGTCATCGTGGCCAAGCAGCTGGACTTGATGGGCATGTGGGGAATCTATTTTGCCGTGTCCCTGGTGGTGACGTTCCTCGTTACCGCTATCACCGTGTGGATTCCGCCGCTGAGCACCATTCCCAACGAGTATGTTTCCGGCGTAACGCCGGATCCGGAGAAGCCGGTCAAAGGCAACTACTTCAAGGCAGCGTGGAGGGAAGCGCTGTTGCAGCTCGACCGCGCACCGTCGTTGGGCGCTGCCATCTGGGAGAACCTGCGCGATGGCGTGCGCATGGCCGCAGCCATTGTTCCCTCCATCATGTCGGTCGGCCTCATTGGCTTGCTTCTGGCTAAATTCACGCCGCTCTTTGATTGGTTGGGCTATGTGTTCTACCCCTTCGCGTGGATTGTGCAGCTTCCAGAACCCGAACTAGCGGGTAAAGCTGCAGCGATGGGGATTGCGGAGATGTTCCTGCCGGCCACGATGGTGGCGGATTCCTCCAGCCTGACGCTGAAATTCGTCATCGGTGTGGTGGCGGTGTCAGCCATCATCTTCTTCTCCGCGCTGGTGCCGTGCATTCTGGCCACCAAGATTCCAATTAAGCTGTGGCATCTTGTTGTCATCTGGTTCGAGCGCGTGGTCCTCACCATCATCATTGCCACGCCGATTGCTTTCCTCGTGACCTAGCTAAACTGTCGCGCTATGAGTAACTCCCGCGTTCCGGCCGCGCGCAATGCGCTGGAAATCCTCCGGCTGCTATCGACCATTGATGTCCCCATTTCCGCGGCGCGGATCCGCAGCGAGTTGGACCTGCCACGCTCATCTACCTATCACCTTCTCAAAGAGATGGTGGACGCGGGATTCGTGGTGCACCTGCCGGAGAACCAAACCTATGGATTGGGCCTTGCGGCCTACTCCATGGCGGCTGCCTATGCCACGCAGCAGCCCCTCGTTCGGGCAACGCAGGGGCACCTGGAACGTATTGCTAGCAAGGTAGATGGCTCCGGTCACCTGTCGCGCCTAGCGGGGTCGGAGATCCTGTACCTCAATGAGGTCCGAGCGCCAAAGGCTATGTCCTTGGTGACGGAAAGAGGAGTGCGCCTCCAAGCGCAGCGCACGGCCTCGGGGCGAGCGATGCTCGCGGTGCTTCCGGAAGCCGAATGGCGTGCGGCCTATTCGGCTGGGGCGCTTAGCTTTGGAGAGTTTAAGACCATCCTGCGTGACGTTCGGGAGCGAGGCTGGGCTGAAGAGGTTGAGGTGGTCGCCCGCGGGCAGGCCTCGGTTGGGGTGGCGATTGTTGACCATGTAGGCAGGCCCGCAGCAGCACTGGCGGTGACCTATCCAGTAGGTACTGCCGACGCCGCCGCAGTGGCCCACGAGCTTAAAGCCGCCGCCGCGCAGGTGGCGAAGCGGATGTATGGCCGGCGTTAAGCTGCGTTAACCCGTGCACGGACACTGCGCGGAGGTGTAGCAGGTGTGCTAGCCGAGGTGGCTGTTGTACTATGAGCGCAACGCGTGAGGCTGTAGCGCGCATCACTATATTCTGAAAACTTGTGAAAGCACATACGTATGTGTGACCGCAAATACATTGTTCTGTGTGCCTGTGTGCTCCGAGCTTTTGGTCACCCTTGGCGGCCATTGGCAGGGTATTTGGTGCGCAGCGATACGTGAAGGAGCCTTTAATGCCTAATTCTTATCCCTCCACCGTGACCGTGGGCATCGGTGCCCTGAGCATTGAGGAGGTCGTGGCCGTTGCGCGTTATGGTGCGAAGGTAGAGATTTCCCAGGAAGCGCTGGAGGGCATTGCCTCCACGCGTGACCGTGTAGAAGAGCTTGCCCAGGACCCGACGCCGGTTTACGGAATCTCCACTGGTTTTGGTGCGCTGGCGCGCCGCCACATCCCGGAGGAGATGCGCGCGCAGCTGCAGCTGTCCCTGGTGCGCTCCCATGCCGCAGGTACTGGTCCGGAGGTAGAGACCGAAGTTATTCGCGCTCTTATGCTTCTGCGTTTGTCTACCTTGTGTACCGGCCGCACCGGCGTGCGTCCGGTCGTAGCAGAAACCTATGCGGCAGTGCTTAATGCCAACATTCATCCGGTGGTTCGTGAGTATGGTTCCCTGGGCTGCTCCGGTGACCTGGCTCCGCTCGCGCACTGTGCCCTGGCGCTGTTGGGTGAAGGCGAGGTGCGCGTCGACGGCGGCGACATTACGCCCGCTGGTGAGGCCCTCGCGGCAGCCGGTATCGAGCCACTGCAGCTTCGTGAGAAGGAAGGCTTGGCCCTTATCAACGGCACCGATGGCATGTTGGGTCAGCTCTGCCTCGCTATCACTGACCTGCGCGAATTGGCCAAGACGGCTGACATCGCCACCGCGATGACGGTGGAGGGATTGCTGGGCACCCTAGTGGTCTTCGCCGACGACCTGCAGCAGCTGCGCCCGCACCCGGGTCAGGCCGATGCTGCTGCTAACATCCTCACCGTGGCCGAGGGCTCTGCGATTCTGGACGCAGCTCGTGAAGAATTCAAGAAGAACCAGGTGCAGGACGCCTACTCGGTGCGCTGTGCCCCGCAGGTGGCTGGCGGCTTCCGCGATACCTTGGCGCACACCGCACTGGTAGCTGAACGTGAGCTTGCCGCCGCCGTCGATAACCCGGTGGTGGCGAAGGACGGCCGCGTAGTCTCCAACGGCAACTTCCACGGCGCGCCGGTGGCCTACGTGCTGGACTTCCTGGCGATTGTGGTGGCTGACCTGGCCTCCATCTCTGAGCGTCGAACGGACCGTTTCCTCGACGTTGCCCGCAACCGCGGCCTTCACGCCTTCCTGGCCGATGACCCAGGCGTAGATTCCGGCCACATGATTGCGCAGTATGCGCAGGCGGGCATCGTCTCTGAGCTCAAACGCCTGGCCAACCCGTCGTCTGCGGACTCCATCCCGTCCTCGGCGATGCAGGAGGACCACGTCTCCATGGGCTGGACTGGTGCGCGCAAACTGCGCAAGGCCGTCGACGGCCTGCAGCGTGTGCTTGCCATCGAAATCCTGACTGCCGCCCGCGCTATCGATATGCGTGAGGGTGAGCCGGCCAAGGGGACTGGCGCGGTTATCGCCGCCCTCCGCAAGACCGTGCAGGGCCCGGGCACAGACCGCTACTTGAGCCCGGAGATTGAGGAAACCGTGCGCCTAGTCAAGGAAGGCGCGCTCGTGGCTGCGGTGGAGGAGGTCGTCGGCACGCTGCGCTAAGCGCCACCCCGGCCCCCATGGTCGTGCTGAGTTCCGCACGGTCCATGGGGGCCTTTTCTGTGCGCACCGCCCAAGCACCGGTCGCTCGACAGTCTGGCATATGAGACAGGTGGATAAAATGTGGCCTGGAAGATAGGCGTGGGTCACAGTACCTTGTCCTGTGTGACGCCAACCAAGCCTTCAGGGACAGCCCCGGGAAACCGGCCTGGGGCTTGGGAGGGCGTCGAGAAGCACGAGCGAAAGGAAGTCATGTCTGAACCCCGCGAAGTACGCGCCCCGCGCGGAACTGAACTCACTGCCAAGTCGTGGCAGACCGAAGCCCCGCTGCGCATGCTCATGAACAACCTTGATCCTGAGGTTGCTGAGCGCCCCGAGGACCTCGTCGTCTACGGCGGCACTGGGCGTGCTGCCCGCAGCTGGGAAGCCTTCGATGCCATCGTGGAGTCTCTGAAAGACCTCGAGTCCGATGAGACCCTCTTGGTGCAGTCCGGCAAGCCGGTGGGTATCTGGAAAACCAACGAGTGGGCACCGCGCGTGCTCATTGCGAATTCCAACCTGGTCGGTGACTGGGCCAACTGGGAGCACTTCCGCCAGCTCGAGGATGAAGGCTTGATGATGTACGGCCAGATGACGGCCGGTTCCTGGATTTACATTGCGACCCAGGGCATCCTGCAGGGAACCTTTGAGACTTTCGCGGCCGTGGCCAAGAAGCGTTTCAACGGCACGCTTGCCGGTACCTTCACCCTGACCGGCGGCTGCGGCGGCATGGGCGGTGCACAGCCGCTGTCCGTCACCCTCAACGGCGGTGCCTGTCTCATCGTGGATGTGGACGAGACCCGCTTGAAGCGCCGTCAGCACAAGCGCTACCTCGATGAGGTTGTTACCGACCTGGATGAGGCTCTCAAGCTGGTGTTGGAGGCCAAGGAGAACAAGAAGCCGCTGTCCGTCGGCCTGGTGGGCAACGCCGCCGAGGTCTTCCCGGAGGTGCTGCGTCGCCAGCGCGCCGGCGAGTTCACCGTGGATATCGTCACGGACCAGACCTCCGCGCACGACCCGCTGAGCTACCTGCCCACCGAAATCACGGTGGAGGATTGGCACAACGAGGCCAAGGCGGATCCGACCACCTTCACCAAGAAGGCTCGCGAGGCCATGGCCGCCCAGGTCCAGGCCATGGTGGAATTCCAGGACGAGGGCGCTGAGGTCTTCGACTACGGCAACTCCATCCGCGACGAGGCCCGCAAGGCCGGCTACCAGCGCGCCTTCGAGTTCCCGGGCTTCGTCCCGGCCTACATCCGCCCGCTCTTCTGCGAGGGTCTCGGACCTTTCCGCTGGGCAGCGCTTTCCGGCGACCCGGAGGACATCAAGGTCACCGACCAGGCGCTCAAGGAGCTCTTCCCGGACAACGAGCACCTGCACAACTGGCTCGATGCCGCCGAGGAGTACGTGGAGTTCGAGGGCCTGCCGGCACGTATTTGCTGGCTGGGCTACAACGAGCGCCACAAGGCCGGCCTGCTCTTCAACGACTTGGTCAAGGAAGGCAAGATCAAGGCTCCGATCGTCATCGGCCGCGACCACCTGGACTCCGGCTCCGTGGCCTCCCCGTACCGCGAGACCGAGGCCATGCTCGATGGCACCGATGCTGTGGCCGACTGGCCGCTGCTCAACGCCATGACCGCTGTCTCCTCCGGTGCCACCTGGGTATCCATCCACCACGGCGGTGGCGTGGGCATGGGTCGCTCCATCCACGCCGGTCAGGTCACCGTGGCCGATGGCACCGAGCTGGCCGCCGCCAAGCTGCGTGCGGTGCTGACCAACGACCCAGGCATGGGTGTTATCCGCCACGTGGATTCCGGTTACACTCGCGCCAAGGAAGTCGCCGACGAGCGCGGCGTGCGTATCCCGATGGAGTTCAAGGCCCGCGACTAGACACGAGAGGAAAAGAAGATCATGTCCACCCTGTTTACTGGAATCTCAGAGCTGCGTACGGTGTCGGAGGCCGGCACGCTTGCCGACGCCGCCCTTATCGCCAACACCGACGGCACCATCGCCTGGATCGGCCCGGCCTCCGAGGCCCCGGCTGCGGATGAAAAGGTTGACCTTGGCGGGCGCGCAGTTCTGCCGGGCTGGGTGGATTCCCATACGCACATGATCTTCGACGGCGACCGCTCCGCTGAGTTCGAAGCCCGCATGGCGGGTGAGTCCTACCAGGCCGGCGGCATCGCCGTAACCATGGATGCCACCCGCTCGGCGGGGGAGGAGCGTCTGGAAAAGCTCCTCGTGGAACGCATCGCTGCTGCCCACCGCGGTGGTACGACGACCTTGGAGACGAAGACCGGCTATGGCCTCAACACTGAGTCCGAGATTGAGGCCGCTCGGGTAGCTGCCCGCCACGTCGATGACGTCACCTTCCTCGGCGCGCACCTCGTGCCGCCGGGAGCGGAAGCGGAAACCTACCTCGACGAGGTTGTCGGCCCGATGCTCGATGGTGTCGCCGAACACGTGCAGTGGATCGACGTCTTCTGCGAGCGCGGCGCCTTTGACGAGGAGCAGTCGCGCCACGTGCTGGAGGCAGGCAAAGCCCGCGGACTCGGCGTGCGCGTGCACGGCAACCAACTCGGCGAGGGGCCTGGTGTGGCGCTCGCCGTGGAGTTGGGCGCGGCTTCCGTGGACCACGTCAACTACCTCAGCGATGCTGATATCGAGGCGCTGGCCTCCTCCGAGACGGTGGCCACGCTGTTGCCGGCCTGTGATCTGTCGACCCGCGAGCCGCTGGCCCCGGGGCGCAAGCTTCTCGATGCCGGCGCGACCGTCGCCATCGCCTCCAACCTCAACCCCGGCACGTCGTACACGTCCTCGATGAACTTCTGTGTCACCACGGCCGTGCTCCAGCAGCACCTCACCCTTGATGAGGCCATTGCTGCCGGCACGGTGGGTGGAGCTACCGCACTGCGTCGTCAGAATGTTGGTGAAGGTAAGGATGCGCAGGGCCGTCCGGCCAAGGGCTCGCTGGTCGTCGGCGCTGCCGCGGACCTCCACGTCCTCGATGCTCCGAGCGCCATCCACTTGGCCTACCGGCCGGGCATGCCGATGACGTTTAAGACCTTCGTCGGTGGCCGCGAGGTCTAGCCCCGTGGGCAAAGGCACCATATGAGGGGCACCTTATGAAGAAAACCGTATACGTCGACCTGGGGTTTTAGGCGTCGAAGGCGGTAAAAGGTGCCTTTAGTATGGTGCCTTTGGTCTTTCGGGACCTGCGGACTCTAGGGATTGGGTAAGGCCCACGGGGGAGTGGGGAGCAGCATGGGGGGGAGCGGCAGGCTGCGGGGAGGAATAGATAATCTCACCGCAGTGCCGTACTCTGGTCTAAGCAATGAGCATTACCGATAACGTCACCGGCGGCGTCAACGAGCCGGAAGAATTCAATAAGTCGGAATCTCAGGAAAACTCGCAAGGTGGCGAAGCGCAGGACGCTTCGCAGGCTTCTAGCCAGGACACCGGGGCTGCGAATAACCCTGAGGACACCGGCGCTGAAGAAACTTCAGCCAACGACAACTCCCAGGGTTTTGCGCACCTCGGTCTGCCTGATGACGTTCAGGAAGCCGTAGCTAAGGTGGGCTTTACCAAGCCATCCCCAATTCAGGAAGAAACCATCCCGATCCTCATGGAGGGCCGCGACGTCGTCGGCCTCGCCCAGACGGGTACAGGTAAGACCGCAGCCTTCGCGCTGCCGGTTCTCTCCCAGATCGATACCAAGGCCCGCTACCCGCAGGCACTCGTTCTCGCGCCCACGCGCGAGCTGGCCCTCCAGGTCGCGGACTCCTTCCAGTCCTTCGCCGACCACTTGGGCCGCATCGACGTCCTGCCCATCTACGGCGGCCAGGCCTATGGCATTCAGCTCTCCGGGCTGCGCCGCGGTGCCCAGATCATCGTCGGCACCCCGGGCCGTGTCATCGACCACCTGGAGAAGGGTTCCCTGGACATCTCCCAGCTGCGCTTCCTCGTCCTCGATGAGGCGGACGAGATGCTCAACATGGGCTTCCAGGAAGACGTTGAGCGCATTCTTGAGGACACCCCGGAGGACAAGCAGGTCGCACTCTTCTCGGCCACCATGCCGAATTCGATTCGCCGCCTGTCCAAGCAGTACCTCAACAACCCCGCCGAGGTCACTGTGAAGTCGGAGCGCCGCACGAATGACAACATCACGCAGCGCTTCCTGCTGACCCCGCACCGCCACAAGATGGATGCGTTTACCCGCATCCTCGAGGTCATTGATTACGACGCCATCATCGTCTTCTGTCGCACCAAGCACGCGACGGAGGACGTGGCCGACAGCCTCAAGGAGGCCGGCTACAACGCTGCCGCTATCAACGGCGATATCGCTCAGCAACAGCGTGAGCGCACCGTGGACCAGCTCAAGGATGGCCGCCTGGACATTCTCGTGGCGACCGACGTCGCCGCGCGTGGCCTCGACGTGGACCGCATTACCCACGTGGTCAACTACGACATTCCGAATGACACCGAGTCCTATGTGCACCGTATCGGCCGTACCGGCCGTGCTGGCCGCACGGGCGAGGCCATCCTGTTCGTCACCCCGCGTGAGCGCCGCATGCTGCGCTCCATTGAGCGCGTGACCAACGCCCGCTTGGAGGAGATGGACCTTCCGACCGCGGATGAGGTCAACGCCAAGCGCAAGGAGAAGTTCTTCGCTTCCATCGGTGCTTCGCAGGAGGACAAGCAGTTCGAGTTCTTCCGCGACATGGTGCGCGAGTACTCTGCTGCAGAAAACGTGGCGATGGACGATATCGCTGCGGCCTTGGCCGTGCAGCTACAGGGCGGGACGGAGTTCCTGCTCAAGGAGCGCCCAATGACCAAGAAGGATCGTCGCGAGCGCGAACGCTTCGACCGCGATGACCGCGGGCGTGACCGCGGCCGTGACCGCGACCGCGGTGGCCGTGGACGAGATCGTGACCGAGGCCCGCGCCGCCCAGACGGCGACTTCGAAACCTACCGTCTGGACGTGGGCAAGCGCCAGAACGTGCGCCCAGGCGCCATCGTTGGTGCGCTGGCTAACGAAGGTGGTTTGACCTCCAAGGACTTCGGCCGAATCACCATTGCGGTGGGCCATACCCTGGTGGATTTGCCGAAGAATCTGGACCCGGCTGTTCTGGACCGTCTCAAGGACACCCGCATTTCCGGCCAGCTGATCAAGATCCAGAAGGATACTGGCCGCCCGCCGCGCCGTAACTTCGATGATGATCGTGGCGGCCGCGGTGGACGCGGCGGCCGTGGTGGTTATCGCGACCGCGACCGCGGTGGACGTGGCGGCCGTGGAGGCTGGCGCGACTAAGTAACTGTCGGCGCTAGTGCACGTGCTCGTGCCGACACAGAAAACCCCCCGAACTTGCGAAAGTCTTAGCCCAGATAGGATTTCTGAGCAGACTTTCGTGAGTTCGGGAGGTTGTGCGTTTTCGGTGTGCTGTCCTGGGACTCTAAAAGTGAGTTACACGTACATCAGGATGGCGCAGACAACCCACAGCAGGTTGAAGATACCGGAGAACATAGCCAGTTGCTTCTTCAGCTTGGCCACATCGGCGCTGCCCGGGCTAGCAATCGCAGCCATAGCCTTGTTCTGCTTCGGGATAACCACGACGAGCAGAATGACCCAGGCAATAACGGAGAGCAGAAGGGCAATGTGGAACTGGACCTGGGACTTATAGGCGTCAAGGTCAGTAAGGAAGACAGCTAGTCCGATTACCGGAACGATGGCAGAGATGTAGCCATACGTCGAGGTGATCTTGTTGAGGATGCCCGCTGCGCCAGCAGCGGACGCATCGCCAGCAGCGGCCTTCTCAAGTTGGCCGGGGAAGGCAGAAGTGGAGACACACACGGTACCGACCAACAAAATGGCGGCGAAGGCGTGGAGGAAGATGAGCAAGCTAGTCATGAGGAGAAGTCTTTACCTTTCTGGTCATGGGTTTCCCTGCGAAAGTCTAACGACGCTCCGTGATGAAATCGAATCGACACTGATGGCGCATTGCCTCGTAGTCACGGGCGGGGAGCGGTAGCTCATACTTCCGCGCAACGGCAGCGAGCCTGCGTGAATAGTCGCAGCGATCTGACGGCGGAAGCCAATCAGCCGGCAAAGAATCGGACTTTGCTTGGTTCAGGCTGCGGGCGGTGGCAACAAGGTTGAGCGGATCGTTGGCAAACGCCAGCTTTTGCTCCCTAGTCCACGTCGATGCACCGAGGTCCCATGCTGCAGAGAGAGGAAAGACGTGGTCCACTTCAACGCGGTCTGGGGCGGGGCCACTGGAGTAAGGATCAACAAGGACGCCGTTGATAGTTTGGGTGTCCTTGATGGCCTCGCGTGTGCCAGGCAGCCAACCACCAAAATCAGCACGTTCATAACCCGGCGTTGATACGCGTGCCGGCACTGTGGCCACTCCCAGGCTGGGGCCCGGGAAGAAGTGGTATCCGGCATAGGTGAGTGTGGCTAGGGAAAGGAGTCCGAAATAGGCGGTACGCAGGTCCATGACCATTTAGACTGTGTGCAACGTTGAGAGGTTCCCTGTAGAGATGTCGAGAAGTGTGGAGATGAAGGGAACGTGTGCGGGGGATTAATAAAACTTGACACAATCAAATGAAGGTTAATAATAAACATGACCTTTCTTAGAAAGAGTCAAAACCTATCGAACCTGTTGACACTGCTTAAAGAAAGGATATGCAGTTTAAAGAAAGGATATGCAGTGAAATCGTCCCTTCCCATTCTTACTGTGGCATGTCTCGTTGCCGCATCAAGCCCTGTTGCCTTAGCGCAGGAAGTCGCGCCAGAACTACCAGAATCCGCTCTCGCTGAGGAAGCCCTTAAAGATCCCGTAGCAACGAAGAGCCCGGAGGAATCCGGTGATATTGAGGATGCTGCAGAGGAGTTGAGGAACTACTCCACGGCACCGGAACCTGGTATGAACAACCCGGTCGGTGATGAATACTCGGCCTTCTACCACGACTCCGTTGATGTGGAGTCATCCGCTCCCGGCCAGCTTTTCCGTTCCGAGCCTGTTCGCAACCCGTCGAACACCCTCGGAATTACCAACATTGGACCGTACAAGGCCCAGCGAATCCTGTATTCGTCTACCAACCGCACTGGAAAAAAGACTGCTGTTAGCGGCATTGTTATTGAGCCCAAAGCTGCATGGGTGAGGCCCGGCCCGCGCCCAGTTGTAGCATTCGCCCCGGGGACGCAGGGAGTGGCAGACCGATGCGCGCCGTCGCGCAAGATCGCTGAAGGTGTGGGGGACTACGAGCAGTTCTTCTTTGAGCAATACCTGAAGAAGGGCTACGCGGTTGTGGTCACAGACTATGAAGGTCTTGGGACCCCAGGTATGCACACCTACATGGATCGAATCTCTCAGGCGCATGCCGTCTTGGATAGTGCGCGTGCAGCACAGCAGCTTAGCGGTTGGGATATTGCTGCCGATAACCCCGTGTTTATCAATGGTTACTCGCAGGGCGGTGGGGCAGCGGCATCAGCAGCGGAGCTCTATGACGATTACGCGCCTGAACTTAACGTCAAACTAGCTACCATTGGCGCTGCGCCCGCCGACCTGACGTTGCTGCCGCCGGCGCTCGACGGCACGTTGTACTTCCTGTTTGAATCCTATGCGTTGCTGGGGCTGAGTGACTCCTATGGGGAAGACCTTTATTCCCACCTCAATGAGAAGGGCGCTGAAATCCTTAAACGCGCCACCAACACCTGCACCTTGGGGCTCACAAGCTTTGCAGGAACTACTATTGAGCAGATCAGCAATGAGGAGAAGGATGTTGACCAGTTCATTGCTTCTGCGCCATACGACCGTATCCTCGCGGACCAGCACATCGGTTACGATGCGCCGTCGATCCCAGTGGTAGTCACGCATGGCCGCGGCGATGACGTGATTCCTTTCTCGACCGCTGAGCAGTTGGTTAACCAATGGACATCGCGCGGCGCGAACGTGACGTTTATCCCGAATGATGCACGTTCACATGTTGCTGGCACCGTCCCACACATTACTGAGTCAGTCAAAGCTATTGAGGCGGTGTTGTCTTAAAAGTTCTTGCGCATAAGACAAACCCCTCGCCGAAGCTTTGTGATGAATTAGCTCAGCGAGGGGCTTGAAAGGAAATGGGATAGCGGTCAGCGTTTAGCTTTGCACCTGTTCCGCAGCCTCCTCGAAGTCGAGGTTCTTGTTGTTCTCGACGAGCTTGGCCAGACGGGAGGCCTCCTCAAACTCCTGGGTGACCTTCTCGTCCGGGGCCTTGGTGGCCAGGGAAACACCGACGGCCACGAGCAGAGCGGAGATGAAGCCCGGAACCAGCTCGTAGAGGGCATCGCCCAGCGGGCTCATGCCCCAGCCAATAGCAACGATGGCACCGGTGAGCATTCCGGCGATGGCGCCAGTGGAGTTCAGGCGCTTCCAGTACAGCGACAGAAGGACGATCGGGCCGAAGGCAGAGCCGAAGCCAGCCCAGGCGAAGCCAACCAGACCCAAAATCGAGTCAGATGGGTTGATAGCCAGCAGGGCAGCGATGATGGCGATGGCCACGACAGCGGTGCGGGACAGGTTAATCAGGACGTTCTGGCTTGGCTTCTTCTTCGCAAAGATGAGGTAGAGGTCCTCAATCAAGGAGGTAGAGACAACCAGCATCTGGGAGGACATGGTGGACATGATGGCTGCCAGAACCGCAGTCAGGACCAGACCGGCAAATAGCGGGTGGAACATAACCTGCGCCATGTCCAGGAAGATGGTCTCGTAGTTCTCCTGGTCGGTGATGGAGTGACCGGTCTGGGTGAAGAAGACGGTGCCGGAGAGTGCCACGAAGATGGCGCCGATAAGGGAGATGCCCATCCAGCTCACGCCGTAGAAACGGCCCGCGCGGGCGTCGGACGGCTTACGCAATGCCATGAAGCGCACGATGATGTGGGGCTGTCCGAAGTAGCCCAGGCCCCAGGCCACGTTACCGATGATGACGGCGGCGGAAACACCGGAGAACATAGAGAAGTAGTTCGGGTTCTCAATAACGCCATCGGTGGCGTAGGGATTCTCAGCAGCAAAGCTGAAGATTTCGCTGGGGTTGTCCAGTGCGAAGATCACCATGATCGGCACGATGATGAGGGAAGCGAACATGAGCAGGCCCTGGACGGTATCGGTATAGGACACCGCGAGGAAGCCGCCGACAAACGTGTAGAACACCGTCACGGCAGCCACGACGAGCATGCCGACCATGTAGTCGCCGCCGAAGCTGGACTCGAAGTAGCGGCCACCGGCGACCATGCCGGAGGACACGTAGAAAGTGAAGAAGAAGATGATAATGGCCGCAGCGATAATGCGCAGCATGCGCGACTTATCGTGTAGGCGGTTCTCAAAGAAGGACGGCACAGTAATAGAATTGCCGGCAATTTCGGAGTAGGAACGCAGACGCGGCGCAACCCACTTCCAGTTCGCCCAAGCACCTGCCAGAAGGCCGATGGCCATCCAGAGCTCGGACATACCGGTGAGGAACAGGGCGCCCGGCAGGCCCATGAGTAGCCAGCCGGACATATCGGAAGCGCCGGCGGACAGTGCGGCTACGAACGGGTGAAGCCCGCGGCCGGCTAGAACATAGTCGTCGTATTCATCCGTCTGCTTGTAGCTCCAGAAGCCGATGGCGGCCATGGCAAGCAGGTAGATGATCATCGCAACGACGTACCAAGTGGAGTCTTGCACTGATCTCTCCTTGAGATTGAGATTAAGAGTAGGACTCATTCACGCTAACGAGGTAAACGGCCCTGCCCAACTGAAAATCGGCAAGGTGACCAGTATTCGGTTACCTTGGTCACAGCTTAATGTACGGTCTTACTGGCGTAACGCCGAAATGTAACGAGACTATAACGATTGGGTATTGCGGCAGCATTTGGGAACTTTCTGCACCCAGTGCCCCCAGATGGTGTGCTGCTAAACTGGCCGTTATGGCTTCTTACCTGCTGCATGGCCTCTGGCTGCCCGTCTCTGGGCTGAGTCTGTGGATCGAACAGGTCGAAGGACACAAAATCGTCATGCCCTCCGCCGTTCCGGAGGGCACCTTCCCCGATGTCGTCGACACCATCTTGGGGAAGAAGACGTTCCGCAACCGAGCGCGGGTGTCGCTGCGCACGCCGAAAGGAAAAGACGTCTCCCTGATGGTGCCCATGGCCATGTTCGCACCTGATGAGGCAGTCGAGACCCTGGCCAAACTGGAATACCTCGACACTGACAGCCAAGCGGTGACGGCAGAGCAGCGCCTGACCATTGCCCCGGATCTCATGTGGCTCATACGGGCTTACCGCGGTCTCTACCGTTTCGTCCGGGCCGGACGCGTGACTATTCGCCTGTCCTATCAAGCAGGCGAGTGGTACCCCATGTGGCAGCTCGCCTCCGGACTGGGAGAGCGCAGCTGGCTGGCGGAAATGCTCGCCGCAGCACCTGGCATTCTGACGATTAATAACCGCGCGCTGTCAGATGATCTAGCTGATGAGCTCACGCACTGGATTGCCTATACCCAGCTGCGTTCGCAGATTGATGCTCCACGTGCAGCACCCTGGCATGATTTCGCCCTCTCACTGCTGAAGACCTCCCCCGTGAAGAAGGGCCGCGCCCAGCTGCTTCGCGGGCTCAATGAGTGGAAGGACTCCATCACGTCGGTGGACCTGCAATTGGTCTTCCTCGTCGAAGAGCCGCAGGAGGATGAGGATCCAGAAGAGACCACGTGGCCCATCCGCGTGCTTGTGCGCTCTGGCACCGATTCGCCGCGCCCGGTGAAGCAGGAGCAGTTGGACCGCGGGAGCGTCGAGAAGCTTCGCGATGCCCGCCGCCACGCCTTTGACGTGGCCCCGCGCCTGAAATACAACTCGGGGGCACCCTCGCCCTATGCCGGTGACTGGGACGTGTATCTGACGACCGAACAGCTCGTGGAGTTTGTCACCCACGATGCTGCAGCCTTGCGCAAGGCCGGTTTCACCGTCATGCTGCCGAAATCGTGGTCGCATATGGAGACCAAGGCCAAGCTGGAGACCGTCGAGGTGCACGACCCGGCTGAAGGTTCCACCAAGGCGCATATCGGCATGGAGAAACTCGTCAACTATGACTGGAAACTCTCCGTCGGTGACACGCAGCTCACCGATGCCGAAATGGAGGAGCTGGTTAAGTCCAAGTCCGGCCTCATCAAGTTGCGCGGTGAGTGGGTCATGGCGGATACCCAGGCACTTAACAAGATTCAGCAGTACATGCGTGAGCTTGCCGATACCGCCCGCAGGCGAGCCCTCAAAGAACTCGAGCAGCTCGCAAAAACCGCCGAAATGGCTCGCCAGCTGGAGCAACCCGGCTGGGAGGAGCTCGTCGCTGAGGTAGAGCGCCGCCGTAAGGAATTCAACGAAGGCGAAGAAGATAACGTCGTTTCCATTGCGGACCTGCGCGAGATGGCGCTCAAGTCGATGGCGGAGGATCCCATCGCCTTTACCGGCTCCCAGTGGCACACCTCGCTGCTCGGAGGCCTCGAAACCACTGCTCCGGACCGCGTGGACATCCCCGATACCGTCCATGCGGAGCTGCGCGAGTACCAGCGTCGCGGCGTGGATTGGCTCTACTGGATGTCCCAGAACAATATTGGAGCAGTGCTTGCCGACGACATGGGGTTGGGCAAAACCCTCCAACTACTGTCGTTGCTGGCCGTCGAAAAGGCGGCGTGGGCGAAAGCCCACGCCGCGGAAGACAAGGATGCCGCGGAGGATAAGGACGCCACGGCGTGGAACCCCACGCTGGTTGTCGCCCCCACCTCCGTCGTGGGCAACTGGGCCCGTGAGGCCGCGCGCTTCGTGCCGAGCTTCAAGGTCGTCGTCCAACACGGCACCGGCAGGCTCAAAGGCGAAAAACTGGTGGAGGCGGCCCAGAACGCTGACGTCGTCATTACCTCCTATGGCACCGTGGCCCGAGACTTCCTTACCTTGAGCCAGGTGGACTGGGACCGCGTTGTGCTCGATGAAGCACAAGCCATCAAGAATGCGGCAACACGTTCTTCCAAAGCGGTGCGCGCCATCCCGTCGCGCCACCGCGTGGCGCTGACCGGTACGCCGATTGAAAACCGCTTGTCAGAGATGCGCTCCATCCTGGACTATTGCAACCCCGGCATCCTCGGCTCAGCCTCGTTCTTTCGCAACCATTTTGCCAAGTCCATCGAACGCGAAGGCAACGAGGAGATGGCCGAGCGCCTGCGCCTTCTCACCGCGCCGTTTATCCTGCGTCGGCTGAAGACGGACCCAAACATCATCGATGACCTGCCTGACAAATCCGAGCAGATCATCACCGTGCGCATGACCGACGAGCAAGCAGCTCTCTATAAGGCACTCGTTGCTGACGTGGAACAAGCCCTAGGCAAAAAGGAAGGCATGTCGCGCCGCGGGCTCGTGCTGGCCTCGCTCACGCGTATCAAACAGATTTGTAACCACCCGGCCCACTTCCTTGGTGACGGCAGCGCGGTCACCATCAAAGGCAAGCACCGCTCCGGCAAAGTGGAAGAGCTCATGCGCATTGTGGACCAGGCGATTGAATCCCGCGAGCGCGTGCTCATCTTTACCCAATACAGGGCCTTCGGCGATATTCTCCAGCCTTATCTTTCTGACCAGTTGGGCACTGATATTCCCTTCCTCCACGGCGGAGTGAGCAAGAACAAACGTGATCAGATGGTGCAGGATTTCCAAGCCGATGACGGAGCTCCCGTCATGTTGCTCTCGCTAAAGGCGGGAGGTACGGGGTTGAACCTCACGGCGGCGTCGATAGTCGTGCACATGGACCGCTGGTGGAACCCAGCCGTGGAGAACCAGGCTACCGACCGTGCCTTCCGCATCGGTCAGGAGCGCAACGTGCAGGTCTACAAGATGATTACAGCTGGCACGCTGGAGGAGTCCATCCAAGACATCCTCGACGGTAAGACGCAGCTCGCTGGCGCTGTGGTGGGCGAGGGCGAAGGCTGGCTCACGGAGCTAACCCCGGAGCAGCTGGCAGATCTCATGAGCTACAAGGGACAGGAGAACTAAATGGCACCGTCACGCCCTGGAGACGACAACGTCATCTACGCCAACTTTGGCACCCGGAAGCGCGTCAGCACGCCTGAGGAGGTCCACCGCGTAGACCGCGTGCGCACGATGCAGCCGGCTGCGACTCGTGTGGTGAACTTTGTCAATGGGCAGACGGATTCCGGGCGCATCAGCCGCGGGCGCCAATACGCCACGGAAGGTCACGTCGTGGGCCTTGACGTGCGCAACGGTGCGGTTCACGGCAAGGTGGCAGGCTCCCAGAACGAACCTTTCGCGGTGCTGATCCAGGTCCCGTACCGCAACAACGAGGACATCGGCCGTTTGTCGGAGATGTTTGCGCGCACCCCCAACTCCGTGGCGAAGGCGAGGGAGGGCCTGCTTGCCGACGACGCCCTTGACATCCTCTTCGCCGAATTCGCCGACGACCTCCGTTTCTCTTGCACCTGCCCCGACCCGGAATATGTGTGCAAACACATCGTCGCCGTGGCAGATCGCCTTGCTGCCCGCATGGATGCCGATCCGTCTGTCATCTTCGCCCTGCGCGGACTGGACTTTGCTCGTTTGGAGCAATCCGTTATGGAGCAGGCCAAGGCGGCCTCTGAGGATTCTTATAGCGGCGTAGAGATGGACCCTGAAGAGCGCAATGCTCTGTTCTGGGAAGGGCGCGAACTGCCACCGCTTCCCGAACCTAAGTACGCACCCGCAGTGGATGATTCTGACCCTGACCTGCTGCGCCGTGCCATGCGTGCGGTGAGCCATACGAACATAGATGTGCTTCGCGCAGTCTCCGATGTCGATGACCTTTACTACCATCTGACGCATTAGAGTTGTCGTCTCCGCGACCCGTGAGGAGTAAGAATTCATGGCCGCTGTCACGTTCATCCATACCTCCGACTTTCAGCTGGGGATGAGCCGCTGGTTTCTTTCCCCCGCAGCGCAATCGCGCTTCGATGATGACCGGGAGGAGGCGGTAGCGCGTCTCGGTGAGCTAGCCAGCGAAACGGGTGCCGAATTCATCGTGGTGGCTGGTGACGTGTTTGAACATAACTCCCTCAACAAGTCCACGTTGCTGCGCGCAAAAGAGGTCTTTAAGAACTTGCCCGTGCCCGTCTACCTGTTGCCAGGCAACCACGACCCGCTCGTGGCGGACTCCATTTTCTTTCACTCCTTTGCGGATAACGTCCACGTTATTGCAGATTCCGAGCCCATCGAGGTACGCCCAGGGGTAGAAATCGTCGGCGCGCCCTACCTGTCGAAACGCGCGAATTACGACCTCGTGCGCCGTGCACTGGAGCCCTTGGAGCCATTCGATAAGGCAGCGGGCGGGATTGCCCGCATCGCGGTGGGCCACGGCCAAGTGGAATCCCGCGCAGGTGAATCTGCTGATACCGATGCAGACACCATTGACTTGGCATTCGTGGAGCGCTGCCTCGACGAAGGAATTATTGATTACCTGGCGCTCGGGGATACTCACTCCACGGCCTCTCTTGGCCGCACCGGCAAGGTGTGGTTCTCCGGTAGCCCGGAAACCACGGCCTTCGATGATCGCGAGCGCGATTCCGGTAATGCGTTGGTAGTGACGGTTGAGGGTGAGCGGGTGGACGTCGCCAAGCACAGCGTTGGACGTTGGCACTTCCGCGCCATCGATGTTGACCTTAACTCGATGGAGGAGGTCGAGCGCTTCTTGTCGGATCTGGATGAGCTGCCTGGAAAGACGCGCACTGCGGTGAAGTACAGCCTGTGCGGAACGCTGGGCCTGAACGCTCAAGCACGGCTAGAGCAGGGCCTTGCGGATCTGGAAGAGGTCTTTGCCTCCCTGAAACCACGTGAGCGGACGATGGACCTGCACCTTGCTCCGTCAGAGGAGGAATTGGGCGAGCTGAGTGTGAGTGGCTATGCCGCCGATGCACTGACAGAACTGCTGGAGGATCTGGACAACCCCACCGCCCGTGATGCCGCCAACCTGCTGTTTCGTCTCAGTGCGAAGGGAGCCTAAACCATGATGCAACTGCATTCTGTTGAACTGACAAATGTCCGCGCTGTGGAACACCTGGTGGTTTCGGATTTGCCGGAGACGGGTGTCGTGGTGATTGGCGGCCCAAATGAGGCCGGCAAGTCCACGTTCGTGGAGGCCATCGACTTTGTTCTGACGGAAAAGCACACGGCGGGATCAAAGAAGATTAAGGCGCTCAAACCCGTGGGCCGTGACGTAGCGCCCGAGGTCACGCTGGAAGCGACCGTGGGCCCTTATCGCTTCCGGATTCACAAGAGGTGGTTGAAGAAGCGTGCCTCGGAATTGCAGGTGTTGTCTCCGCGCCCCGGGCAATGGACAGGTGCTGAGGCCGATAATGAGCTCGACCGCATCTTGAGCGAGCACCTTGACCGCGCACTACTCGATGCGCTGTTTGTGCGCCAGGATGACCAGAATGAGGGCATCGCTGCAGTCGGCATCCCGTCTCTAACTGCCGCACTGGAAGAAGAAACCGGGTCGAGCGCTGTGGCTGAGGATTCCAAGCTACTCACGCGCATCGAAACTGAGTACACGCAGTACTACACCGCCAAGACGGATAAACCGGCAGGGGAGTACAAGGCTGCTATTGCGGCTTTAGAGGAAGCGGAGGACGCCCATGCCTCTGCTGAAGCCGCCCTGCGCGAGCTCGATGGCGTGGTGGAGCGCTACGAGGCTGCGGAGCTCAAGCAGAGTGAAGCTGAGGCCGCCCTGCCTGCTGCCGAAGAGGACTGCGCTCGCCTCGATGCAGAACTTGTCGCGGCACGCGCGGCTCAGGAGAAGGTGAGTGCGCAAGAGGCTGCTGTTACTCGCGCTGCGGAGGCTTTGATGCGTGCCCAGGAGGATGCCAAGCGCCGACAGACCCTCGTGGAGGAGCACTCCCTCGCGGTCAAGGCCGTTGAGCGTGCTGCGATGGTTCTAGCGCAGGCAACTGAACGGGCAGACACCGAAGCAGCTGCACGGCTGAAACTCGAAGGAGAACGCGCTGAAGTACAGAAGCGCTATGACGCAGTGCGTGAGGAGCGTCAGCGGGCGAGCCGTGCGTGGCAGCGCGCGGAGCACGACGCTTTGGGCACACGCTTAGAAACGTTGAATGCTCTCGAGGAAACCCTGGCGGTTCGCCGCCGTGAAATGGCCGCAGCACCCGCCATTGCGAACCTTGATGCGCTGGTGGAAGCTGAACGTGAGGTTAGCATTCAGAAGCGCCTGCGTGCGGCCGCCGCCGCGAAGCTCTATGTCACCGGCTCGGGTGAGATCACGGTGGACGGTGAGCCTCTGGCTCTCGATTCCGGTGAGGAAACCCCGGTTGAGCTGCACGATGGCACGATGGTGTGCATCGGCGAGGTCACCGCGCGCTATGCCGCCGCTGCCGGCGAATCCGGAGTCGATGGTGTTGAGAAAGCCCAGGCAGAGCTAGTCCGCCTTCTGGACAACGCTGGCTGCGAGACCGTCGAGGTAGCTCGCGCGGCCCATGAGAAGCACGAGCAGCTTGCTACAGCGCTAGACAGCGCTTCCCGTGAGCTGGTTGCTGCCTTGGGTGGTGATGATTTGGGCGAGCTTCGCGCGCGCTTTGAGGCTAGTGCCATCGAAGAACTGGAGACTGCCGATGAAAATGACGACGAGCCACGTGAGCTTGCCGTTGTGGAGAAAGAAGAGGAATTGTTGCGCACTCAGCTCGACGAGCTGGACCGTGCGTTGGCTCCCTATCGCGAGAACAAAGCTGGGGCGGCTCTCGACGTTGCTCAAGTCCGCGCCGACGAAGCCGAATCGCAGCGTGGCCTCAAGGCCCAGGCCATTGCCGCCGCCCGCGAGCAGCGTAGTGACGACGACGTTCGCGCCGCCATAGAAAAAGCCCGTTCAGCACAGGCTAACGAGGAAGCCGTCCTTAAAGAGATGTCGGGCGTGGATGTTGCCACCGCAGAAACCTTGGCACAAGGCGCACGAACGCACGTTGAGTCGCTTAAAGCCGCGGTGTCTGATGCCAATGGTGAGAAGCGTGAGCTTACTGGCCGCATTGAGTTGCACTCCGGTGCGGCCGAAGCACGAGAAAGGGCCGCTGCCGAGCTGGAGATGGCCCGCGAACGCCACGCCGCCACCGAACGCCGGGCTGAGGCCGCCCGTTATCTACGCATGCTTATGCTGCGCCATCGTGACGCCGCCCGCCAGCGCTATGCGGAGCCTTTTGTCACGGCACTCAATGGTTTGGCGCGCACCGTCTTTGGCAGCGACGTGGATTTCCACCTGTCAGAAGAACTCAAGGTAGAAACGCGCAGCCGCAATGGCGACACCGTGGATTTTGAGGGCCTATCCGGGGGAGCCAAGGAGCAGTTGGGGATTCTGACGCGGTTTGCCATCGCGCAGCTCGTCTCTGGGGATTCCGTGCCCATCATTATTGATGATGCATTGGGGTCCACCGATTCTTCCCGTCTGCAGCTCATGGCAGCGCTTTTCACTAAGGCGGGAAAGAGTTCCCAGGTCATTGTGTTGACCTGCATGCCTCAGCGTTATTCCTGGGTTGGTGGGCGCACCGAGTTGAGCATGGAAAAATTAAAAGGGCTGTAACTCCAAAGTGTAGGGTTGTTGTCATGACTGCGGAAACTCGATGGCTCAACGAAGAAGAACAAGACCTGTGGCGTCACCTCTTGGCCTGCATCCGCAAGATCAACCGCGGCATGGAGGAGACCCTCTTGGCTTGCGGAGATATCTCCATGTCTGAGTACTCCGTGCTCGTGTCCCTCTCTGAAGCCCCGAACCACCGCCTGCGTCTGCGTGAACTGTGCTCGGAGCTGGAGTGGGATCGCTCCCGCGCCTCGCACCAAATCACGCGGATGGAAAAACGTGGTCTCGTGTCCAAAGAAAAATGCGAAGGCGATGCCAGGGGAGTCGAGGTCGTTATCACGCGACTCGGCTTTAAGCGGCTTCGAGCATCCGTACCGGAACACGTGGAGTCCGTTCGCCGCATGGTCTTTGACCACCTCGATTCCGCAGATGCCCCAGCGCTCCTGCGGTTTTGTGAGGGCGTGTTAGCAGAGAATAACTTGCCCGGTTATAAGGACTTCGTCCCCGACGAGCTCCTGCGCGGAAGTCGCTCTTAAGATCGAGCGATTCACGGGTACAGTGGGCCCAGACCGCATTCTCACCAGGAGGTGTATCCCCACATCATGATGGGACAAGAACTATTCGAGCACCCGAAACGCCAATACGCTCAGTACCGCATTGAAGCGCTGGAGGAGTTGAGCGCGCAGGTGGGCCCAGTGGAGGACGTTGACGAGCTGAGCGATGAACAGGCCGCGGCTTTAGAGCAGGCTCTGGAACAGCATCCAGAAAGCGCTGTGACCTTCGATGAGCTTTCACAGCAATGGATTGTTGGCGCTGAAGATGACATCAATCGCATGTTCCACGACCGCGAAGAATTCATCGAGGCGTTGGAGAATAACGAGGATCCTGGGGTCTAGCTCACACACGGTGTCAAACTTCTGACGGATAGCCGCTGAAAATCTGCGTATAACTACGGCCGGTACTGTATAACCTGCTAACATACTCTGTGTTAATGGGCGAGCGTCCCTCAGCTGTGAGGGAGAAGACTCCAGCATGAGCTCCTCGGAGAGGGAGCTAAGTGAAAGGATTGAACATGATCAACCAGCGCGATTTGGCTCAGGAAGAGCGCGAGGCTGCCGCACGCGACAAGGCTGACGGTTGGGTATCCGTCTTCGTTCAGTGGATTCCCTTGATGCTCATCTCCGTGGTTATTCTGACCGCCCTTTTCTTCGGTATGTACTACATCGAGCACGGTACCTTGGACATCACGCAGGAGATCGTGAACCCGTTCATCACTCAGTAACGCGAACGGACGCGCGGACGCTGTAAAGCCTCCGCAGCCCGTGGTGCAGTAGCCACGGCACCAACAAAGCCCCGGCAGCTCAATCGCAGAAGCTGCTGGGGCTTTTTCATACCCGTTTGCCATGCGGCCATGCCGCTAGCACGCTGGCTAATCGATGGGAGCCACGCGAACACGGTTACCGTCGGGATCAGCAACGACAAACGTTGTGCCGAAGACATCCTCGTGCGGTTCTTCAAGGACCTCTACGCCTGTGGCCGTCCAGTTGTTGTAAACCTTAAGTACTTCGTCCTTGTCCACATTGAGGCAGACTTCCGAGGTACGCGTCGGGGCAGAGGAGAGTGCTTGGCTCTCGCCGCTCCACACAGCGAGTGAAACGCCATCGCCTAGGTCGAAGGTGACGTAGCGGGGTGAGGTGAAGTCAACCGTGAGTCCAAGATGCTGTGAATAGAACTCAACGGATTTCTCGACGTTGCTGGCATAAACAATGAAGACGATTTCACGGTTCGACATGCGTAAAATTTTACCTATGAACGACAATCTCCGCATTCGACAAGATTGAAGAAACCGACTCCGGTGATGCTCCACGAGGCTGGAACGCTTCTAACTACCCTTGAGAACCATGAGTGACAACGTCTATGTGCGCTTTCTCAATGGCCCGCTCCAGTGGCTCGGTATCGTCGTTGGCCTCGCAGTTGTGACAGCGCTTCTGCCAACAATGGTTAATTCCACGTGGGTAGCTATCCTTTTTGGCGCAGTGGTTATCGTGGCAACGTTGGCCTGCATTGTGATGCGGGTGAAGATCGTCGTGAGCGACGACGGCGTGACGGCTTCCGTCTTGGGCTTGTTTTCAAAGACGATTTCCCTCAAGGACATCACCGGTGTCAGCGTCGGTCCGGAGACAGGACTGAAAGAAGGCGCAGGTCCACGCGTGGTCGATGGTTCATCGGCCTATATCGTTTCCGGGCCCACCGTGTGTATCGAGCAAGGAGCCTCCTCTTTTATCGCCTCAGCCAAGAACCCAGAGGAGGTTGTTGCAGACATTCAGGCGCGCCTTGCGCGTGCGGCTTAGGCGAAAAGGACGTTAGCGAGGATGGTTCTCCTCATAAGGTTTGTTTGGGCCCAAACGAACCATATGAGGAGGGGAGGAAGGTTCGTTTGCCCCCAGGGGAACCTTGTGAGTAGTGCCTTATGACTGGAACCATCTTGATGTGGTGTTAGGGGGTGTGACGGCTATGGGAAGGCACCGGACCTATGCATCAAAAAGTGCCCCTGACAGTGTCCGGTTCGGAGACATCGTTTCGCATGTCTCATGAGACTGTTCCGGTAGAAAGCCCTGAAGCCACAACTGCCCAGACACGACGAAAAGCGATGTCTCAAGACATCGATCCTCTGAGGCTTTCCACACCAAAGTGACGACTGCCAAAAATCCGCTCGTGTGAGGCCCAGCTCGGTTGCTTTTAGCGCTTTCAGGAGCAGTTCTAGGAGTGTGTCTCAAACTATGAACGACAACTGAGGTCGGAACTAGGTCTCAGTTATCGTGCATACGGGCACGATCTTGGGCCGCACAGTTGCCTGTACTGAGGAGTATCCGTGACGATGCGGCTAGCCGATTTCCGAGCTCTAGTCCACAGCCCCGGGGTCTCACACAACTGTCACTGTCATTCACGGTAGATAGCGGCTAAAAATTACAGGATTCTGGCCCTTATCTACCGTGAATGTGGCCGTTAGCCTAAATGTTGGCCTCGGCTCCGAAAACGAAAAGTCTCGAGACACCGACCGGAACGATGTCTCGAGACTTCACAGAGTGCCCCTGACAGGGATCGAACCTGCGACCTTCGGTACCGGAAACCGATGCTCTAATCCGCTGAGCTACAAGGGCATCGCTGGCGAAATGCCAACGATGCGATTCTAGCGCATAGGGGTGAGCGCCTAGAAATTGGCTCGCGCAGTGAGTAGCCCTTGAAAGGTGCGGCTGGTGAGGTGATGCGGTGAGGTGCTTACTGCTCGAAATAGCCGGGGGCGTCGGTGGTGCTGACGTGGCCGGTGCGCAGGTACTCCATGACGATGTCATCGACGGCACCGTTGCCGGTGGCGAACTGGCCGTGGCCCGGACCATGCACCGTGACGATCTGGGAGCGCATGGCGTCTGACATACCGCGGAAATCGCTATACGGCGTTAAGGGATCGCCGGTAGCTTGAAGCTGGAGGGGCGGGGTGGTGAGGCGGGAGCCGTCGAGAAGCACAGGCGTCGTTATAGGTTCGCGCCCGCCGCAGAACTGTCCAGAGCGGAATTGGTTGTTCTGTACCGTGAATGGATCCTTGGTGACGAAAGCGTCCCACAGAAACGCCGCGCCATAACCGAATTCGTGGGCCGAGTAGGTTTCATTGCACAGCACAAGGTTGGTGGTAAAGCCTTGCGCGCGGCCGGAAGCGTCCGTGGGGAGGGAGTCTGTGGTCTGAGCATTACCGAGGTCAATGGTCTCGATTCCGGCGATGTGATGGGCTGCCGTCTCCCACGAACTTGGGTAGGGCAGGATCGTTGCAGCGATCTGTAGCGTTGGGGAGTTCGACTGGCTGGCACCAAGGTTTCGGAGTTGGTCGAAGAGGTTCTCCAGTTGGACGCGCAGTGGGTTCGTCGCGGTTATGACTTCAGCACCACGTTGGCCGGTAAAGGCCAGGGGAGCAGGCAGGTCTTCGGTGCTAGCAGCAGGCGGATGTGCAGTGGGGCGCACACCGGATTCGGCCCTAACCTTGTCTGCCCAGTGTTCATATACCTGCAGGGGAGTTGTGCCCAGGTGATATGTGGCGTCGTTCGCTGCGATGTAGCCGAAGAAGTCAGCGAGAGCCCGTGTGGTGCCTCGTTGCTGGCTGGCGGCCTGACGGTTCAGCGACGCAGACGGGGTGTAGCCGGAATCAAGAACGACGCGGTCGGTGTGCTCCGGAAAGAACGTGGCGTAGGTGGAGGCCACCAAGGTGCCGTAGGAAACACCAGAGGCGATGATCGTCTCCGTACCCAAGGCGGCGCGGACCTGCTCCCAATCACGGGCGACGTTTGCCGTGGTCATGGAATCGGCATAGCCAGGGAAGGACTGTTCGCAGGCATCGCGGATCAGCTGGCCAAAGTGTGTGAACTGACCCGTACCCTCGGCGTCTTCGACAACGGAGCTGTCACAGTCAAGGGGCGTGGAAAAGCGTAAACCCCGGGACTGTACACCCACCATGTCGTAGTGCGTAGTGAGTTCCTCGGGCCAGAGAAAACTGGAGATAGCCGCCAAGGCATCACCGCCGGGGCCACCAGGGTTGATGAAGATTGTGCCGCGGGACTGTGCGGTGGCAGGACGGCGCACGAATCCGACCTGGATGCTGCCGCGCTCGGGGGCATCGTAGAAAGTAGGCACGGTGATGTGACCGCACTCGGCGCCAGGTGCATCGACGTCCGCAGGGCATGGTACCCAATCGATGGTTGGGGTGCCTGCGGGCGCGGGGGTTGAGGAAGGGCCGACAGCGGTGTTTGGTGCGGCAGTGGCTGGTGTACTGATTACGAGTCCAACACAACCGAGTAGTGCGGCGGCGAGCGTGGCGGTCACCGCGCGAGCTGAGTCGAAAACGTGAGAAAGGCGCATAACAGAACTCCTTGCCGGTCTGGCTACAGTTCTAGTTTATGCGCCTTGAGCAGTGCTTTTTCTCAGGTTTGACCTCTGCGTGCGAGGCTATGTGTAACCTCACACGCCAACTGCGTGCCCTACTGGTTCTGGGGCTGCTCGGCCCGGGGCTGGTCGAAGAAGCCCGGGGCATCGGCGGTGTTTACCTCGCCGGTGCGCAGGTAGTTAACCACAATGTTGTCAACGGCCTGGTTGCCTACGGCGAAGTGGCCGTGGCCGGGGCCATGGACGGTGACCACGCGGGACTGCATCGGATCCGACAGCCCACGGAAGTGAGCGTACGGGGTCTGCGGGTCACCGGTGGATTGGATCTGCAGTGGCTTGGTGGCGAGGTTGGCACCGTTCACGGCCACCGGCTTGGTGATGGGGGCGCGGCCGCCGCAGCCGGAGCCGGAGGAGTACAGCGAGTTGAACAAGGTGAACGGGTCCAGGGTGAAGTAGTTCGACCACAGGAAGGCCGGGATGGTGGTCGGATCCGACGGCGCAGTGTTCTCATTGCACATGATGATGTTCTGCATGCTCGTCGCATTCAGAATGGCCTGTTGAGCCTGCTTCGGGTCCTGCGGGCCTTCCTTGGCTGCTTCTTCAAAGTTGATGGGCTCAATGCCGGCAATGTGCTTAGCCAGTGTTTCCCATGCCTCTGGGCGCGGCAGAAGCTCACGGGTGGTGTTCAGCGTAGGGGAGGTTACCTGTAGTGCCTGCGGGTTGCGAGCCCTGCCTGCCAAGTGCTCTGCCTGCACGCGCAGCTGGCCGGTAGCAGTCATAATGTTTGCGCCTGGCTGGCCAGCGAACTCAAGGCCCGGTGGGAGGTCACCAATCTGTGCATCCGGCGGGAGGACGGTGGGGCGCACGCCGGCCTCGGCAGCGACAACCTGGGACCAGCGCTCATACGCCTTCAGCGGAGTTTTACCAGCGTGGTAGGTGGCGTCATTCTTCGCCATGTAGGTGAAGAAATCTTCCAGGGCGTTTTCGTAGCCCGCCTGTTGGGAGGCGAAGATTCCGTTCCAGGCCATGTTCGGATTCATGCCGGAATCGAGCACCATCTTGTCGGTGTGCTGCGGGAACAAGGTGGCGTAGGTCGAGCCCAAGAAGGTGCCGTAGGACAGACCAGCGATGTTGATGCGCTCCTCGCCGAGTGCCTGGCGCACGACCTCCCAGTCACGGGCAGTGTTTTCTGTGGTGATGGAGTCGGTGTAACCAGGGGTGTTCTTCTCACAATCCTGGCGGGTGATGGCGCCAATCTGCGTCAGCGCAACGATTGGGTTATCACCCGGGTTGCTTGCCGTGCAGTTGACGGGCGCGGACTCGCGCAAGCCACGCGGCTGCACACCAATGATATCGAACTCCTGCTCAATCTCTTTCGGCCATGCGGCGTTGTTGACCCAGCCATAAGCGTCACCGTTCGGACCACCCGGGTTGGTGAACAGGCTGCCCTTGCGCGCACCCGTTGCCTTCAGGCGGATAAAACCAACCTCAATGGTGCCCTTGTCCGGGGCATCGTAGTAGGTCGGTACGGTCACATGACCGCATTCAGCACGCTCATGGTCAACCCCCTCTGGACACTCTCCCCACGTGATGGTGGGCTGGTCAGCGTGGGCAACGGTGGGAACGGCTACTAAGCCGGCAGCCAGAGCTACAGGGCCTAGAACCGAGCCCAGAACGCGAGAAAGGCGCATAGAACAAGGCTCCTAAAATGGTGAGTAGGTACTCGCCTTATCCTATGCGCCATGGGTGATGTAAGACAGCTAAGTCAGCATGGAGGAGGGGGAGTGGCTACCCCCGTTTACCTCACTACTTAACAATCACCACAATGAGATCACGCGGACCGTGGACACCCTCCACGCGGCTGAGCTCAATATCGGACGTCGCCGACGGGCCGGAAATCCACGTAGCCGGGCGCTCCGGGTTCATGCGGGAGACAACCTCCGGGATGCCGTACACGATCTGGTCGTCGCGCACGATGCAGATGTGGCGGTCCGGGACCAGAGTCAGGGCACGGCGGCCACAGAGTTCGTTGGACTCCAGGACGATGGTGCCGGTCTGTGCCGAGGTGACGTGGGACTCGGTAAGCACCGCGTCAACGTCGTTCAGCTCGCGCGGATCCTTGGCATTGTCATCCGGGTTGGTAGTGCCCTCGAAACCATTGAGTAGGCCGGTATCGATACCAGGCGCATAGGTAACGGTGGAGCAGCCACGGTCCTTCAGGATGTCCACAATCGTGGAATTGAGCCCGGCCTCGTCGGTGACGTGGACGTCAGCCTTGTAGTCCTCGAGGCGGTCGACGAGCATGTCGCGCAGTTCATCGTCGCTCAGCGTGCCTTCACGCTGGTACTCACGCGGAACCTCGACGTGGTCCGGCAATCCGGCCTGCTTCTGAGCAGAAGAGATGCGCTTCAGAATCTCTTCCTTGGCGGCGCTGTTCTTGGTGGTCACTTGATGCCCTCCTTCTTGGCTTGGGCGAGGAGTTCTTGGGCTTCGTCAGAGTTGAACCACTGACGGAAGGACTTCTTCGGCGGAACGGCAGTATCGCGTACATCGGACCAACCGGACATGAACAGCGGCAGCTTGTCGATGACACCGTTGAAACCACCAAGGACGCGACCCAGAGCCACCATGTGGGTGACCTGGTTCCATATCTTCGGGTTGGTCCACAGAAGCTGCGGAACCTTGAAGATCTTCTCCTCGATCGGCGGGGTCGCGTTGGTGACCTTCTGGTGGCGGTTTTCCAGAATCACCTGGGAAAGCGGGATGCGTACCGGGCAGACCTCGTCGCAACGGCCACACAGCGAGCAGGCATAGGGCAAGCTTGCCGACGGATCGTTGTGGTCCTTCATGCCCGTCAACTGCGGCGTCAGGGAGATACCAATCGGGCCCGGGTAGACGGAGCCGTAGGCGTGGCCACCGGCGCGCTCGTAGACCGGGCAGACGTTGAGGCAGGCGGAGCAGCGGATGCACTTGAGCGCCTGGCTGCCCACCGGAGAAGACAGGGCAGCGGTGCGGCCATTGTCCAGGAGAACCAGGTGGAAGTTCTGCGGGCCGTCACCTTCGGTCACGCCGGACCACATCGAGGTGTACGGGTTCATGCGCTCAGCGGTGGAGGAGCGTGGCAGCAGCTGAAGGAATACCTCAAGATCCTGGAACGTCGGAACGAGTTTCTCAATACCCATGACGGTAATGAGGGTCTCCGGCAGGGTCAGACACATACGGCCGTTGCCCTCGGACTCTACGATGTTGATGGTGCCGGTCTCGGCCACACCGAAGTTTGCGCCGGAGATGGCAACCTTGGCCTTCATGAACTGCTCGCGCAGGAACTGGCGGGATGCCTCAGCCAGCTCAGCAGGCTCGGCTTTGAGGGAGTCATCGGTATTCGGCATCTTGTTGACGAAGATGTCACGGATTTCCGCACGGTTGCGGTGAATAGCCGGGACCAGAATGTGGGACGGCTTATCCTCACCCAGCTGGACGATGAGCTCCGCCAGGTCGGTTTCGCGGGCGTGGATGCCGGCTTCTTCGAGGTGCTCGTTGAGCGCGATTTCCTGGGTAGCCATGGACTTGACCTTGACCACGTCGGTCTCGCCGGTCTCCCTAATGAGCCCCTCGATGATCTCGTTGGCTTCCTTAGCATCACGTGCCCAGTGCACGATGCCGCCTCGCTTGGTCACTTGCTCCTCAAACTGGAGAAGGAGCTCGCTCATGCGGGCGCCGACGTCCTCCTTGAGGGCGGAACCAGCGTCACGCAACTGCTCCCAGTCCGGGGTCTCATCGACAGCGCCCTGGCGCTTGTTACGAATGGTGGTGGTGGCGTGGTGGAGGTTGCGGCGCTGGGTAGCGTTATTAAGACCGACGTGTGCCAGCGGCACAAAAGCCTTGGAACCGCGCAGGTTGCCGTAACCTTCGGGCGCGCGCGGCGGGGTGGTGTCGAGGAAGGAAGTCATTAGAGCATCTTCTCCTTAGAGTAGGCCGCGGACTCTGGGGTCCACGGGTGTTCCTTGGTGGAGGCGAGGATCTCAGCCAAGTGAATGGCGCGCACGCCAGCACGCTGACGTGACAGGGCACCACCGATGTTCATGAGACAGGAAGAGTCACCACCGGTGACGAACTCGGCTGCGGTTTCGCGGACGTGGCGAGTCTTATCACCAACCATGGCCGCGGAGACCTCTGCGTTCTTGAGGGCGAAGGTACCGCCGAAGCCGCAGCACTCTTCCTTGTTAGGAAGCTCCACCAAGTCGATTCCCTCGACTTCCTGCAGTAGCTGATAGGGGCGGTCACCAAGCTTGAGGAAGCGCAGGCCGTGGCAGGAAGGGTGGTAGGTCACGCGGTGCGGGAAGAACGCGCCCACGTTGGTTACGCCGGCGACGTCCACGAGGAATTCCGGCAGGTCCAGGGTCTTTTCTGAGGTCTTCTTAGCGCCATCGACATCAGCGGCGGTGCCGAAGCGTTGAGCAATCATCGTGTGCTGCTCGCGCACTGCTCCTACGCAGGAGCCGGAGGAAGAAACCACGTAATCGATGGACGGATCAGCAAAGGCGTCCGCATAGGAGCGGATCATGCCTAGCGTTTCCTTCTGGTAACCGGTGTTGATGTGCATCTGACCGCAGCAGGTCTGCTCTTCGGGGAAGACCACGTCATAGCCTAGACGGGACAGGACGAGGGCCGTGGCCTTGTGCGCATCGGGGAACAGAGAATCACCGATACAGGTGGAAAACAATGCTATTCGCATTAGTGTTGCGCTCCTTATCTGCCCCACGCGTCCGCTGTCGTCTCCATGGAGAGAGTTTGTACATGGTAGACAGCGGTGCGCAGAACATGTGCCTACAGGTATAGGCAGAATTCTACCGTGGAAAATCGTTTTTCTCGACACGAAAAATTCCCACTACCTGGCACTTTAACGCAACATTAATGTTGTGAAATTCTTACGTGCACAGATGCTGACACATCAGCCGCCGAGCAGTAAGGACTACTCAGCGGCTGGTGGAGCGGATGCGCCCGAATCCGGGGGCAGGCGTTCTAAGGAGTGCGCGGTGTGCTGACCATTTTCTACGGAACGAGGAAGCCCAGAACGTTGGTCATGAGGAAGACGATGATGCAGACGACGGCAAGGAAGGCTACGGAGTAGCCCACGACGGCCTTGAAGATGCGGGACTCCTCGCCTTCCATCTTCACTGCGGTAGCGGCAATGGCCAGGGACTGCGGAGAAATCATCTTGCCCACAACACCACCTGAGGTGTTGGCTGCCAGCATGAGATCCGGGTTGACGCCAATACGGTCGGCGGCGGTGACCTGCAGGTTGGCAAAGAGCGCATTGGCGGAGGTATCGGAACCTGTCACGGCGGTACCAATCCAACCCAGGACCGGGGAGAAGAGTGCGAAGATGCCACCGACGGATGCTACGAACTGACCAATGGAAATGGTCTGGCCCGAGTAGTTCATGGTGTACGCCAGCGCCAGAACCAAGATGATGGTCAGTGCGGAGAACTTCATGCGGTTGATAACTTCGCCGAACTTCGCCAGCGGCTCGGAGGCCTCCAGCGTGTAGCGGCCGTTCTCGTTAAAGGCCATGTAGATGATAGCCACGATGATGCCGGAGATGAGAAGCAAGGTGCCCGGGTTGCCCAAGACGTTGAACTTGAAGGCGGTGTCCATGGCGTTGCCGTCGGCGTCGATAATGGTGCCGTCGAGAAGCGGCCACGGGATGTTGAGCTGGATGAAACCGAAGATGGCTGGCCACGCAGTGGCTACGGCGAAGACGGCGGTGACAACCGCGTAGGGCAGCAGCGCCATCCAGATGCGGCGGCCGTTAAGATCGGACACCTCTTCCTGGGCGGGCAGCTCCATGCGCTCACGCAGGCTGTCGACGCCCTTGGGCTTCCATACACGCAGGAAGAGGAAGCCCGCGCCCAGGGAGACAATGCAGGCCACGACGTTGGTGAGCTGGTAGGCGAAGAACGTGGCGGCTGCCCACTGCGCGATGGCGAAGGACACACCGATGACCGCGGCGGCGGGGCCGGCTTCCTTGACGCCACGCATGCCGTCGAGGATGAAAAGGATGAAGAAGGGCACGACCGCAGCGATGAGCAGCACCTGCAGGGAGATCAGGCTGGCGATGTCCGCGGTCTGCTCGGCGGTACGGCCGCCGACGGAACCGGCGGTGGTGACCGGGATGCCCACAGCACCAAAGGCCACCGGGGCGGTGTTCGCAATCAACACGGTGGTGGCGGCCTTTAGGGGCTTCACACCCAGCGCCAGGATCATCGTGGCGGTAATAGCCACCGGTGCACCGAAGCCGGCGAGGGCCTCCAGCAGGCCACCGAAGCAGAAAGCAATGAGGATGGCCTGGATACGGATATCGCCATCGCCCAAGAGGTCGAAGGTCTTACGTAGGTCCTCGAAGCGGCCGGACGACACGGTCACTTCGTAGAACCAAATGGCGGTGATGATGACCCAAACGATGGGGAAGAGGCCGAAGAGGCCGCCGCGTAGTGCGGAGGACAGTGCCATATCGGCAGGCATGCCGATGCCGAAGATGGCGATGAGAAGCGCCACAAGGAGTGCGACTGCTCCCGAGGTGTGAGCGCGGGCTTTGAGGCCCAGCAGCATGATGAAGAACGCGATCAGCGGCAGGGTAGAGACCGCAGCGGTGGCTCCCACGCTGCCAGCGATGGCATCGGTGGTGATGTTGAAGGTTGACATAAAGCTCAATTCACAGTGTTTCCCGCTTTTCCTCCACGTACTGCGTGGTCACTGTGAAGTAGTGACCTGTACGGAGGAGGAGGTGCGAGGCGATGGAACGATACAGTTAGCGTGTTTAGCGTAGAACCTCACACCCTCATGTGCCGCATTATTCACCTGATGGGGGTGAGTGCGCTAGTTAACGTTTGAGCGTCCCGAGTACGCGAGCAGCCTGATCGTGCCTCCCAGCGGCAAGGACGATAGACTTTGGCCCTATGAATCCTGAAGATCTTTCCGCCCTGATCAAAGAGACCGCTGCGGCCGTCCTTACCGAGCATGAGCTGGACGCCTTCGTCCTGCCGGAGACCGTGACCGTCGAGCGCCCGCGTAACCCGGAGCACGGTGACTACGCCACGAACCTGGCCCTCCAGGTGGCCAAGAAGGCCGGTGCCCAGCCCCGCGAGCTGGCGCAGTGGTTGGCAGATGCCCTCGCCGGCAACGATGCCATCGATGAAGCCTCCATCGCAGGCCCGGGATTCCTCAACATTCGCCTTGCCGCCGCAGCGCAGGGCGCTATTGTGGCCCAGGTCCTCAACGGCGGTGCAGACTTCGGTAGCAACACCACCTACCAGGGCACGAAGATCAACCTGGAGTTCGTTTCCGCGAACCCGACTGGCCCGATCCACCTGGGTGGTACCCGCTGGGCCGCCGTGGGTGACTCGCTCGGCCGCGTGCTCGAAGCCTCCGGCGCGGAAGTTACCCGCGAGTACTACTTCAACGACCACGGCGGACAGATCGACCGCTTTGCGCGTTCGCTGGTGGCCGCCGCCAAGGGCGAACCCACCCCGGAGGACGGTTACGGCGGCGACTATATTAAGGAAATCGCGCAGGGCGTGCTCGAACAGAACCCGGACGCCCTCGACGGTGGCGATGCCGAAGTGCAGGAAGCCTTCCGCTCGGCGGGCGTGGAGATGATGTTCGCCCAAATTAAGGAGTCCCTCCACGAGTTCGGCGTGGACTTCGACGTCTACTTCCACGAGAATTCCCTCTTCGAGTCCGGCGCGGTGGAAAAGTCCATCCAGAAGCTCAAGGACAACGGCAAGCTCTACGAGTCCGAGGGCGCATGGTGGCTGAAGTCCACCGAGTACGGCGATGACAAGGACCGCGTGGTTATTAAGTCCGATGGCAATGCCGCCTACATCGCCGGTGATATCGCCTACGTGGCCGATAAGTTCGACCGCGGACACGACCTGGCCATCTACATGCTGGGCGCGGACCATCACGGCTACATCGCTCGCTTGCGCGCATCCGCCCAGGCTCTCGGGTACAACCCAGAGGCCGTCGAGGTCCTCATCGGCCAGATGGTTAACCTGGTCCGCGATGGCCAGGCGGTGAAGATGTCCAAGCGTGCGGGCACTGTCATTACCCTCGATGATCTTGTTGAAGCCATCGGCGTCGACGGTGCGCGCTACTCCCTGGTGCGCTCCTCCGTGGACTCCAGCCTGGACATCGACTTAGGCCTGTGGGCTTCCCAGTCGGCGGATAACCCAGTCTACTACGTGCAGTACGGCCACGCCCGCATTTGTTCCATCCTGCGTAAGGCAGCGGAACTGGGCTTCGACACCGCCGCGCTTGCCGACGCCCCCCTCGACCTCCTCACCCACGACAAGGAAGGCGATCTCATCCGCACTCTGGGCGAGTTCCCCGAGGTGGTGGCTACCGCAGCGACCCTGCGCGAGCCGCACCGCATCGCGCGCTACGCCGAGGAACTGGCAGCCGTCTTCCACCGCTTCTATGACCAGTGCCAGGTGCTGCCGAAGACTGATGAAGCGACCGAGCCGATTCACTCCGCGCGCCTCGCCCTGGCCAACGCCACCCGCCAGGTCATGGCCAATGCCTTGACCATGGTGGGGGTTAGCGCACCGGAGAAGATGTAAGACGGAGAAGATGTAAGACAAGGTATCGATGACTGACTTCAATTCCCTTCCGGCCCACGTGTGGCCGCGTAACGCTGCTCGAGATTCGGATGGCGTGGTCTCGATTGGCGGCGTTTCTTTGACCGAGCTGGCTGAAGAATACGGCACTCCGCTCTACGTTTTCGATGAGCAAGACTTCCGCTCGCGCTGTAAGGATATGGCCCAAGCCTTCGGCGGCCCCGACCACGTGCACTACGCTTCCAAGGCCTTCATTACCAAGCGCATCGTGCGCTGGGTGGATGAGGAGGGGCTGTGCCTCGACGTGGCTTCCCTTAACGAAGCCAAGCTGGCGCTAGCCGCGAACTTCCCACCGGAGCGCATGACCGCGCACGGCAACAACAAGGAAGACGAATATTTGCAGCTGTGTGTGAGCGAGGGGATTGGGCATGTAGTGCTGGATAACGCGGAGGAGCTCTCGCGTCTCAACAGCATTGCCGCAGCCGCCGGACGCGTCCAGCCGGTCATGATCCGCGTCAAACCCGGTATCGACGCCCACACGCACGAATTCATCGCCACCGCCCACGAGGACCAGAAGTTCGGCATTTCCCTGTCCACCGGCGCCGCCTTTGAGGTTGCTCGCACGGTGTTGGAATCCGCCAATCTTAAGCTGGTGGGCCTGCACTGCCACGTCGGTTCCTCGGTGTTCAACGCCGATGGCTTCAAGCTGGCTGCTGAGCGCGTGCTGAGCCTGTACAAGCGCATTCACTCCGAGCTCGGCGTTGCCCTCGAAGAGCTGGACTTGGGCGGCGGCTTTGGCATTCCTTATATGGAATATGAGGAGGCCCTCGACGTCGCCACCCTGGCTAAAGACCTCCTCGACGCCGTGCAGCGCACCGCTACTGAACTCGGTATCAAGCCGCCGTTCGTGCTGGTGGAACCTGGCCGCTCTCTGGTGGGTGCCTCCGCGGTCACCGTCTACCGCGTGGGCACGGTCAAGGATGTGGAGACCGGCAAGGCGGATCTGCCGATGCGCCGCTACCTGTCCGTGGACGGCGGCATGTCGGACAATATCCGGCCGGCACTCTATGGCTCGGACTACGACGTGCGTGTGGTCAACCGTCGTACCCAGGGCGAGCCAGTGGACTCGCGTATCGTGGGCTTCCACTGTGAATCCGGTGACATTCTGGTCAATGAGCGCCGTTTCCCCTCGGATATCACCACCGGCGATCTCCTCGCCTTCGCCACCACCGGCGCCTATCAGTACATGATGGCCTCGCGCTATAACGGCGCTCTGCGCCCAGCGGTAGTCTCCGTGCGTGACGGCAAAGCTTCACTCATGCTGCGCCGGGAAACGGTGGAGGACTTGCTGGCGTTGGACGTCGATTAGCGCGGCGTTGGCACAGCTCACCGCATTTTATTCAGGGTGACATGGCCGGTCGCGCGGAGTGCAGGCCATTCCGCGTAGAAATAGACAGCTCGTTCTGTATAGTGATGGGCTAGCACGTAACAACCATTCGCAATTTCAACAAAGGGACACCATGACGACGAACCGTAGCAAGAAGCCCGAAGGCGAGCCTGTAGGAATCGCATTGCTTGGCTTTGGCACCGTGGGCGCCGAGGTTTTCCGCCTCGTGCAAGAAAACGCTGATGCTTTTGCGCACCGTATCGGCGGCCCCGTGGAGATCCGCGGCGTGGCCGTGCACAACAAGAATAAATTGCGCCCGGGCGTGCCGGCGGAGCTGCTGACCGACGACGCCAAGGCGCTCGTCCTGCGCGATGATATCGACCTCGTCGTCGAGGTAATCGGCGGCATTGATTTCCCGCGCGAGCTCGTCCTCGCCGCCCTCAACGCCGGCAAGTCCGTGGTCACCGCCAACAAGGCTCTCGTGGCCGCGCACGCGGATGAGCTGGCGGAGGCTGCCGACCGCGCCGACGTCGACCTTTACTTTGAGGCCGCCGTGGCCGCCGCCATCCCGGTGGTGGGCATGCTGCGCCGCTCTCTGGCCGGTGACAAGATCCAGCGCATCTCCGGAATCGTCAACGGCACCACCAACTTCATCCTGGACGCTATGGAGTCCACTGGTGCCTCCTATGAGGATGCACTGGCTGAGGCGACCCGCCTGGGCTACGCCGAGGCCGATCCCACCGCTGACGTGGAGGGCCACGACGCCGCCTCGAAGGCTGCCATCTTGGCATCCCTGGGCTTCTACACCCGCCTGACCTTCGACGATGTCTACTGCGAGGGTATTTCGAAGATCACCGCCGATGACATCACGGCCGCCAACCAGGCTGGCTACTCCATCAAGTTGCTGGCCATCTGCGAGCGCCTTGTGGATGAGGAGACCGGTGCGGAATCCGTCAACGCCCGTGTCCACCCGACGTTGGTTCCGAAGGATCACCCACTGGCTTCGGTCAGCCAGTCCTACAACGCTATCTTCGTTGAGGCAGAGGCCGCTGGCTCACTGATGTTCTACGGCAACGGCGCTGGCGGTAACCCGACCGCCTCTGCTGTGCTGGGTGATGTCATCGGCGCGGCACGCAACATCGTCCACGGCGGCCGTGCGCCGGGGGAGAATACCTACGCCAACCTGCCCATCGCTGAGTTTGGTGAGGTGGAGACCCGCTACCACGTGGACATGGAGGTGGATGACCGCACCGGCGTGTTGTCAGTCATCTCCGGCGTTTTTGCCCGCCATGGTGTTTCCCTGCGCACCGTGCGCCAGGAAGATGGCGAGGAGACCGCTCGCCTTATCGTGGTCACCCACGCGGCTAAGGAAGCGGTGCTGGAGGACATCGTCGCGGCCCTTGGCGAGCTCGATGAGGTCAAGGCCGTTCACTCCGTCATCCGCCTAGGCGTCTAAAGCTGAGGCTGTGACAATGAGCATCGATATCGAAGTTGGCACCAAAGTCACCGTCCAGGTCCCAGCCTCCTCGGCTAACCTGGGGCCGGGTTACGACACCCTCGGCATCGCGCTGAGCCTCTACGACACCGTGGAGGTAGAGGTCACTCGCTCCGGCTTGGAGGTGGAGATTTTTGGCGAGGGCGCAGATGATTTGCCCCGCGACGGCTCCCACCTGGTAGTCAAGGCCATCCGTTCTGCGCTTCAGGCTGCCGACGTCGAGGCCTCCGGCCTGCGCGTGGTGTGTACGAATAACATCCCGCAGTCCCGCGGCTTGGGCTCCTCGGCGTCTGCCGCGGTGGCTGGCGTGGCCGCAGGCAACGGCCTGGCCGGTTTCCCGCTCTCCGCGGAGCAGGTTGTCCAGCTCTCCTCGGCCTTCGAAGGGCACCCGGATAACGCCGCAGCGTCCGTGCTGGGTAACGCCGTCGTCTCGTGGACCACGGTGCCTGTCGACGGCCGCTCGCTCCCGGAATACCGCGCCGCTACTCTCGACGTCCACGAATCCATCAAGGCCACGGCCCTGGTCCCAGATTTCCACGCCTCAACGCAGGCAGTGCGCCGCGTGCTTCCCTCGCACGTCACGCATGCCGACGCCGCTTTCAACGTCTCCCGCACCGCGGTCAACGTGGCAGCGCTGACCGCCTACCCGGAGCTGCTCTGGGAGGGCACCCGCGACCGCCTGCACCAGCCTTATCGCGCGGACGTGTTGCCGGTAACCGCGGAGTGGGTCAACCGCCTGCGCAACCGCGGCTACGCGGCCTACCTCTCAGGTGCGGGTCCTACCATCATGGTCCTCCACACGGAGCCCATTGAAGAGTCCATCTTGGATGAAGCCCGAGAGCAAGGCCTTCGTGTCCTCGAGCTGGAGGTCGCTGGACCGGTGAGTGTCGAGCGCGGTTAAAACCTTCGAGCGCGGTGCCGTATGGCACCGCGCTTTCTCGTGGCTAGCTCGCCGTCTTGACGTTGACCCGGCAGACCCCGTTGCCGGACTGCGGCATGAGTGTGAGGTGGAGGCGCCCGCCAGCCTCCACGGCTGCTTGCTCAAGGTAGCCATCGTGAATGGCGCAGACAAAGGGGGAGGGGCGGATACCCGCGGTGACGAACGGGCACGCGTGAAGCTCTAAGTCTGTCTCGCCCGTCTGGTTGAACCTATCGATGGATGTCACCGGATCGAAGCCCATATCGCGCATGGCGCGATACAGCGGAGCGAGAGCATCAGCCTTATTGACAGTCTTGTCGGCGGTGGCCTGTGCCCAGCGGCGACCAATCTCTCGTGCCTGCTCAGAAGCGAAGTCATCAAGCTGGTCCTTATCCGCCAGCATTTCTGCGAGGACGCTGATGAGGGACACATACTCCTCTGCCACGGAGCGATTATCAGGGATACGCACTTGGAAAATGAGGGAGGGGCGCCCGCGGCCTTGTGCTGGAGCGGTGATGACGCGGACGGCACCGGCATTCACTAACTCGTCGAGGTGACCACGCGCGGTGTTGACGTGCATACCCATCGCGTCCGCGACGTCCGCTGCTTTCGCCCCTTGGGGATATTCCTGCAGGGCTTTGAGTACTTCTCGCTGCTTGGGGGAGAGATGAAGCGACTCGGGAAAAAGCTCCGTGGAGGAACGGGGAGTATGCGTAGACATCGGCAGATGGATCCTTCAGACGGTTCTAGTGGGGATCCTACAACTCGGACATCCATTTTCTATAATTTTTACCGACTTTTTCGTAGGATAATGCTCACTACGTGCGCTAACTCAGAGGACTACATACGGGGATATACCGATACTGCGTCTTGATTGAGACGGCAGCGCACCGAGGCGCCCGGCGCGGGCTCGCCCGCAACCCCGCTGACACGCACGCGTTGGGGGCCGGTTTGAGCGAGCACGATGCCGCCGCCTACTGCGGCAACTGCCTGCAGGGAGAGCTCGCCAGCCGCATCTGCGTAGAGCGCGGTGGGTGGGAAGGCTACCCACGCAGATCCGTCATCCACGTCGGGGGCGGGGAGAGCAATCTCACCGGCGGTGCAGACTCCATCTGCCACGGTTCCTTCAAGAAGGTTAAGACCCGCGAGGGAGGCCACGAAGGCGTTGGGAGGATGGGCGAGCAGGTCCTGTGCATAGCCCTTGGCGGTGATGGAACCGCCTTCCATGACGAGGATGTCGGTGGCCAGGGCGCTGATGTCGTGGAGGTTGTGCGTGACCAGCACGGTCGTGCGGTCGGGCGCTGCGACCGAGAGGAGGTGGCGCCATCGGGCGGCTGACTCGACATCCATAGCAGCGAAAGGTTCGTCGAGTACAAGGACCTCTGGGCGGGCAGCGAGCGCGCGTAGTAGGGCCACCTGGGCTGCTTGCCCGCCGGATAGTTCGCGCACGTAGTTCAAATTCTCCAGCCCGGCATTGCCCAGGAGCTCTTCTGTGCGTGCATCGTCCTTGGTCACCATGGACAGTGCTTGTCGTACCGTCGCGGTGGGCGGAAGACCGGGGTTCTGGGTGAGCATCACCACGCGGTCTGCGGAGACCGTGGCGCCCCGAAGGCGACCTGAGAGGAAACGCATGAGGGTGGTCTTACCAGCACCGTTAGGGCCCACCACGGCGGTGATTGCCCCTCCCCGGAAGGTCACGTCGTGGGGGCCCGCGACGAGGCTTACCTCTCGTGGACTCTGCACAGGTGCCGTGAGCGCGCGGAGGGACTCAGTGTTCATAGGGGAGAGCGTGCGGGCGACTGCCTCACGGTGCCGGCGGAGCAGCGAGGGCACGCCTGCTGCAGCCAGGAGGAGAACTGCCAGTGCGATGAGGATAGCAGAAAGTGCATAGGCGGTGTCGGCGCTGACCTCGCGTTCGAGGTAGATGCCGCTGGACATTGTGCGGGTGATACCAGGCATCGAGCCCGCGAAAGTGATGGTGGTGCCGAATTCACCGAGTGAACGCGCAAAGGCCAAGGCGGCGCCTGTGAGGACAGCTGGGGCGATGGCGGGCGCGGTGATGTGGCGCAGAATCTCGCCTGGGCGCATGCCGACGCCACGCGCGCTCGCCACAACCTCATGATCAAGCTGGCGCAGGGCGGAATCGACGGCCACGACCACGAAGGGCAAGGTGACGAAGATATGTGCTACCACCACGCCCGCGAAAGCGAAGGCCACGCGAATCTCAGCGGCTTCGAGCAGGGGGCCCAAAAGGCCGCGTCGTCCCAAGAGAGCGGTGAGGGCCAAACCACCCACCACCGGCGGCAGCGCCAGTGGCAGATAGACCACCAGCCGCACGAGGTGCGCAGTGCGGTGCAGCTGCTGTAGCCACAGCGCCAAGCAGGTTCCGAGAAGAGTGGAGAGAATCGTGGCGAGCGCAGCTGAGCTCAGCGTGATGCGAAGGAGGTCTTGAGTGGCTGGCGCGCGGAGATTCTCTGGGAGTTGTCCCCAGGGGATGCGGAGCCCTAATGCCAGGATGGGGGCAACGATGTAGACGGCGGCGAGGGCGCCGACAGCAACTACCGCCCACGGCACGCGGGGGTGTTGCTCACGCAGATCAAGAGAGGTGTTCATTTAGTCAACCGGGGTAAAGCCATACTTTTGCCACTCGGCGTCAAAGCCATCGTCTAGAAGATCCAAGACCGCTTGTGCTTCATCGCGACGAGGTGAGGCGGCCACTACGGCGCCGAGGATTTCGTTGGGGAAGTCTTCGGCGCCATCAATGGGGATGGCTTCCACATCATCGCTGGATGTGGCGTCGGTGGCGTAGACCATACCGGCATCGGCTTCCCCGGAAGCTACTTTACCGAGGACGTTGGCGACTTGGGATTCCAGGGAATACGGCTCCACGTTGAGCCCCTTGGCTGCAAGAATCTTCGCCGACAGTGCACCGCAGGGTACTTGGGCATCACAGAGGACGAGGCGCGTGGAGGCATCAATGTCCTCGATAGTCTCCAGTCCGGCGGGGTTGCCCTTGGGCACCACCATGACCATCGTGTTGGTAGCCAGTACCTTTGGCTTGTCGACATCGCCGTGTGAAACGGCCCGGTCCATCGTGGTCGCAGAAGCGGTGATGAGGAGGTCGGCCGGGGCGCCGTCGTAAAGCTGCTGCACCAACCCCGAGGAACCACCGTTGTTGATAGCCAGGTCGATGTCGGTGTGCGCAGCCAAGTCGTTGTTGATAAGACGCGTCGAGGACGCTGCGAATACCGAAAGCGGCTTATCCGTTGGCTGCGCGGTGCACCCAGCAAGGCTGAGCGCGGCGGCGAGGATGGGGAGGATAAAACGGCGCATGCCCGCTTACTTTACGCGGTGCGGGTGAACTTAATGTGGACGTCCTCTGGTTCCTTCTTGAGGTACTCCAGCTCGAAGCGTTCTTCGCGTTGCTCGATTTCTGTGAGTAGCGGCAGCGGATCGTGTGGGGCAATAAGGATCATGGCTTCACCGACGTTGAGTGTTCCCAGCGCGCCGTGGATGGCGCCGTGGCGGACGGCGTGGGGAATCTCAGAGGCGTTAAGGGTGGGGAGGCTCGCGCCCTTGGAGGAGTCGAAGATTGGCAGGTTCATGGTTGTGGTCCTTTCCGTCACACGCGGCGGCACGCGTTGCCGCTCACGATGCCAATTTACTACGATTAAAGCCGTGAAAAAAGATGTGAACCTGCTAGATGTCTCCCTTGCCGCTCGCCGGCGTTGGCACACCACAGCTTTCGCGTTGGTAGCCTTCTGGATTCTCGCGGGCATCGGGCTCACCATCGCCGGTTCCCTTGGCGCCCCGGTGGTGTGGTGGGTTCTCATCCACCCCTTCACCATTGGTGCGCTCACCACCGCCATCGTGGTCTTTTCCACGCACTTTACTGAAGCACTCACCCGCACCCCGGCGACGAACTACCGCGGTGTTGCCACGCGCGTGGCCGCCATCCAGCTGGGACTGGTGCTCCTCCTTGTCGACCGCGCGGGCTACGACTGGGGCGCGCTTGCCGACGCCTCCTCCGTCCTCCTCATCCTCACCCTCACATGGCACGCGTGGGCGCTGTGGCAGAAACTGCGCGGCTCGCTGTCCGGTTCCTTCGCGCTCACCGTGCCCTTCTATCTGGCGGCAGCCGGCTTCATGGTGTGCGCGATCGGCGTTGTTTTCCTCGCCGCCCACGGCGTGGGCAACTATTCATTGCTCGTTGCTGCGCACTCGCGCGGGATGGTGTGGGGCTTCGCTCTGCTCACCATCCTGGGAACCGTGGTGACCTTGCTGCCCACGCTGACCCGCACGCCGATTTCGCCCATCGCGCGTTCTCGCTGCACCCGCGCGCTCATCGTGCACTGCGCTGGGCTGGCTTCGGCCATGGGGCTAGAGGCCGCAGGGCTGACCCGCGCCGCCGGTGTAGCCCAGCTGCTTGTGGTCGTAGCGGGGGTTCTCATCATCCAACCCGTGCTCGCGGGTGCGCTGGCCGGCAGGATGTCCACGGCGAGCATGTCCGCCATGGCGGGGCTGGTGTGGATGCTGGCCCTCTGCGCGGGCGATGCCGTTGCCAGCGCTGTAGGTGCCTATCCCCGCGCAGTCACGCTGTTGCTCATGCCCGCCTTTGTCGGCGCAGGGTTGTTGCAGCTGGTCACGGGTGTCCTTCACCACATGCTGCCCATCCTGGCGCGCGCCCGGCGCACCGAGCGTGCTGGCTACCTGCGCCTGGGGTTGATCAACGTGGGTGGCTTGGCTTGCCTGCTGGGGATTCCGGTGGTGCACGCTGCCGGGCTTATCATGATGGGGCTAGGCCTTATCGCTGCCGTCGCGGTCTTAGTCTGGGCCGTGGTTTCTACCAAAGGAGATGTTCATGTCTAGCGCGCCTGCTCAGGCCCCTGAGACAAAGAAGTGGACCGCATGGCTCATCATTATTCTCGCGCTCGTCGCGGTGATCGGCTTGGCGGTGATGAATTCTACGGCGGCGCAGCGCGGCGCTACCTCCGCCGCGCCTGCCGACGCCACCACGATCGACGTCTCCGTCGACGGCATGGCCTTCGTTCCCGCCTCGGTGGACATTCCGGCCGGAACCCACCTCGTGGTGAACTTCACCAACACCGGTGACCAAGTCCATGACCTAAAGATCGGTGGGGCAGAGACCAGCCGAGTGGAGCCGGGCGAGAGTGCGGTGCTGGATGTCGGTGTTATCACCGAATCCGTCGAGGGATACTGCACCATCGCCGGGCACAAAATGCAGGGCATGACCTTTATGGTCAACGTGACCGATGACCCGGCAGCGGGTGAGAAGTCAACATCGGGCCATCATCATGCCGTTGCCGCTCCCGCGAACGTGCCTTCCCTGGCTGAGCGCATGGCGCCGCGTGAGGATTTCGAGGCCTTTGACCCAGTGCTGAAGCCTGCGAAAGGCACAGTCCACGAGGAAACGTGGACCATGACGGAGGAGGAAGTCGAGGTCGCTCCTGGTGTGCGCCAAACGCGCTGGCTCTTCAACGGCCAAGCACCCGGCCCCACCCTGCGCGGCACGGTGGGCGATACCTTCCGCATCACCATTAAAAACGAAGGTTCCATGGGCCACTCCGTCGACTTCCACGCCGGTGAGGTCAGCCCTAATGAGACGATGAAGACCATTCAACCGGGCGAATCCTTGACCTATGAGTTCGTGGCACACCGCGCGGGTGCGTGGATGTATCACTGCTCGACCATGCCGATGAGCCTGCACATTGCCAACGGCATGGCCGGTGCCGTCATCATTGATCCGAAGGGCGAGGATGCGCTTTCCGACGTCGACGCGGAATACCTCCTCACCTCCGCTGAAGTTTTCCTCGCCGCAGAGGGCAGCGAGGCTGAGGGCGCGGATCCGCAGCGCGTGAGCGATGGCTCCTATGACCTCACCGCCTTCAACTACTATCCCAATCAATACGACGACGGCCTCGCCCCGCTGCATGCGAAGGTGGGCGATACGGTGCGCATTTGGCTGGTGAACCTAGGCCCGGATTTGCCGCTGAGCTTCCACGTCGTGGGCGAGATCTTCGATACCGTCTACAAGGAAGGTGCATACCTTCTGCAGGATGCCGAGGATTCCGGTTCGCAGGCTGTTGACCTTCTCCCGGCACAGGGCGGCTTCGTGGAAATGACCTTCAACGAACCCGGCACCTACTCCTTTGTCAACCACATCATGACTAATGCGGAAAAGGGCCAGCACGGACAGATCATCGTCGAGTAGTCTGGCGGGCCTGCCTGCGAGCGCGCAGTTCATCGACGGTATCGATGTCGCGCACGGCCTCCGTTCCCGGAACGTGCACAACGTTCTCGGCTAGGCGCAGCAGACGCATAGCGGGCTGATTGCGCGGATCGCCAAGCTCACCCAGGGCTTTCTGCAGCGCTTCGGTGCGCCAGAGTGCGCAGAGAGGCTGCAGATGGCCGTCGAGAGTAGCGATGGCGACGTCAGCGCCCGATTGCTCGAGTGCCCCGGCCAAGGCTGGCAGCATCTGTGGGGAATCAGGGGCGTCGACCGCCAAGACAGCCGTGGTGCGTAGAGAGAGGCCTGAAAGCGCTGCATGGCCTGCCGCAATACCTGCGACTGGCCCGCCGAAGAGAGGAGACTCGCAGACCTGAGGCATACCCAGCCGGTATGGCGAGACCACTGCGGTGGGCATGCCGTAAGGAAGTTGGCGCACCAGGCGGTCGATGAGGCGCTCGCCGGCGAGAATGACGCTGGCCTTATCCACGCCGCCCATCCGCGTGCCGCGCCCACCGGCCAGGATGATGACGCCGTGCATGGCTAGACTTCCTGCGCGCCGGGCAACTCGCGGGACCACTCACCGGAGCGCCCGCCGGACTTGGCGGTGATGCCGCAGCGCCGGATATAGGCAGATCGGTCCACGCCTTTGACCATGTCAATGAGCGCTAGGGCAGCAACGTTGACGGCGGTGAGCGCTTCCATCTCTACGCCGGTGCGGTCGGCGGTGCGCACGGTGGCCTCGATGAACACATGGTCGTCGCGTAGCTCAATGTCCACGGCACAACCATGCACACCGATGGTGTGGGCCAGCGGCAAGAGATCTGGCACCTTCTTGGCGGCGGCAATGCCGGCCACGCGGGCCACGGCGAGGACGTCACCTTTGGGCACGTTGCCCTCGCGCAGCGCGGTGAGGACCTCCGGGGAACAGGCCACCTCACCTTGGGCGGTGGCTGTGCGCACGGTGGGGTTCTTCTCCGTCACATCCACCATGTAGGCAGAGCCGGAGTCGTTGAGGTGCGTGAACTTCATGGTGTCAGGATTCCTTTGATTAGTAGGGATACACGGTGAGCGTGTTGCCGGGGGCGATGGACTCGGTAATGAGCGCGAAAGCATTCGTGTCGAGTAGGGCGCCGACGTGATGGCTGCGCATCCGGGGACCCGGGGGTGGGGCTGCGGTGACCATGCCGTTGAGGGCGAGATGACAGGGCTGGATGAGGGGATGCGAGGCCGCGGGGAAATCGGCCGCAGCAGTGGCGGTGAGGTGTGGCCGGTCCACAACGCTTTGCGGTCGGGGCAATCCAGCAAGCGTTCGCAGTAGTGGGGTGAGGTAGAGATGCGCGGAGACAAATGCCGCGACAGGGTTGCCGGGCAGACACACGACGGGCACCTCGTTCCACAGCGCGTGGCCTTGTGGCGCGCCGGGGCGCTGGTCCACGTGACCGAACCAGGGGCGTTCGCCGTGCTCGGTGAGCACATCACGTACAACGTCGAAGGCCCCGGCGGACACTCCGCCCGTGGTGACGATGAGATCGGAACCGGTGGCTCCTTGCGTAGCGTTATCGAAGGTTTCTCGCAGCTCCTCTGGGGCATCACCGCAGCACAGCCGGGTGATGTCGCAGGTTCCGGTGGCGTGAAGGATGGCCTCAAGCATGGGGCCGTTGGAGTCAGGGAGTTGGCCGTTGAGAAGCTCCTCGCCGGTGGCAATGACAGTGATGCGCGGGACGCGGTAGAGCTCGGTGGAAGTGATGCCGGAGGATAAAAGGGTGGCGAGGAGCGGGGCATCGATGAGCGAGGAAGATTGGGCAATCTCCTCACCGCAGGCAATATGGGAGCCGCGGCGGCGAATATGGGACCGAGTGGGCAGACGGTGAACGGTGACAGCCTCCGGAAGTGGGCCGGGGCCAGGGGAGACGCCCGTATCTTCGACAGGGACGACCAATCCATCAAAGCCCTCGGGGATAGCCCCACCCGTCATGATGCGCACGGCCGTCCCAGACTGCGGAGCGCACGGTGCAGCGCCCGCGGGTACGTCACCGACAACCTTGAGCGCGCACGGCTTATCCAAGGGTGGGGTAAGAAAACCATCCATCGCGGAATTGTCCTGCGGTGGGATAGCGCGGCGGGCGGTAACGGTCTGCGCAAGCACCCGTCCTGCGTGCACCGAGCTTCGTTCCGTAGACACGGGGCGGATAAGGGCATGCAGGCGTGAGAAGTAGTCCTCGATACTCGTGCCAGGCGTTGTCATTGCACCTAATCTAGCCGCCGATGGCGGACATGGGGCGATCGGGCTGGAGGAAACCCTCGTCATTCACTCCGTGGCCTGGCAGCTTGCGCCACATCTCCCCGGCCCATGCCGCCGCAAGCTCGTCGTCGCTGGCGCCGGCACGCATCAGATCCCGCAGGGAGGTCTCCGAATTTCCAAACAGGCAATTGCGCACTGCGCCATCAGTAGTCAGGCGAGTGCGGTCGCAGTTGCCGCAAAAGGGGCGGGTAACAGAAGCGATGACGCCGATGCGCCCTGGTGGGGTGGAGCCATCGCGGGAGGTAGCCTCCCACAGCGCGGCAGGGGCCGAGCCGCGGGTTTCTTCTGCTGGTGTGAGCTCGAACTCCTCGCGCAGGAAAGCAAGAATCTCCTCGGCCGTGACCATGCGGGAGCGGTCCCACTCCTCCCGCGGTCCCAGCGGCATCTGCTCAATAAAACGCAGCTGCGCACCATGCTCGAGGCAGAAGCGCGCCAGAGGAAGAATGGCAGATTCATTGACCCCAGGCATGATAACGGCATTGATTTTCACCGGGGCCATATCGGCGGCAAGGGCAGCGTCGATGGAGGCAAGCACGTCCGGCAGGCGGTCGCGCCGGGTAAGCCGAGCGTAAAGCTCGCGGTCAAGGGTATCGAGGGAAATGTTGACGCGGTCCAGCCCGGCGCGCTGGAGCTCTTCAAGCCGCTTGTCCAACCCTAAACCGTTGGTGGTCAGCGCAGTGGAGGGAGCGATACCCTCATCGGTACGCAGAGCGGAAGTAGCGGCGATGATCTTCTCCAAGGAGTTACGCAGGAGTGGCTCACCGCCGGTGAAACGTACCTGGCGGATTCCGAGCTTCTCCACGGCGAGGCGGATGAGGCGGATGGTTTCGTCGTCGCTAAGCGTCTGTTCGGTCGGCATCCACTCAAAGCCCTCGGCCGGCATGCAATAGGTGCAGCGCAGATTGCAGCGGTCCGTCAAAGACACACGCAGGTCGCGGGCCTGGCGGCCGTAGCGGTCAAGAAGCGCGCGGTGGCCATCAGGACTAGGCCCCGGCACGTCAGCAGGAAGGCTAGCCGCACCGGGGATACGGGGCAGGGGCAGTGGGGTGGAATCGGACATTGCTCGCTACTGTAGCCCGAAGTGCGCTGAATTAATAGGCAGCGGATTTACTCCTCGGCATCGAGGCGCTGAGATTCACCCGGGCCCTTAAGTCGGATGATGTTGTAGTCACCTTCAGCCAGGTGAGCACGCAGGTCCTTCTTATCGAACTTGCCCACGGAGGTCTTATCGATGGATTTCACAAAGGTCCAGTACTCCGGCAGCATCCAGGAGGGCAGCTCTGAGCGCATAGCATCGCGCAGACGCTCGGCGGTTTCAATGGTGGGGGAAATCCCCGCTGCCAGCACCGTGACCGCCAGTGGGCGCTCAACCCATTGCTTATCCGGGTAGCCGATGACGGCGCATTCGAGCACCGCCGGGTTGGCCATAATGAGGTTTTCCAGCTGGACTGAATAGATCCACTCGCCACCAGAGCGGATGACATCGCGGGCGCGGTCCTCCACGGTGAGGAAGCCCTCCTCGTTGACGAAGCCGACATCACCGGTGCGCAGCCATCCATCCGCAGTGAACTTGGACTCGGCGTCCTCGACGTTCTTGCCGCGGAACTCGTGGGCGGCACCGCCGTCTTCGGAGGTGGGCGAGTGATAGTAGGAACCAGTAACGAGGTTGCCACGGACTTGAATCTCGCCGGCGTTGCGGTCGGTGGTGTTGACCACGTGGCCATCATTGACCACGCGGTATTCCAGGGAGGCGGGGAAGCGTCCTTGAGAAATGCGGTAGGCCCAGCGCGCTTCGCCGGAAGCACCTGAAGGCGGGCGCGCAACGGTTCCGACGGTGGTAGTCTCCGCCATGCCCCAGACGTGCACCACGTCGACACCGTAGCGCTCTTCCCACATCTTGATGAGCTGCGGGGGCACCGGCGAGCCGCCGGCAAAAATCTCGGTGAGAGTCATGCGCTCCGGTGGGTGCTTGAGGTAATGCACAAAGAGCTGAATCCAAATCGTGGGCACGCCATGCGCCACGCGCGGGGAGGTCGCAGCAATGATTCTGGCCAGGGTGGCGGGAGAGACGTCGGCGTCGGGAAGCACCAGCGGCGTGCCCGTCATCCATGCCGCAAAAGGAACGCCCCAGCTCAGCACGTGATAAATGGGAATGCAGCACAGGAAGGTCTCTCCGTGCGTCACACACAGCGAATCGGAGGCGCGCAGCTGCATGCCCTCAAGATATAGCGCGCGGTGCGAATAGAGCACGCCTTTGGGTGCGCCTGTGGTGCCGGTGGAATAACACAGAGCGGCTGCGGTGTGCTCATCCAAGGTGGGCCAGTCGTAGACCGTCGAGCGGCCATCGAGCAGCTCCTCGTAGCTGTAGACTTCGATGCCCTGGGGCATGGGAACAGTGAGCTTATCGACGTCCGTGAAGACCACCGCGCGCACGCAGTCCACGCCTTTGAGGACGTTCGCGAGCTGCTGGCCAAGGCGCCCATCGGCGACAATAACCTGTACTTCCGCATGGTTGACGATGTGCCGAATCTGGTCATTCATCAGCTGCTTGTTGAGCGGCGTAAACACCGCGCCTTTGCAGGCCGTGCCAAAGAGGACTTCGAGGTGCTCCGCGCAATTCCACATGAAGGACCCCACGCGCTCATCCCCGGTAACCCCCAACGTGTCGTGCAGCGCATGCGCGAAAGCGGCAGCGCGTGCGCCGATGTCGGCGAAGGTGGTTTCCTCGCGCTCATTGCCCGGATCGTCACTATGCCACGTGATGACCTGGGTTTGGCCGTGGACGGAGGAACCGTACTCCAGGATGCGCGTCAGGGACAGGGGGATATCCTGCATGGTGGAGAGCATGCGTACCACTTTAGCCGTGTCAGTGTGAGCGCGGTGGAAGGATGCGGTATAGTTAACCGCGACTGGCGGGGAGGCCCTCCCCGCACCTTCCGAGCATCCTCCACGGTGTGCACTCGCGAGACTGCGCACGACGGTGAAGGGGAGTAGAGATACGCTCGCAGTCGCCTCTTAAAATATCTCCCATCAGTGACCCACGGCTTTAGTTCTTTTCCGCGCCGCGGGGGCGCGTCTACGAGGGGAGAGCCACAAAACCCACCGCCCACGGGTATCGCGGTTGCGTGAACTCGCTGGTGGCGGCGGACCACTTCAATTACACACTGGCTTCCAACGCCCACGCGTGGGCTGCACCGCTTGATTGCGGCCTGGCCATGTTGGTGCTCGTTGGTGAAGCGACGAAAGGATATCCGTGAGCGATACGGACAAGACCGCAGCACAGGACTTGGCGTCTCTGAAGCTGCCGGAACTGCGCAAGCTTGCAGCGGAGCGCGGACTCCGCGGCGTTTCCGGACTGCGCAAGGGGGACCTCATTACTGCTCTGACCACTGGCCAGGTTCCGGTGCGTGCCGCGAAGGCGAGCACACAGGCTGCCGACGCCCCGAAGGCTCCGAAGGCAGAGGACAAGACCGAGGAGAAGGCCTCCACGCCACGCCGCGCAGTGCGCAAGGCTTCCCGCCCGGCTGGCTCCGCCGAGGAGAAGAACCATGATGCCCAGAAGGGCGCGAAGAGCAACCCTGAACAGGGCTCCGACCAGGGCTCTGAGCAGGGTGACAACAACGCGGACAAGGGCGGCAAGAACGACGAGCAGCGCTACGAGTCGCGCTCCCAGGCCCGCCGCGCTCGCCGCAACCGTGCCCGCCGCCAGGAGCGCGAGGCGCGCGAAGAGGCTAAGGCTTCCGGTCACGATGACCAGAACAACGGTGGCCAAAACAACAGTGGCCAGGACAAGGGCAATTCTGGCAACCAGGGCGGCAACAACGATGGCCAGAGCAAGTCGGAGGACAACCAGGGCCGCCACGACAATGGTGGCGGCAACAACAACGGTGGTAACAATAACGGCGGCAACAACCGTCGTGACAACAACAACCGCCACGATGACGACAACAACCACGGTGGTGGCGGACGTCGCAACCGCCGTAACCGCCGAAACCGTCGCGGCCGTGACCGTGATGGCGGCGGCAATGGCGGTAACGACCTGCAGATCCGCGAGGGCGATGAGGTGCAGATCGTCGGCGGCATCCTCGAGGTTGTGGACAACAACGTAGCCTTCCTGCGCACCACGGGCTACCGCGCAGCGAGCTCCGATGTCTTTGTCAACAACAACCTCGTGCGCCGCCTGGGCCTGCGCTCCGGCGATGCGCTGACGGGCAAGGTCAAGGTTTCTGGCCCGACCCACACGCACGGCAACGGCCGCAACCGCCGCAAGTACAACCAGCTGGTGGAGGTCGACACCGTCAATGGTCTCGATCCGTCGAGCGCCAAGGAGCGTCCGGACTTCGCCAAGCTCACCCCGCTCTATCCGAACCAGCGTCTGCGCCTAGAGACGGATCCGAAGATCCTCACCACCCGCGTCATTGACCTCATCATGCCGATTGGTAAGGGCCAGCGCGCGCTCATTGTCTCCCCGCCGAAGGCCGGTAAGACGACGATTCTGCAGAACATCGCCAACGCGATTGCTGCCAATAACCCGGAGTGCTACCTCATGGTCGTTCTCGTTGACGAGCGCCCTGAAGAGGTCACCGACATGCAGCGCAGCGTTAAGGGTGAGGTCATTGCCTCCACCTTCGACCGCCCGCCGTCAGAGCACACCTCCGTGGCGGAGCTGGCCATCGAGCGCGCCAAGCGCCTGGTGGAGCAGGGCAAGGACGTCGTCGTCCTGCTCGATTCCATTACTCGCCTGGGCCGTGCCTACAACAACTCCTCGCCGGCTTCCGGTCGCATTCTCTCCGGTGGTGTGGACTCCAACGCTCTCTACCCGCCGAAGCGTTTCCTCGGTGCTGCCCGCAACATCGAGAACGGCGGCTCGCTGACCATCATCGCTACCGCGATGGTGGAGACCGGCTCCACCGGTGACACCGTCATCTTCGAGGAGTTCAAGGGCACCGGCAACGCTGAACTGAAGCTGGACCGCGCCATTTCTGAGCGCCGTATCTTCCCGGCTGTGGACGTCAACCCGTCCGGTACCCGCAAGGACGAGCTCCTGCTCGTCCCGGAGGAAGCGCGCATCATGACGAAGCTGCGTCGCATCCTCTCTGGCCTGGACTCCTTCGCCGCCATCGACCTGCTCATCAAGCAGCTCAAGAAGACCCGCTCCAACGGTGAGTTCCTCATGCAGGTGGCGTCCTCTGCGCCTATGGCGGCAGATACTGACGAGGAGGACTACAAGTAATGTCGAACCAGGTTTCCCTCGTTGACGATATTGTCTCCGAGTACCAGGGCATCGAAATGCAGATGGCTGACCCGGAGGTAGCCGGTGATCAGTCCCAGTTCCGCAAGCTCTCTAAGCGCTACGCTGAGCTGCGCCCTATCGTCGCCGTGAATGACGAGTTGGTCCAGGCACGCCAGGACCTGGCCGATGCCAAGGAGATGGCCTACGAGGACCACGAGTTTCAGCCTGAGGTAGATCGCCTCGAGCCGCTTGTCGTGGAGCTGGAAGAAAAGCTCGCCGACCTGCTTGCGCCACGCGATGAGCAGGACTCCGAGGACATCATCATGGAGATTAAGGCCGGTGCCGGTGGTGAAGAGGCAGCTCTCTTCGCCGGCGACTTGGCCCGCATGTATGAGCGCTTTGCTGATAAGGCCGGCTTCCAGTGGGAGGTTTTGGGTCTCAACGAGTCGGATTTGGGCGGCGTGAAGGATATGTCCATCTCCTTCAAGTCCAAGACCCCGTCGCGCGACGGCGCTTGGAGCGTGTTCAAGTTTGAGGGCGGAGTGCACCGCGTGCAGCGTATCCCGGTAACGGAGTCCCAGGGTCGCATCCAGACCTCGGCTGCCGGCGTTCTGGTCTACCCGGAGCCGGAAGAAGTCGAAGCAGTCAACATCGATGACAAGGATATCCGCGTCGACGTGTACCGTTCCTCCGGTAAGGGCGGCCAGGGCGTGAACACCACTGACTCCGCCGTGCGTATTACCCATCTGCCGACTGGCCTGGTGGTGACGTGTCAGAAGGAGCGTTCCCAGATCCAGAACAAGGCGCGTGCCCTGCAGGTGCTGCAGGCTCGCCTCGACCAGATGGAGCGCGAGGCCCGTGAGGCCGAGGCCGGCGAGCAGCGCGCCTCCCAGGTGCGCACTATGGACCGTTCCGAGCGCATCCGTACCTATAACTGGCCGGAGAACCGTATTACCGATCACCGCATTGGTTACAAGGCCAACAACCTGGACGCGGTGCTCAACGGCGATATGCACGAGCTCATTGAGGCTCTCCAGGCCCAGGAGCGTGCCGAGCGCCTTGAGGCTGAGGGCTAAGGTATAAGGCTAGGACGAGATACGGTGACGTTTCACACCTATCAGGAGGCGCTTCGCGATGCCGCGGGGCGCCTTCGCGCTGCCGGTGTCCCCTCACCGGAGTGGGACGCACGTGTGCTTGCCGCGCACCTCATCCACTGCGGTCACATGGACATTCCCATGGGACAGGAGCCCATCCCGGGCTTCGACGTGGCCTATGGGGCGCTGGTGGGGCGTCGTGAAGCGCGCGAGCCCCTCCAACACATCCTGGGCCACGCGTGGTTTGGTCCGCTCGAACTCGAGGTGGGGCCTGGCGTGTTCATTCCGCGTCCAGAGACGGAGGTGCTTGCCGACTATGCCGTCGGACTTCTTAAGAATTCCGACGCGGAGGACAGTCGCGTCGTTGACCTGTGTACGGGGTCCGGGGCGCTGGCGCTCTATGTCGCGCACTCCCTGCCCCGGGCACAGGTGTGGGGCGTGGAGCTTTCCGACGCCTCCCTGGCCTACGCCCAGCGCAACGCAGCACGTTATACCCCTGAACTTCAGTTGGTTCAGGGCGATGTGACCGACCCACAGGTCCTTTCCGAGTTGGATGGCACCGTGGACCTCGTGCTCACCAATCCGCCCTACGTGCCCGAAACCCCTAACCTGGAGCCGGAGGTGTACCAGGACCCCCACGAGGCCGTCTTTGGTGGGGCAGACGGGATGGACACCATCACCGCCATGATTCCCACCATCGCGCGCCTGTTGCGCCCAGGCGGGCGGGTAGGCCTTGAGCACGATGATGAGACTTCCCACCAGGTCCAGGAAGCATTCCGCGCACATGGCGGATTCGAGCAGGTCGACATACTTCATGACCTCACAGGTACCGCGCGGTTTGTGACGGCCGTGCGCGGAGTACAGTAGATTGGTCAAGGATTGGCCAACCAGCCGACGCTACATGAGCGTGGCATAAAGGAGAATCACACCGATGCAGGGACAGATTTTTAACTGCGCGGATGCAGCCGAGCGCAAAGAAGGCATGGAGCTTGCAGTCAAGGCCGCTAAGTCTGGGCGTCTCGTGGTCATGCCTACCGATACCCTTTACGGGCTGGGCTGTGATGCCTTCGATAATGACGCTGTGGCCAGTCTCCTCGCCACCAAACATCGCGGGCCCGATATGCCGGTACCGGTGCTGGTGGGCTCGTGGGATACCGTCAAGGGCCTCGTGGCACGGTTGGATGACACCGCCCAGAACCTCATCGAGGCGTTCTGGCCGGGAGGGCTGTCGATCGTCGTCGAACAGGCTCCGTCGCTGCCCTGGAACCTGGGGGATACGCGTGGCACGGTGATGCTGCGTATGCCGCTTCACCCCATCGCCATTGAGCTGTTGCGCGAGGTCGGCCCCATGGCTGTCTCCTCAGCGAATATCTCCGGCCACCAGCCACCGACGACCGCCATCGCTGCCAAGCAGCAGCTGGGCAAAGCCGTAACGGTCTACCTCGATGGTGGGGAAGCAGAGATTGGCAAGCCTTCGACCATCATCGATCTTTCCGGCCCGCACCCATATCTGCTGCGCGAGGGAGCATTGACGGCTGAAGAGATCGCTGACGTTATTGGCGTGACCCCAGAATCCCTGCGCACGCGCCCGACGGCACAGAACTAAGGAGCGCGCACCGTGGCAGGAACAGGCGTGCCGCTGCGCGAATTGGCCTTGGTCATCTTCGTCGCGGCTGCATTTACGTATCTCAGCACCGGTCTGGTGCGTACTTTTCTCGTGCGCACGGGCCGAGTAGCGGAGATTCGCCTGCGCGATAGCCACTCGCAACCTACTCCGCAGTTGGGCGGCGTGGCCATGTTTACCGGCTTTGCCACGGCAGTCTATCTGGCGGGCCAGCTTCCAGCCTTGACTCGCGGCTTTATGCCCGTAACCCCGGAGATGAACGCTGTGCTCTGGTCGGCTGCGGCCATTGTGCTAGTCGGAGTGGTTGATGACCTGATAGAGCTGAGTGCGATAGTTAAACTTGTGGGCCAACTGGTCGCCGCTGCGCTCATGAGCGGTTTGGGCCTGACGTGGACGTTGCTCTTTCTGCCGTTTGGTGATGGAACTACGGTCATCCTCGACCAAGTCCAGAGCACACTCTTGACTGTGTTCTTTACAGTGCTTCTCATCAACGCCATCAACTTCGTTGACGGCCTGGACGGTTTGGCCGCTGGCCTCGGCATGATTGCTGGTGGCGCTATCCTCATCTTTTCGCTCACAGTGCTCCATGACCAAGGTGGGGCAGTGTCGGCGTACCCGCCGGCGATCATTGCTGCCGCGCTCGTGGGAGTGTGCGCCGGCTTCTTGCCGCATAACTTCGAGCCCTCACGCATCTTTATGGGCGATAGCGGCGCGATGCTCATCGGCTTGCTGCTGGCGGCTGCATCCACCTCAGCTTCAGGCAAAATCAACATGTCACTGTATGGAACGGTGGACATGGTAGCGCTCATGTCACCGCTGATTGTGGTCATCGCAGCGGTCTTTATTCCAGTCCTGGACCTTGTCTGGGCCGTTATTCGCCGCGTTTCCCAAGGGCGCTCGCCTTTCGCGGCGGACAAGGCGCATATCCATCACCGCTTGCTGTCGTTGGGGCATACGCACCGCCGGACGGTACTCGTGCTGTACTTGTGGGTCTCAGCGGTGGCGTTTGGCGCGGTGTCTTTTTCCATCGTTCCCGCGCCCGTTGCGGTGGCACTAGCCGTGCTTGCCCTCGTTGGCGCCTTTGTTGTGACCCTCATTCCGCTGCGCCAGGGCAAGATTGGGCGTAAGTCTCGTCCGACGAGCGTGGTGCTCGAAACGGATCCCTCCTGAGGTAGGGTAAGGGGCTGTGACTGAATCAACGAGCTCTGACCAGCTATCGCCGTACGATGATCACCGCCGCCCGCTGAAACGCGCACTGCGCCTCGGGGCGATGGGCCTCGTGGTGGTGACCATTGCTTCCCTCGCTATTTGGGGCGGTGTCCGTGGCACGCCGGGTCTTCTGGGCGTGCTGGTCGGCGCAGCCATCGGCGGTGGCTTCGTGCTTTTCACGGCAGCCTCGGTGCTGTTGACTGCACGCACGACGCCATCTACGACCATGGCCGTGGTCCTTGGCGGTTGGCTGCTCAAGGTGGTCATCCTCATCATGGTCCTGCTGCTGATTAAGGACTTGGAGTTCTACGACACCATGGCGCTTTTCGTTACCGTTATCTGTGCGCTGGCGGTCACCCTTGGAACTGAGGTATGGGGAGTCGTGACCTCCAACGTGACGTACGTGTCCTAGCACAGCGGGACAATTGTCCCGACCACCATGTTCACCGCCCTTACTGGATCCCCCAGGAGGCTGGCTTTTGCATTTGTTTGTGTGGCACTGCGGGCACCCGTAGTTACCCCCGTCGAGGTGGGAAAACAGGGGTATGTGACCAAGTCCACTGACTGGGGTTTTGGCAGAATGCGGGCGTTTTAGGTCTATCCGTGAGGGTGGGGTAGCGAGTTGCTTGAGGCACGGTGCCCCCACGTGCGAAAACTTGTCATCAAACTGATACCATTCACTTCGGGTTACCGCGGGTTAGTGTCATGCTAGCCCGATACAGTGCGGTTTATCCTTGTCTTGTTCACGCTGATGTGCGACGGAGTCCGTGAGCAAGGCAAAGAGCTGAAGACGTCCATCGCACCACATAGCCTTCGACAAGCTGTGTGGCCCGAACACGGGAGAGAACGCTGAGCGTTACAACATTGGCCATGAAGGGTAGCTTTCACGCACCCGAACTGGATCCAGAATTTTTCCCGGGGCACGTAACCGATGACGGTGAAGTCGTCGACCTTTTGTTTGCTGACTTCGCCAACGGTTGGTTCGCTTTGGATCGCATCATGCTGGTTCGCCTGTTCATGGCAGCCATTTTGGTGCTCCTTTTTGTTGTCGCCTTTAAGAAGCCCAAGTTGGTTCCTAAAGGATTGCAGAACGTAGGCGAGCACGCGATTGACTTCGTGCGAATTCACATCGCAGAAGACATCTTGGGCAAGAAGGAAGGGCGCCGTTTCCTTCCGATTTTGGCCTCTATCTTCTTCGGCGTTTTGTTCTGGAACGTAGCAACTATTGTTCCGGGCCTGAACATCTCTCCGAACGCCCGTATTGGTATGCCGATCGTGTTGGCCATCGTGGCGTACATCGCCATGATCTATGCCGGCGCGAAGCGCTTCGGTTTCGGCAAGTTTGTCAAGTCCTCGGTGGTTATTCCTAACCTTCCGCCGATGCTGCACGTTCTTGTTGTGCCGATTGAGGCATTCTCTACGTTCGTTATGCGCCCAGTCACGCTGGCACTTCGTCTTATGGCGAACTTCCTGGCTGGTCACCTCATTTTGGTCCTGTTGTACTCGGCAACGAACTTCTTTTTCTTCCAGTTCAACGCCTGGACTGCATTGAGTGGCCTGACGCTGGTCGCAGCGGTTCTGTTCACGATCTACGAGATTATCGTCATCTTCCTGCAGGCATACATCTTTGCCCTGCTGACGGCGGTATACATCGAATTGTCGCTGCATGCAGACTCGCACTAACAACAACGCGAACCTCGCGGTTAACTAAATATCCCCAGAATCCATCCTCACTGCCCCCGCGGACTAGCCCGCGGGAGAAACTTTGAAAGGGAACGACTTTCATCATGAACGAAATCATTCTTGCTCAGGACGCTGCTGAGTCCACCCTCAAGGGCCTCGGCGCCATCGGCTACGGCATCGCAACCATCGGCCCGGGTCTGGGCATCGGTATCCTCGTCGGCAAGACCGTCGAGGGCATGGCCCGCCAGCCGGAGATGGCTGGTCAGCTGCGTACCACCATGTTCCTGGGTATCGCCTTCGTTGAGGCCCTCGCCCTCATCGGCCTCGTTGCAGGCTTCCTGTTCTAAAGAGCGCTTTACACAAGTAAATCGAACTTTAAGAACGGAGCCCCATGAACAACGTCATTTACTACCTTGCAGCGGAAGGAAGTGAGCACCTGCCGCTGGAGAGCGGCAACTCCATCCTTCTGCCCAAGATGTACGACTTGGTCTGGTCTCTCATTCCGTTCGCCGTCATCCTGCTGATTTTCTGGAAGTTTGTTCTTCCGGCATACAGCAAGATGTTGCAGGAGCGTGAAGACCGGATCGAGGGTGGCCTTAAGCGTGCGGAGGCTCAGCAGGCCGAAGCAAAGGCCGCTTTGGAAAAGTACAACGCTCAGCTCGCTGACGCTCGAGCAGAGGCTGCTGAGATCCGTGAGCAGGCGCGTGAGCGCGGCAAGCTGATCGAGGCAGAGGCTAAGGAAGCTGCAGAAGAAGAGTCTCGTCGCATTCTTGCCGCTGGCGAGAAGCAGCTGGAAGCTTCCCGCGCACAGGTCGTGTCTGAGCTGCGTTCCGACATCGGACAGAACTCCATCAACTTGGCAGAGAAGCTTCTCGGCGGCGAACTTTCCGACGCCACGAAGCAGTCCTCCACCATTGATAGCTTCCTGTCCGAGCTCGACACTGTGGCACCGGCCGGAAAGTAGGCAACTATGAAGGCAGCTAGCCGCGAAGCACTCGCTACCGTTGAGTCCAAACTGGATGGTTTTCTTTCCGGTGACAACTCGGTAGCTACTGCTACCCAGGCAGGCCAGGACCTCTTCGAAGTTGTCCGCGTCCTCGACGGTGACCGCGAACTGCGCGTTGCCCTGACCGATGATGCGGTCTCCTCTGAGGAGCGTAAGTCCCTGGTCCAGAAGCTTTTCGGCGGCAAGATTTCCCCGGTAGCACAGCAGGTGCTCGAGGAAGCCGCCGCCGCACAGTGGTCCTCCCCGCGTGATATCGCCCGCGGCCTCGTGAAGCTTGGCCGCCGCGCTCTTCTGCGTGGCGCTGAGTCCGAGGGCAAGCTGGGCCAGGTTGAAGACGAGCTCTTCTCCCTGTCGCGCGTGCTGGACCGCGAAGGCGAACTGACCCAGCTGCTTTCAGACCGTACTGCGACGTCCGACCGCAAGGTTGGACTGCTGGCAAGCGTGCTCTACGGCAAGGTCACCATGGTCACTGAAGCGCTCGCGCTGCAGGCCATTGGCCGCCCGGAGCAGAACCCGATTGATGATATTGCCGCACTGGCAGACTCCGCAGCCGAGCTGCAGGGCCGCTCCATTGCGCGCGTGACGTCGGCGGGTGAGCTAAACGATAGCCAGCGGGCAGCACTCGCTGAAAAGCTGGGCAAAATTTATGGTCGTGCGATGTCCATCCACTCTGAGGTTGACACCAGCCTCCTCGGTGGTATGACCATCCGCGTTGGCGACGAAGTCATTGATGGTTCGACGGCAGGCAAGATTTCCCGTCTTCGTGCTGTGATGGCATAAGCCGAAACGACAGAAACGATTAAGTAATTGCTGGAAGATACTACCGAGAGCAGGAAGAACATGGCGGAGCTGACGATCTCCTCCGACGAGATCCGTAGCGCGATTGCGAACTACACCTCGAGCTACTCCGCGGAGGCCTCCCGTGAGGAGGTCGGCGTGGTCATTTCGGCAGCTGACGGTATTGCGCAGGTTTCGGGCCTGCCGTCCGTCATGGCGAATGAGCTGCTCGAGTTCCCAGGCGGCGTTATCGGCGTCGCTCAGAACCTTGACACCAACTCCATCGGTGTCGTGGTCTTGGGCAACTTCGAGTCCCTTAAGGAAGGCGACGAGGTCAAGAGGACCGGCGAAGTCCTCTCCATCCCTGTGGGCGAGGAATTCCTCGGCCGCGTTATCAACCCACTGGGCCAGCCGATTGACGGCATGGGCCCGATCACCGCTGAAGAGGACCGCGTCCTCGAGCTGCAGGCACCGTCCGTGCTGCAGCGTCAGCCGGTGGAAGAGCCGATGCAGACCGGCATCAAGGCAATTGACGCCATGACCCCGATTGGTCGTGGTCAGCGTCAGTTGATCATTGGTGACCGTAAGACGGGTAAGACCGCCGTCTGTATCGACACCATCCTGAACCAGAAGGCTAACTGGGAGTCTGGCGACAAGAACAAGCAGGTCCGCTGCATCTACGTCGCCATCGGCCAGAAGGGCTCCACCATTGCTGGTGTGCGCCACACCCTGGAGCAGCACGGCGCCCTGGAGTACACCACCATCGTGGCGGCTCCGGCATCCGACGCTGCCGGCTTCAAGTGGCTGGCACCGTTCTCCGGTGCAGCTCTGGGTCAGCACTGGATGTACCAGGGCAACCACGTCCTGATCATTTACGATGATCTGACCAAGCAGGCTGAGGCCTACCGTGCGATTTCCCTTCTGCTGCGTCGTCCACCGGGCCGTGAGGCATACCCGGGTGACGTCTTCTACCTCCACTCCCGTCTGCTGGAGCGTGCTGCAAAGCTCTCCGACGACATGGGTGCAGGTTCCATGACCGCACTGCCGATCATCGAGACGAAGGCGAACGACGTCTCCGCCTTCATTCCGACCAACGTTATTTCTATTACCGACGGCCAGGTCTTCCTGGAGTCCGACCTGTTCAACCAGGGCGTCCGTCCGGCTATTAACGTCGGTGTGTCCGTCTCCCGTGTTGGTGGTGCCGCACAGACCAAGGGCATGAAGAAGGTTGCCGGTAACCTCCGTCTGGAGCTGGCTGCCTACCGTGACCTGCAGGCCTTCGCGGCCTTTGCGTCCGACCTCGACTCTGCTTCCAAGGCTCAGCTGGAGCGCGGTGAGCGCCTCGTTGAGCTGCTCAAGCAGTCCGAGTCCTCCCCGCAGCCTGTCGAGTACCAGATGGTTTCCATCTTCCTCGCCGACCAGGGCATCTTCGACGTCGTTCCCGTCGAGGACGTACGTCGCTTCGAGAAGGAGCTGCACGATCACCTCAACTCTGCAACCCCGCAGGTGTTCGAGCAGATTCAGGGCGGCACCGCTCTGACCGACGAGTCTAAGGATGCACTTGTTGCAGCAGCCAAGGACTTCACTCCGTCCTTCCGCACCTCTGAGGGCCATAACCTCGGCACTGAGGCTCCGGTGGATCCGCTCGACGCTGAGGAGATCAACAAGTCCGAGCTCAGCGTCTCCCGCAAGACGGCCAAGTAGAGTTTCGCACGCTCTAAGAATCAACCGTCTAGAAAGAGAAGGGAGGAGCGAAAACCATGGCTAATCTTCGTGAACTGCGCGACCGCATCAGGTCCGTCAATTCCACTAAGAAGATCACCAAGGCACAGGAGCTCATTGCTACCTCGCGCATTACCAAGGCTCAGGCCAGGGTAGAGGCGTCGCAGCCTTATGCGCACGAGCTGTCCAACGTGTTGAACAAGCTCGCCGCACACACATCCCTGGATCACCCGATGCTCCGTGAGCGTGAAGATGGCAAGGTTGCCGCAATCCTCGTGGTCTCCTCTGACCGCGGTATGTGCGGCGGCTACAACAACAACGTCTTCAAGAAGGCGGCCGAACTCGAGGCTTTGCTGAAGAGCGAAGGTTACGAGACCGTCCGCTACGTCACGGGTAACAAGGGCGTTGGCTTCTACAAGTTCCGTGAAGCCGAGGTCGCAGGCAGCTGGACCGGATTCTCGCAGGATCCGACCTGGAAGGCGACGCATGACGTGCGCCGCCACATCATCGACGGCTTCATTGCCGGTTCGAAGGGCCAGGCGAAGACCCGTGCGGGAATCAACCTCGAGGGCGAGACCGTTCGCGGTTTCGACCAGGTACACGTCGTGTACACCGAGTTTGAGTCCATGCTGACCCAGACGGCGCGTGTGCAGCAGCTGCTGCCGGTGGTACCGGTTATTGAGGAAGAGGACTTCAACATGGGTGAGTCCGCGCTTTCCGACGCCTCGTCGGCCAATCAGGTCACCCCTGATTACGACTTCGAGCCGGATGCGGACACCCTCATGGAAGCACTGCTCCCGCAGTACGTGTCCCGTCTCCTGTTTGCGATGTTCTTGGAGGCTTCAGCCTCCGAGTCCGCCGCACGCCGTACCGCAATGAAGTCTGCAACTGATAACGCGACCGAGCTGGTCAAGGACCTCTCTCGCGTGGCCAACCAGGCACGTCAGGCGCAGATTACCCAAGAAATCACAGAGATCGTCGGTGGCGCTGGGGCGCTCGCCGAAAGCGCAGAAAGTGACTAGATTATGACTACAGCTCTGCAAGAGCAGAACACACAGTCGTCGGCTACCGCCGGCCGTGTGGTGCGTGTCATCGGTCCGGTCGTCGACGTGGAGTTTCCGCGTGGCGGGCTGCCGGCACTGTACAACGCACTGACCGTCGAGGTGACCCTCGAGGCTGTTGCAAAGACCGTCACCCTTGAGGTCGCTCAGCACCTCGGTGACAACCTCGTCCGTGCCGTGTCCATGGCTCCGACCGACGGCCTCGTCCGTGGCGCTGCCGTGACCGACACCGGCAAGCCGATTTCCGTCCCGGTGGGCGATGTGGTCAAGGGCCACGTCTTCAACGCCCTCGGTGACTGCCTTGACCAGCCGGGGCTGGGCCGCGATGGCGAGCAGTGGGGCATCCACCGCGAGCCGCCGGCATTCGACCAGCTGGAAGGTAAGACCGAGATCCTCGAGACCGGCATTAAGGTCATTGACCTTCTCACCCCGTACGTCAAGGGCGGCAAGATTGGCCTCTTTGGTGGTGCCGGTGTGGGCAAGACCGTTCTTATCCAGGAGATGATTACTCGTATCGCACGCGAGTTCTCCGGTACCTCCGTCTTCGCCGGCGTCGGCGAGCGTACCCGTGAGGGCACCGACCTCTTCCTCGAGATGGAAGAGATGGGCGTTCTCCAGGACACCGCCCTCGTGTTCGGCCAGATGGATGAGCCGCCGGGAGTCCGTATGCGCGTGGCTCTGTCCGGTCTGACCATGGCGGAGTACTTCCGCGATGTCCAGAACCAGGACGTGCTGCTGTTCATCGACAACATCTTCCGTTTCACCCAGGCAGGTTCTGAGGTGTCCACGCTGCTCGGCCGTATGCCGTCTGCCGTGGGTTACCAGCCGACCTTGGCTGATGAGATGGGTGTGCTGCAGGAGCGTATTACCTCCACCAAGGGTAAGTCCATTACCTCCCTGCAGGCCGTCTACGTGCCGGCCGATGACTACACCGACCCGGCTCCGGCCACCACCTTCGCCCACCTCGATGCCACCACCGAGCTGGATCGTTCCATTGCTTCTAAGGGTATTTACCCGGCAGTGAACCCGCTGACCTCTACCTCCCGTATTCTGGAGCCGTCCATCGTGGGCGAGCGCCACTACGAGGTAGCACAGCGTGTCATCGGTATCCTGCAGAAGAACAAGGAGCTCCAGGACATCATCGCCATCCTCGGTATGGACGAGCTGTCTGAGGAGGACAAGGTTACCGTTCAGCGAGCACGTCGTATCGAGCGCTTCCTGGGCCAGAACTTCTTCGTCGCAGAGAAGTTCACCGGTCTGCCGGGCTCCTACGTGCCGCTGTCTGACACGATCGACGCTTTCGAGCGCATCTGCAACGGCGAATTCGACCACTACCCGGAGCAGGCTTTCAACGGCTTGGGTGGCTTGGACGACGTCGAGGCTGCGTACAAGAAGCTGAGCGAGAAGAAGTAGGGAGAGGCACATGGCTGACATCACCGCCGAATTGGTTTCCGTCGAGCGCCTGCTGTGGACCGGCAAGGCCACCATGGTGACGGCTGAGACCACCGAGGGTGAGATCGGCGTGCTTCCTGGCCACGAGCCTATGGTTGGTCAGCTGATCAACAATGGCGTTGTGACCATCCACCCAGCGGACGGCGAGCGCCGCGTCGCTGCCGTCCAGGGTGGCTTCCTCTCCGTATCCGAGAACAAAATCACCGTCCTCGCAGATTGGGCCATCTGGGCCCGCGAGGTCGATGAGACCCAGGCTCAGGAAGACCTGAAGTCTGAGGATGAGTTGACGAGGTCCCGCGGTGAAGCTGCATTGCGCGCCGTGCGCCGCTTCAACAGCTAACGGATTAGCGGAGAGGGGAGAGAACGGGCAGCAATGACCGCCCTTCCCACTCTGGCTTGAAAAGAACCCCCTGTACCTCTTTCCACTAGGAGGTACAGGGGGTTTGCCATACCCACACAAACTGGCATTGCAATGTTGCTAGGCGGTACAATCGTTGAAACATATCGCATTGCCGTAAAGGACTGTTTGTCATGAATTCTCAGGTGCTGCAGGGGCTACTCTTCGTCCTTCTCCTGATTATTCTGGCTGTCATCATCCTTGCCGCAGTGCGCTTTTTTACGCTGCGCTCGCGCGGCACCACGGTGCTCCTGCGCGTTCTGCCGGCCAAAGATTCCCATTCGTGGCGTCATGGGCTGGTGCGCTACAACGGCGAATATATGGAGTACTTTAAGCTTCGCTCCGTTCTTCCCCGCGCCAATATGCGGTTCAATCGCCTCGACATCACCTTGAACGGAATCCGTTCGCTGGATGATGACGAGGCTTCTTTTATGCCCGCTAGCGACCAGGTTATGGGGATCAGCGTCCATGGCAAGGACTATGAGATTGCCTCCGATGCGCAAGGCATCATGGCCCTAAATGCCTGGGTGGAAGCAGCACCGTCGAAGCGGAAAGAGAAGCTGAACTATCACCAGATGCGCCAGCGTGCCACCCGCTTTCCAAAGAAATAGACCCCACCCGTTAGGGTAGAGTGCATGCGTGTAGTCATCGCCCGTTGCTCAGTAGATTACGTCGGCCGCCTCGATGCCCACCTGCCCTTGGCGGACCGCCTCATCCTTATTAAGGCCGATGGTTCGGTGTCTGTGCATGCGGATGACCGTGCCTACAAGCCCTTGAACTGGATGACTCCTCCGTGCACCTTTGAGGAATCGGAGATTACGGATATCGATGGCGACGACACCGGCGAGAAACTGTGGCTGGTGGAGAACCCTAAAGGCGAACAGCTTCGTATCACCATCGCAGAGGTGCACCAGGACATCGAGATGGACTTGGGCGAAGACCCAGGCTTGGTCAAGGACGGTGTCGAAGCACACCTGCAAGAGCTTCTGGCGGAACACATCGAAACGCTAGGGGAGAAGTACTCGCTTGTCCGTCGCGAGTATCCCACGGCGATTGGCCCAGTGGACATTATGGCGAAGAACTCTCAGAATGAGTTCGTGGCCGTCGAAGTCAAGCGCCGCGGTGGTATCGATGGCGTCGAGCAACTTACGCGTTACCTCGATTTGCTTAACCGCGATGACCTTCTGGCGCCAGTCCATGGTGTGTTTGCGGCACAGGAAATCAAGCCGCAAGCCCGCACCTTGGCTGAAGACCGCGGCATTCGCTGCGTGGTGCTCGATTACCAGGAACTGCGCGGAATCGAGTCCAACGAGCTGCGGCTGTTCTAATGCCACGCCGAAACCGAAGAATCCGGGAGGAGCCCCGCTTCTTGCCGCGGGATGGCAGCGCGTTGCTCGGCTCGCAGACCGTTCCGGGGCCGAGTTGGACGCATGGGGAACCTTTCATTATGCGGCACATCGGCAGTTCGGCGGCGAAGAAGTTCTACGTATGCCCCAGCTGCAACCAGAACATCCCGCCCGGGGTAGCGCACATTGTGGCCTGGCCGCGCGATAGCGGCAGACAAGGCGATGACCGCAGGCACTGGCACCGCCACTGTTGGGAGCGGCGGTAGACTAGCGGGCATGATTGTTGCCTTTTCTGTAGCCCCGACCATCGTGGGTGATGAGAGCGCCGAGATGTCTGACGCCGTGGCGGAGGCCGTGCGCGTGGTCCGTGCTTCCGGCCTACCCAACGAGACCAATGCGATGTTCACCCTCATCGAAGGTGAGTGGGACGAAGTCTTTGCGGTGATTAAGGAGGCCACCGACGCTGTCCGTGCAGTCTCTCCGCGCACGAGCCTGGTCATTAAGGCCGATATTCGCGAAGGCGTCACCGGGCAGATAACCCAGAAAGTAGAATCCGTTAACCGTTACTTGGAGGAAAATCAGTGACCGGACCGTACGTTGGCGGCGCCCTCGATTTGGGAGCCATTAAACAGCAGGCAGAGGCCAAGGCGAAAGCGCAGGAGCAGGGCGGTCGAGCCGGTGCACCTTCCCCGACAGGTGTGCAGCCCTTCTTTGAGGTCACAGAACAGAACTTCGAGAATGACCTCGTGCGTCGCTCCGCTGAGGTACCCGTCATCGCGCTTATCGGTTCCCCGCGTTCCCCAGCCTCGGAGCAGTTGAAGAAGGACTTCGAGGAGATGGCCGCGGCCGGCGGCTTAAAGTTCATCGTGGGCTACATCAACGCCGATGTGGTGCCGCAGGTCGCGCAGGTCTTTGGTGTACAGAACCTGCCCACCACCGTGGCGATTGCCGCCGGCCAGCCGGTCACCAACTTTGAAGGTAGCCAGCCCCGAGAGAACCTGGAGCAGTGGGTAGCGGCGATCGTCGAGAAGCTCGGCCCTCAGCTGCGCGGCCTGCAGGATACTGGTGCTGAGCAGCCCCAAACGGAGGAAGCATCCGACCCGCGCCTGCTCGTGGCAGAGGACGCCCTGAATGCTGGCGATTTCGACGCCGCTATTGCTGCTTACGATGAGGTGCTTGCCGCCGAGCCTGACAATGCCGAAATCAAGCAGGCGCGTGCCACCACCGTGGTGCTCAAGCGCCTCAAAGCATCCGCGAAGGACGGCGATCCCATTGCGGAAGCTGCGGAGAATCCGCAGGACGTGGATAAGCAGCTCGCGGCCGCTGATGCCCACATTGTTGCCGGCACTCCGGACGTTGCCTTTAGCCGGCTTATCGACGCCATGAAGGTCACCGCCGGCGACGACAAGGCCCGTCTGAAGGACCGTCTGCTCGAGCTGTTTGCCCTCTATGATTCTGGTGATCCGCGCGTACTCGCGGCCCGCACGCAGCTCGCTAGTGCGCTGTATTAGTACCTAGTCTCGCTGTCTGGCCCGTTAACCGTTTCTGGTTGGCGGGTTTCGTCGTCTCGTCGCTTGCCTCCGCTAGCTGCGGGATCGCCGATGTGCCCGCTGACCGTGGTGTGGTTGGCGGGTTTAGGCGCGGGCGCGTGCGTGCAGGCGGTTAGCCTGCACCCGGTGGGTCGGCCGGCTGGCTTGTTCCTGGCGGCGGGTCGGGTGGTTGTCCTGTTTGTTCGGCGGCGAGTCTTGCTATTGCTTCTTGGTATTCGGGCATGGCGGTAATTGGCACACCCCAGGGCGGGATGTAGCTCACCCCGGTGTTTAGCCGGAACATGTAGCCGCGCCCGGTGGGGCGTTTGGGGTCATCGTCGTTAATTCCGTTGTGGTAGGCGCACAGGAAGGTGAGGTTTTTAAGGTTGGTAAAACCTCCTGCCTGCCAGGGGATGAGGTGGTGGACTTCGCAGTAATCAGCTGGTTTGTTGCAGCCGTCGCGTGAGCAGGTTTGGAATTCAGCAGCCAGGCTGATGCGTTGTTTCCAGCTGGCATGCCGCTGAATCCTATAAGAGTTAATGGGCCCCTCTAAAGGGTGGATGATGGTGGCGTAGCCAATCTCAGCAAACTTGTAGGCCAAAAAGTCTGCCCCGCTCATGCGCGCGCCGTTGGTGAGGTTAAGTTCTATTTCCTCCCCATCACCGTTGATAATGCGGTCAAATTCATCCAGGGTGACAACGACTTGAGCGTGTACGGCGGGTTTGGTGCCAATGCCGCCGGTGACAATGATGGTGCGGGCAGCATCAAGCAGGTTTGTTTTGTTGACGGATTCTAGGGTGCCTCTGATGTCGGCGATGACGGTGGGGGTGTCGGTGATGGTGATGGAGTTCGGGCCGTGTGCGCGGTAGGTGAAGCGTACTCCGGGTTTGGCGGTGCGCTTGGACTGAAGTTCTTTTAGGCGGGTGGTGGCAACCTGGCGGATTTTGTGGGCAGGCGTTCCGGCAAGCTTGATGCGTAGGTTCCAGGCGTCGAGGTCTTTTTTGACTTTGGCGGTGTAGGACTCGATCAGGGTGAGAATGCTAAGGCTATGTTTGTGTGCCATCGCGGCGGCGCGTGCTTTGCGTTGTTTGCCGGTGAAGCGGGTGTGCCCGAAGTAGATGCGGTGCAGGTGGGAAAGCTCGGTGGCGTCGGCTGGGTCGGCGCCGAGCGCGCGCAGTTCGTCGGGTGAGCTGGATGCTTGTTCCACTAGCGCGATCCCCGAGTTGCGGTAGTGGAAGTAGGTTTCTAATACCCCCATGGCCACAGAGACTAAAACAGGCCCACCAACCCCGCAACCGGAGCAGCGAAAAGTTTCCCAAAGCTCCTCGGGTGTGAATTGAGTAATGCTACATTCTAAAAAGTGTTGTAACACACATCTCAGTGTTTCTCTGACAGAAGGAATCTCATGCGCACATCTCGCACTCTCCGAACCGCTACCGCACTGTTGGGCGCAGTGGCACTCACTGTGCCACTGGCCGCGTGCGGCGGAAGCTCTACCGAGGCGGCTGCCGGTGGCGATGCCATCGTCCGCGTCCCCGGTACCGAGCCCCAGCAGGGGCTTATCCCCGCTATGACGAATGAGAACGGCGGCGGGCGCGTCGTCGATATGCTTTACTCCGGCCTCATCTATTACGACGCTGACGGTGAGGTCCACAATGAGATGGCGGAGTCCATCGACAAAGAAGGGGAGAAGACCTACAAGGTCACCCTTAAGCCGGACATCACCTTCTCTGACGGCACGCCGGTTACGGCCGCGACATTCGTCGATACGTGGAATTATGCGGTGGCGAACGAGCAGCTTAACGAGAGCTTCTTCTCCTCCATCAAAGGCTACGGCGAAGGTGTGAAGGAGATGGAGGGCCTCAAGGTCCTCGATGACCGCACCTTCACCATCGAACTGACCCAGCCGGAGAGTGACTTCCCGTCGCGCCTAGGCTATAACGCCTACTTCCCGCTGCCGCCGGAAGCCCTCGACGATCCGCAGGGCTTTGGTGAGAACCCGGTTTCCAATGGCCCGTACCGGTTCAAGGAATGGAACCACAACCAGAACATTGTTCTGGAGCCGAACCCAGAGTACGGCGGGGATCGCACGCCGAAGAACGATGGCCTCGAGTTCGTCTTCTACGCCGACAGCGGTGCCTCCTACATGGACCTGCTCTCCAATAATCTCGATGTGCTGGAGGCAATCCCGTCCTCGGCATTCGGCAACTACGAGCAGGACTTGGGCGAGCGCCAGGAAACGAAGCCGGCTGCTACCTACCTAGAGATGTCCATTCACGTGGACACCCCGCACTTTAGTGGGGAAGAGGGCGCTCTACGTCGACGCGCGGTGTCGATGGCTATCAACCGCGAGGAGATCGCGAAGACCATATTCCACGGCACTCGTACGCCGGCCCGCGAGTTCACGTCGCCAGTGCTCACCGGCTATAGCGACAGCCTGCCGGGCTCAGAGAACCTAGACTTCAACCCCGAGGAAGCCAAGAAGCTGTGGGCCGAGGCCGACAAGAAGTACGGCACCTTTGAAGACACCTTCCCCATCAACTACAACACCGATGGCGATAACAAGGACTGGGCCGATGCCGTGGCCAATAGCATCAGCAACACTTTGGGTATCCGAGCCGTGGGTAACCCTTATCCGGACTTCAAGTCCTTCCGTGAGGCCTACCGCGCTGAGCGCATGGACGGCGCTTACCGTACCGCATGGTTCGCGGATTACCCGTCGATGGGTAACTTCCTGGGCCCGAACTTCACCACGGGTGTGGCCTCCAATGACTCGAAATACTCCAACCCGGAGTTCGATGAGCTCATCGTCAAAGCCAATGGCGCTAATTCCCCGGAGGAAGCCGCCAAGCTGTATAACCAGGCCCAGGAGCTGCTCCTGCGAGACCTTCCTGCCATTCCGCTCTTCTACCCGAACGTCGTCGGCGGCTGGTCAGAGAATGTGAGCAACGTGACCTTCAACTGGAAGTCCCTGCCGGTCTACTACGAGATTGAGAAAACCGTTCAGTAAACTTCGACTACAGTACGGGGGTATGACCTCCGTACTTTTTCTCTGCAACACCAACCGTGGCAAGTCTCAGATGGCTGCCGCTCTAGCCAAAAAGCACGCGCCCGATTGGGAGATTCACTCTGCAGGAGTAAAGACCACTGAACAGCACCGCGAGCAGGGCGTGAATGCCGAGGCACAGGCCTCACTGGCCAAGATTGGTGCCGATATGTCGGGAACGCCGACGCTTATCGACGAATCCCTAGCCTCCTCCGTCGACCACGTCATCGTCGTCGGCGATGCGCACTACGCCGGCAACTGCGAGCGCTGGGAGATTGAAGATCCGTCCCTGCGCGGCATGGAGGGCGAGGAGCGCATGGATGCGCTTCGCGATGACATTGATGCTCGCGTAAGAGCTTTCCTTGATGCTCACGCGTAGGACTGAAACTGAAACTGCCTGATCTGCCAAAAGTAGGGGCTGGAATTCGATCCCAGCGGTGATCTTTGGCAGATCGGGCAGTTGTGTCTCTCAGGCCTTGCTTGCGATGAGCGTGAGCACGCGCCGAGCCAGGCTCGGCGCTAGGCCACTCAGCTTAGCCGCGGAAGGCATACCACTGCACCGAATTAGCCGGTAGGTGCAGGTGGAGGTGGTTGCCTTCCGAGTGGACATGGTGGGCAAGGTCGTTGCCAGCACCTTGGTAGACGGCGTCGTCTGTGTTGATGACTAGCTCCCACTCGCCATCGCGCGGCACCCAGAGGTCATAGTTCGGCACCGAGCTGCCGGAGAAGTTACACACCGCGAGAAGGACGGAGCCGTCCTTGCCGTAGCGGACATAGCCCAACATGTTGTTGTTGGAGTCATCCGCCTTGACCCACTGGAACCCGTCCTGAGTGAAATCCTGCGTCCACAGGGCCGGGTGCTGCTTGTACACGATGTTGAGATCTCGCACGAGGCGCTTGATGCCGTGGTGCCATTCGTTGCCCCAGCCTTCTAGGTTGGACCAGTCCACGGAGTTGCCCTCAGACCACTCGGTGGTCTGACCGAACTCCTGGCCCATAAACATCAACTGCTTGCCGGGATGGGAGAACATGTAGCCATAGAGGGCACGCAGGCCGGCCGCCTTGTTCCAATCATCGCCCGGCATGCGCTCCCACAGGGAGCCCTTGCCGTGGACGACCTCATCGTGGCTAAACGGCAGCACGTAGCGCTCGGAGTAGGCATAGACCATAGAGAATGTCAGCTCGCCGTGGTGGTAGCGGCGGTGGATGGGCTCGTGCTTGAAGTACTCCAGGGTGTCGTTCATCCAGCCCATGTTCCACTTCAGGTTAAAGCCGAGGCCGCCTTCGTGAGTCGGCGCGGTAACACCTGGCCAGGAGGTGGATTCCTCCGCAATGGTGAGCACGCCCGGGTGGGTTCGGTGGAGGGTGGCATTAGTTTCCTGGAGGAATTGGACTGCCTCAAGGTTTTCGCGGCCGCCGTAGATGTTGGGCAGCCATTCGTCGCGGGAGTAGTCCAAATAGAGCATGGAAGCTACCGCGTCGACACGCAGGCCGTCGATGTGGAATTCCTCCGCCCAGTAAAGCGCATTGGCCACGAGGAAGTTGCGGACCTCGTTGCGGCCGAAGTCGAAGACGTAGGTGCCCCAGTCTGCCTGCTCGCCGCGGCGTGGGTCGGGGTGCTCGTACAGCGCCTGGCCGTCGAAGCGGCCGAGTGCCCATTCATCCTTGGGGAAGTGGGCGGGGACCCAGTCGATGATGACGCCGATGCCGGCCGTGTGCAGGTCATTGATGAGCGCACGGAGTTCATCCGGGGAGCCCCAGCGGGCAGACGGAGCGAAGTAGCCCGACACCTGGTATCCCCAGGAACCGCCGAAGGGGTGCTCGGCCACGGGCAGCATTTCCACGTGGGTAAAGCCGTGCTCGAGAAGATAGGGGATGAGTTCCTCGCGGAGGCTGTTGTAGTTGGCGCCGATCTTCCAGGAGCCGACGTGCAGCTCGTAGATGCTCATCGGCACATCGAGGTCATCGTTGCGCTGCGACATCCAGTCGTCATCGCTCCACTCGAAGGTGGAGCGAGCCACTACGGAGGCGGTCTCCGGCGGGGCAATGGTGCGCTTGGCCAGGGGATCGGCCTTATCGATGCGCGGCGAATTCTTGCCATGTACGGCGAACTTATAGCGCTCGCCTTCACCGACGCCCGGGATAAAGACCTCCCAGATACCGGTGGAGCCCAGGCTACGCATGGGGAATTGGGTAGGGTTCCAGCCGCAGAAGTCACCGACAACGGCAACACCTTCCGCATTCGGGGCCCACACGGCAAAAGCAGTACCGGTGACCGTACCCATGTCGGTGGTGTAGGTCTTCAGATTGGCGCCGAGCACGTCCCACAGGCGCTCATGGCGGCCCTCACCAATGAGGTGCTGGTCCAAGGTCCCCAAGGTGGGCAGGAAGTGGTAGCCATCGGCCACCTCAACAGCGGGCTGGCCTGGGTAGGTAATGCGCAGGCGGTAGTCGGATTCAACCGCCAGCGGCGCCTCCCAGATGTCATCGCCGACCGGGGTCATGGCGATGGTCTCCGTCGCGGTGACGAGCTCGACGGCTTCGGCACCGGGGCGGCGGGTGCGGACGGTTCCTTGATGCCACCCATAAAAATCATGGGGAGCATGGTGGCGGCAGGAATTGAGACGTTCACGATCGGTGGCCGGGATGTTCATAATGACCAAATTACCTAACTCTCGTCACCCGCGCGGGCCAAAAGATAACTAGGCGCGGTAGTCCTCCACGCGGCGCCAGGCCAGCTGCTCCTGCAGGTCATGGTCGGCAGGGGGAAGGATGAAGACATGGGCGACGTCGCGAAGCGGCTCGAGGCGCACAAAGTTGCGGTCGGACCACTCGTAGGCCGAGCCACTAATAGCATCCTGGACGGTGAAGTGATCCCCCGGGTGGCGGCCCACGGCCGGCAGATCCAGGTAGACCGTCGCCTCCTGCGCATTGCGCGGATCGAGATTCACCACGACCAAGACCACGTTGCCGGTCGCGGCATCCGCCTTGGAGTAGGCGATGATGGCCTCGTTATCCGTGTTGTGGAAGCGCAGCGTACGCAGCTGCTGCAGGGCAGGATTCTCTCGGCGGATGAGGTTGAGCAGGCGGATATAGGATTCCAGGGAGTCGCCGGATTTCACGGCTGCCTGGAAATCGCGCGGGCGCAGCTCGTACTTCTCCGAATCGAGGTACTCCTCACTGCCAGGCTTCACGGCTTGGTGCTCGTAGAGCTCGAAGCCGGAGTAGACACCCCATAGCGGGGAGAGCGTAGCCGCCAGGGTGGCGCGGATGGCGAACATGGCACGCCCGCCGGTCTGGAGGGACTCGTGGAGGATATCCGGGGTGTTGACAAAGAGGTTGGGGCGGCAAATATCGGCCTGTTCCACGTGCATCTGTGCCAACTTCGTCAGATCATATTTGGAGGTCTGCCACGTGAAGTAGGTGTAGGACTGCGTAAAGCCGGCCTTAGCCAGACCGAAGAGGCGCGGGGCGCGGGTAAAGGCCTCAGACAGGAAGATGACCTCTGGGTGGGTCACATGCACCTTGGAAATAAGCCAGTTCCAGAAGTTGGTGGGCTTGGTATGTGGGTTGTCCACGCGGAAGGTGGTGACACCGGCTTCGACCCAAATCATGACGATGCGATAAATCTCCGCGTAGATGGCGTCCGGGTCGTTATCGAAGTTCAGCGGGTAGATGTCCTGGTACTTCTTGGGTGGGTTTTCGGCGTAGGCAATGGTGCCGTCGGCAAGCACGGTGAAAAATTCCGGATTGCTCTCGGCCCACGGATGATCTGGGGAGGCCTGGAGTGCCAGGTCGAGGGCGACTTCGAGGCCCAAGTCCTCGGCCTTCTTCACCAAGGCTTTGAAATCCTCCATCGTGCCCAGCTCCGGGTGGGTCGTGGAGTGATCCTGGATGGCCCACGGCGAGCCAACATCACCGGGCTCAGCCACAACGGAGTTGTTCTTGCCCTTGCGGTGCACCTTGCCAATGGGGTGAATCGGCGGAAAGTACACGGTGTCAAAGCCCATGGCCGCCACGCGTTCTAGTGCCTGCGCGGTGGTCTCAAAAGTACCGTGCACCGGGTTACCCTCGGCGTCCCACCCACCCGTGGAGCGCGGGAAGAGTTCATACCAAGAGTTAAACAGCGCATCGCGGCGATCCACCAAGACTTCGTGGATGTCACCTTCCACGAGGAGGTGGCGCAGTGGGTGGTGGTGCAGAATCTCAGCGACCTCATCAGAAAGCGCGGTACGCACGCGCTTATCGACGTCCCCCTGCTCGTCCCGCAGCGCCTTCGATGCCTTAAACAGCAGCTCAGCTTTCTCGCTCGGGCTTTGAAGTGCGGCTTCTTCGAAGAGCTCCGCGCCGTGAAGAAGATCGTTGTTGAGTTCGCGTGCCGATTGGCCGGCTTCCATCTTCTTGGTGACGGCATTGCGCCACGTGGCCATGGGATCAGACCAGGCATCGACGCGGAAGAACCAGCGGCCCGGGGTAGCAGGGGTAAAGACACCATGGACGCGATCCTGGTTGTCCGGATCCACCGTCATCGTGACGGAGGAGGTGGAGGGGGATTCGGTGTTCCATACCGACAGGGTTGCGGCAACGGCGTCATGGCCCTCGCGCCATACCAATGCGGTGACGGGGATAACCTCGCCGACTACGGCTTTCGAGGCTACGTTTCCAGAAAGAGAAGGGCGGACATCGTCGATACCAAGGCGTTGAGTCATGCCCATAGAATAATGCAGCTGTGCCAGTTTCACCGGGGAAGACTGTGTCAGTTACACCGGGGACGGAAAATATCGGCCACAATGGGGGACTGTGAACACTCCTGAGCAAACTGGCGATATGAACCTAGAGAACCAGCCCACCGATGAGGACTGGCTCATCGACTTCCGCGGCGTCGAGCTGCGCCGCGGCGGCAATACCCTCGTTGGCCCCGTTGACTGGCAGGTCGAGCTCGATGAGCGGTGGGTCATCATCGGACCCAATGGTGCGGGCAAGACCTCGCTCGTGCGCATGGCCGCTGCCGAGGAATTCCCGTCTGCCGGCGTGGCCTACCTCATGGGCGAGCGAATCGGCAAGACCGATATGCGCGATCTCCGCGCGGCCATCGGCATTTCCTCATCCGCCGTGCAGCACCGCATTCCCGATGGCGAACGCGTCGATGACCTCGTGGTGTCCGCCGGCTATGCCGTCCTGGGCCGCTGGCGCGAGGACTACCAGGATATGGACTTCTCCCGTGCCGATGACATCTTGGCTCAGGTCGGTGCTTCCCACCTGGCCAAGCGCACGTGGGGCACGCTGTCTGAAGGTGAGAAAAAGCGCGTCATCTTAGCCCGCGCGCTCATGTCCAACCCGGAACTGCTCATCCTGGATGAACCTTCCGCCGGCATGGACCTCGGTGGCCGCGAGGACCTCGTGGGTTACCTGGGTGACTTGGCCCTAGACCCGGATGCCCCTGCCATCGTCATGATTACTCACCACGTCGAGGAAATCCCTTACGGGTTTACGCATGCGATGATCCTGGATGAGGGTAGAGTCGTGGCCAAAGGACTCATCAATACGGTGCTCACATCGGAGAACCTCTCCACGGCCTTCCACCAGCCTATCCAGGTGGACCGAATTGGGGAGAGGTACTTCGCCCGCCGTATTCGATAGCCCACCAAGCCCTTGACAGCAGCCCTTGATAGCGCGTGCGCGATATCAATAACACGGAAAGTTGCATGAGCCAGCCCGATCACGACGCCCTGGATGCCATCGATAGTGGGGACACCACCGGCTTCAACGGCGCGCGCTTGGCCGCAACCGTCCTCCTGCTGCGCGATAGCCCCGACGGCATCCAGGTGTGGATCCAAGAACGCGTCCACACCATGCGCAATTACCCCGGGCACGTGGTCTTTCCCGGCGGTGGAGTAGACCCCCGCGATTTCCCGCCCCGCTCCTGGGATTCCGGCGAGTTGTGGGCGGGACGCTCGGTAGTCTCTATGGCGCGGCGCATGGGCGTGACGAAGTACAAAGCCCATGCCCTTGTCTTCGCCGCCGCACGCGAGCTCTTCGAAGAATCCGGAACACTGCTGGCCATCCGGGACGACGGCATCGTCTCCGACGCCTCCCGCTATCACCGCGAACGCGAGCTGCTGGAGACTCACGCCATCTCGTTTACAGAGTTCCTCTCCCACAACGGAATGCGCGTCGATGCCGACATGCTCCTGCCGTGGTCGCGCTGGGCCGGGGAAGTCAAAAACCAGTGGTTCGACACCTTCTTCTTCATTGGCGTGTTGCCAGAAGGCCAAGAACCCGATGGCGATACTGGTGAGGCCGACGATGCCGGATGGTTCGACCCACAGCTCGTCCTCGACGGCTGGCGCGCCGGGCTCGTTCGCCTCGCCATCCCCACCTGGGCGCAGCTCAAGCGCCTAGCTTCCTACCGCAGCGTGCAGGAGGTCATGGATGACGCCTCTTTCTCCGACCTGCGCCCCATCATCGGTGACCCCGAAGACGATGAGCGCTACCGCGAATTCTTCACCACCTTTCCCGTCAACCGTATCTAGACCGGCTTTGAGAACAATCCTTAAGAACGCACCATGAGCTACACCCTGGACGAAGTTTCCTTCCTTAGTGAGAACGCATCCGTCATCGACGCCGCCGCAACAAACCTGGAGGGGACGAAGAAGGGGCATCTGAGGGACGTCGCCAAGCTCCAGGCCCAGTTTGGGGACTATGGGCGCGCCGTGGCCGAACTGCTGAAAGCCCGGCGTTCCGGCAAGCTGCCACAGGATTGGCTCATGGACCACGATTCCGCACAACAGGCCACGGCGCCGGCAGTCGCTGAGTACCGCGCGCAGTTCCTTAAAGCACGCGGCGTCGACCTCGTCCACGACCTCACCTGCTCCATCGGCACAGAGGGGCAGGCCTATGCGCCCGGCACATATGTGGGCAGCGACCTCGACGCCTCACGCGTGGCCATGGCGCAACACAACATTGAGCACCCAGTCTTTCGCGCCGATGCGCTCACCACCACAACCACCGCCCGGGTCTGCATCGCCGACCCCGCCCGCCGCCAAGGTGGAAAACGCATCACCCGCCTCGATGAGCTGCTGCCACCACCGCAGGACCTGCTCGATAGCCACGGTGAACTCGCTATCAAATGCGCGCCCGGCATCGACCACTCCGAATGGGAAGGTCTAGCCTGCGTGGCCAGCCTCGACGGCGGGGTCAAAGAGACCTGCCTATATACGCGGGGACTTGGAACAGGGAAGAGAGCGGTCATCCTCAACGCAACGCCCGAAGGACTGCACACAGACATCATCGAGGATGACCTCGACGAAGACGAGCTACCCGAGGCCGGGCCCATCGGGCGCTTCCTCATCGACCCCGACGGCGCCATCGTGCGCGCCGGGCTGGTGCGATACTACGCCGCGCGGGAAGGGCTGCACCAGCTGGACCCGCGCATTGCCTACCTGACCGGTGAGCGCCTGCCGGAGGGCACCTCGGGATTTGAATTCATCGAGATGGTGCCCATGAGGAAGCTCAAGGCGGCCATGGCCGCACACGATGTGGGCTCCCTGGAGATCTTGGTACGCGGGCAAGATGTGGACCCGGACCAGCTGCGCAAGAAGCTCAAGCTCAAGGGCTCGACGGCCAAGACGCTCGTGGTCACCCGCATTGGGGCCAAGGGAGTCGCGGTGCTGTGCGGACCGCGAGTAGTATCGACCGAAGGTAATTACGCACCCTAATAGTTTCAAAATTTACGGAAGGGGAAGTGCCCACATGCCAGTCATTGTGGCTCTGGTTAAGCACGTACCGGATACGTGGTCAACGAAGACCCTCGAGGCGGACCACACCTTGGACCGCACCTCGGTGGATAACGTCATCGATGAGGTTAACGAGTACTCCGTCGAACAGGCACTGCGCCTGCGTGACGACAACGCCGATGCCGGCTATGAGGTTGTAGCCCTCACCATGGGCCCGGCCGCTGCCGATGAAGCCCTGCGCAAGGCCCTGGCCATGGGCGCGGACCACGCCGTGCACGTGGTCGACGACGCCCTCGCTGGCGCCGATGCCCTGGCTACCGCCTGGGTTCTTAATGCCGCCATCAACCAAGTGGCGGAAAAGTTCGGCGAGGTCCAGGTCATCACCTTGGGCAACAACTCCTCCGACGCCTCCACTGGGCTTATCGCTGGCCTGCTAGCTGAGTACCGCCAGCTGCCCGCGCTCACGGAGCTCAAGGCCGCCTCCCTGGCCGGTGCTACCGCCACCGGCACTCGCGAGGATGCCCACGGCCACTGGGAGCTTGAGGCCAATCTTCCGGCCATCCTGTCCTTTACCGACAAGGCCGATAAGCCGCGTTTCCCCAACTTCAAGGGCCTGATGGCCGCCAAGAAGGCTGAGGTCACCACCCTCGCCGTGGCGGACCTCGGCATTGATGGCGTGCCGTCCACCACCACGGTCACCGCCTCTGCGCAGCGCCCGGCCCGTACCGCCGGTGAGGTCATCACCGACCCAGATCCGGCCGTGGCTGCCGCCAAGGTCGCAGACTTCTTGGCCGCCAAGAATCTCATCGAGGGTTAAAGGAGAAAAGATATGTCTCACGTTTATGTCCTAGTTGAGCACGAAGCAGACCAGCTCAGCCCCGTTACCGGCGAGCTCATCACCGCCGCCCGCGCGCTCGGCACCGTCTCCGCCGTCGTTGTGGCCAAGGATGCCACCACCGCCGCATCTTTCGACGCCGAGCTGGGCAACCTCGGCGCCGCCCAGGTGGTTCAGGCCACCGCCGCCGACTATGAGCAGCGCATCGTCACCCCGGAGGTCGACGCCCTCCACGCCTTGGCCGCCAATAACCCGGCACCCATCGTGCTGGCCTCCACCCCGACCAACAACGAGATCGCCGGCCGCCTGGCTGCGCGCCTAGGCTCAGGTGCTTTGGTCAACGTCGACGGCATCAATGCCGACGGCAGCGCACACCACACCATCTTCGGTGGTTCCTACGAGACTTCCTCTACGGCTACCGGCTCCGTGGTCTACACCCTGCGCCCAGGCTCCGTGGTTGCCGAGCCGCAGCCGGTCACCGCAGCGCCCGCTCCTTTCGAGCTGCCTGCCGCTACCGCGAAGGATGTCACCGTCACCTCCTTCACCCCGGCTGAGAAGACCGCTCGTCCGGAGCTGACCTCCGCCAAGGTCGTTGTGGCCGGTGGCCGCGGCGTGGGCGATAAGTTCGCCGACGTGGTGGAGCCGCTTGCCGACGCCCTCGGTGCCGCCGTCGGTGCCACCCGCGACGCCGTGGACGAGGGTTTCTACGACCCCGCTTTCCAGATTGGTCAGACCGGCGCGACCGTGTCCCCGAAGCTCTACATTGGCCTAGGCATTTCCGGTGCTATTCAGCACACCTCCGGCATGCAGACCTCGGAGACCATCGTCGTGGTCAACCAAGACCAGGACGAGCCTTTCTTCCAGATCGCTGACCTCGGCGTGGTGGGTGACCTCCACGAGATCGCCCCGGCTCTGGCCAAGGAGCTCGAGGCCCGCAAGGGGGCCGGCAACTAATGCCGCTCTACCTCGATTACGCAGCCACCCAGCCCATGCGCCAGTGCGCCATCGACGCATGGACGCAGGCAGCCAATTCTCTCAACCCGGGCGCGTCCTATGCCTCTGGGCGCAAGGCGCGCTCCGTGCTGGATGACGCCCGCGAGACCGTCGCCGAGCTGCTCGGCTGCGAACCCATCGAGGTCATCTTCACCTCCTCCGGCACGGAGGCGGACAACATCGCCATCCAGGGGCTCTTTCGCGCAGCACAGAATGCAGCACGCAGTGGGAGCACAGCAGATGAACCGTCGAAACGTATTGTTTCGACCCCCATCGAGCACCCCGCCGTGCTCGAAACCGTGGAGAAGCTCCAGGCTGAGCATGGCGCGACCGTTGAGCTGCTCCCAGTCGATTCCACCGGCCACGTCAGCGACTTAAGCGCCTTGGATACACCGGCCGCGGTGGCTACCTGCATGTGGGCTAATAATGAGACCGGCGCCATTCAGCCGGTCGCCGACATTACGGAGCGCGCCGCTGCACAGAACACCCCAGTGCACATCGATGCTGTGCAGGTCGCCGGCAAGCTGCTCATCAACTTCCACGAGCTGGGTGCTACCACGCTCGCGGCCAGCGCTCACAAGTTCGGCGGTCCCCGCGGCATCGGCCTGCTGCTCGCACGCCGTACCCCCGCCCCTCAACCCATCGCCTTCGGCGGCGGACAAGAGCGCGGCATCCGCCCCGGCACCGTGGACGTGGCCAGTGCCAGCGCGCTCGCTGCGGCCCTGCGCGAGTCTGTCGCAGAGATGGAGCAGGAGAATACCCGCCTGACTACACTCCGCGACAAGCTCAAGGCCGGCATCGAATCCAGCATCGACAACGTCATCATTAACTCTGCCGAGCCCACCTTGGCTTCTCACCTGCATGCGTCCTTCCCCGGCACGGACGGCGACAGCCTCATCATGCTTCTCGACGCCGCCGGCATCGAAGCCTCCGCCGGCTCCGCCTGTCACGCAGGCGTTAACCGCATGTCCCACGTGCTGGAAGCCATGGGCATTGACGAGGAACACGGCCGTGGCTCCCTGCGCTTTACCCTAGGCCGCCTCACCACCGAAGAGGACATCGACGTGGTCCTCAACGAACTACCGGAGATTATCCGCCGCGCGCGTTCGGTCTAAGGGAAGCACGGCTTTCTGGTAACTTCGCCGGACGACCCCTAACGCTGGGGCTTTGGTCCACAGCATCCTCTTCGCCGTCCGTCTTGTGTCCGGAAATTTGGTGTAGCTTCAGTAGCTTGTTTCGTGTGCTCTGGTACGTACGACCCAGAGCGCAAGTTTTATCCAGTCAGAAAGCCACACAATTAGCGGGAGAGTCCTCTGCCTTTCGCCTACTGTCATCATTGTTGAAACTCTAACTCTCGAAGAACCGCACCTTTCGGAGGGGCGTCGCCAAGCACTGCCCAATCACTTGCTGTAGTGAATGATGATGGGGACCAGCGCCACAGCTAAGAGTACGAGAGTGATGGTGCCGGTTTTCTTGCGCGCAGGATCATCGGATAGCAGTGCAGCCAAGGCTAGGAAGGCAAACAGCGGTGTTAGGACGAACATCGCCAAGAGCAGACCGATAAGGATGAAAAGGCCTAGGAAGCCGAAGAGGAATGACGCGTCGTCACCAACGAGATCCGCGATGAAGAGTGAACCGTATCCAATTGCCCAACCGCAAAGAACGACAATAGTGCCTTTGAGGGCAAGCGTCTCATTGAAGAATCGTGCCAAGCCACGTCGTCTTTCCGGTGATTGCTCTTCGGGGCGATTGGGCTCGGCGGTGTGCTGTTCCATGGCGCTGTCCTTTGTCGGCGTCAGTGTCTGATGTTGCCATTGCCAGAATGTGTGGTGGCGAGGTTGAGCCGCAGTGTAGCAGCGGGCGGTGCTGCACGGTGGGGTTCTGGGGAGTGGCGTCGGTGATGTGACAAAAGCGTTTAGTGTTTCGCGTGTTGTTTCAGTGATTGGTGTTAAAGCGGAGGTAGTGTGGCGCGCATGAGCCATGCACGTCGCCTTGTTACCGCTGCCGTTACTGCAGTAACGGCCCTTGCGCTGTCCGTATCCGCTGCCGTTGCCATTCCGTCATACGCGCCGTCCGGTGTGGATGTCTCCGGCAATAACCACATGTCCCTGCGCGGCATCGATTGGGATGCCGTGAAGTCCGATGGCCAGTCCTATGCCTTCGTTAAGGCCACGGAAGGTATCGGGTTTGTAAATTCCCACTTCGTGCGTGACGCCAACGCCGCAGCTGCTGCTGGGCTCAAGGTTGGCGCCTACCACTACGCACGCCCGGCAGGGGATGCCAAGCAGCAGGCGGCCAGCTTCGCCTCCCAAATCGCGTTGGTGCCGACGCAGACTCTGCCGCCGGTGCTTGACATCGAGGTTGATGAGGGCCTGAGCGCTAAGCAGTTGGAGGAGTGGATTGACACCTTCATGACGGAGGTTAAGTCCCTGACCGGTCGCACGCCGATGCTGTACACCTACAAGTACTTCTGGATGGGCCAGATGGGTAACACCACGCGTTTCTCCGAGTACCCGCTGTGGTTGGCGGCCTACCAGGACACCGCGCCGGACCCGGTCGGTGGCTGGGACAAGCTGGCCTTCTGGCAGCGCTCGGGTTCTGGGCGAGTGGCCGGCATTGAGACGGACGTTGACTTGAACCTCTTTAACGGTACTGAGGCTCAGCTGCATTCCTTCTCCGGTGGCAATTACATTGACTTTGGTGGCATCTTGGATGACCTGGTCATTCCGGGCGTGGACCTTGGTGATGACGCCGGCGTGTTGATTGCCGGAATCCTGGCGCTGGCAGCAGGTGCGGCGGCCGTTCCTGCCGTGGCTGATGCTGCGAAGGATGCGGGCTTGGACGTGGATCCGACCGGGCTTGTGAAGCAGGCAGAGAAGCTGCTCAACACTGGCGCTATTAGCACCGACGACCTCAAGGACCTGGCACACAACGACGCTACCGTCGGCGACCTAGCAATCTTCTTGGATAACGCGCAGCACCTGCAGGACTTTGATGCCAACAACGTCAGCGAGCAGGACGTCGAGTATGCCAGCCGTGCCGCCCGCAGTGTTGGTCACGCCGCGGGTGTGGACATCCCGGCATTTGATTCCAAGCAGGTGGCGGACCTGCTCAAGAGCCTCCGCTAAGTCTCTTTAGGGCTTGAGTGTCCTTAACTCTCCACGCCCTCCGGGGCGTCGTGACGTGGGCTCGCGCCGGTAAAGAAGCGGCGGGTCCAGGATTCGTCGCGGAAGTGTGCAGGCACCGCACCAGAGAGTAGCGGCTTGGCTAGGGCAGCGGCTTCGGGGGATCCGTCTGCGGGGAGCTCGGTGTCTGAGCCAATGAGGATGATGTTGCCGTAGCGTCGGCCTTTGAGCATGGGAGGGTCGGCGATGACGGCGACGTGTGCGAAGACTTCTGCCATTCCCGCGAGTTCTGCTTTCGCGCCTTGGAGATCGGAGTGGTCACCACAGTTGGCCACGTAGAGGCCACCGGGGCTTAGCGTGGCGTGGGCGTGCTGGAAAAATTCCACGGTGGTCAGCGGTTCTGGCGTCACGGCACCGGCGAAGACGTCACGGATGATGACATCGAAGCGGTTTGGCGGGAACCCTTCGGTGACTGCGCGTGCCTCGCCGGCGCGAATCTTCACGCGGGGAGAAGAGGGGATATCTGCCAGCTCGCGGATGAGCTCGGCCAGCTTGGCGTCGAGTTCGACCACCGTGTTGTGGGAATCCAGCCACAGGTCAGCGAAGTAGCGGGGGAGAGAACAGCCACCGCCGCCCAAATGGAGTAGGCGTTTGCCGGGCGCGAGATTCTCTACTGCGGCAGCGATCCAGCGCATGTACTCGAACTCCAGGGTGCGCGGCTCATCGGGGATGAGGTGTGAGGAAGGCACGCCATTGATATTGAGGATGAAGGCGCCGTCGCGGAAAGGATCCGGCTCGACAACGAGCTCGCCGGTGGAAATCTCGTAGGTGCCCGCGATGGAGTTGGTGGTGTTGCGCTTTCTGCCCATAGTGCCTCTTAGCTTAGGGAATAGGCTGCGTGGTCCGCGTGTTGGGGTATGAGGTACACCGCGACTAGCCTTGGTGGACGACAAAGCAACGAAAAGGGGAGAGCATGCGAGTACTGGTAGCCATGTCAGGCGGCGTCGATTCCTCCGTGGCGGCCGCACGCGCAGTGGAAGCGGGCCACGACGTCATTGGCGTGCACCTAGCGCTGCACAAGGATGCGCAGCAGACCCGTGAGAAGGCACGTGGGTGCTGCTCCCTAGAGGATTCCGCCGATGCCCGTCGTGTGTGCGACAAGCTCGGCATTCCCTTCTATGTGTGGGACTTCTCCGAGGAGTTCAAGGAAGCCGTCATCGGGGATTTCGTGGACTCCTACGCCCGCGGTGAGACCCCGAATCCGTGCTTGCGTTGTAATGAGAAGATTAAATTTGCTGCCCTTCTGCGCAAGGGCATGGCGCTGGGCTTTGATGCGGTGGCCACGGGCCACTATGCCACCATCGACTCCGATGGCTACATGCGCCGCTCCCTGGATGAGAACAAGGACCAGTCCTATGTGCTGGGCGTTATCACCAAGGAGGAGCTGGAACACTGCTTCTTCCCGATTGGCGATACCCCGAAGCCGCAGATTCGCGAGGAAGCGAAGCGCTACGGATTCTCTACTGCGTCCAAGCCTGATTCTTATGACATCTGCTTCATCCCGGACGGCAATACCCAGGCCTTCCTGGGCCGTTCCATCGGCCTGCGCCCGGGCATGATCGTGGATACTAAGGGCAACGAGCTCAAGGAGCACGATGGCGCGTGGAACTACACCATCGGTCAGCGCAAGGGCTTGGACATTAAGACGCCGACTGCCGATGGCTCCCCGCGCTACGTCACCGACATCGACGCGGCGACCGGCACCGTCACCGTGGGCTCGCGCGCCGACTTGGCCGTGACCCGCATTGCGGCTGACCGCCTGAAATACCTGCACCCGGCGATGGAGGGTGACTTCGACTGCGAGGTGCAGGTGCGCGCCCACGGCTCCGTCGTTCCCTGCCGCGCCCACGTGGACCGTGAGGCTGACCGCATGACGCTGGAGCTTAACGAGCCACTCTCCGGTGTAGCCCGCGGCCAGGCCGCGGTGCTCTACTTGCCGAGCCCGGATGAACTGGGAGATATCGTGCTCGGTTCCGGCACCATTTGCGGGACTGGGTAGTTTTAGCGAAGGACGCAGTCAGCAATGAGGCGGTCGAGGGCTCGAATATCGACCTTGGGGCCGACGTTGATTTTGATGTGGCCTGCACGAGTCCACAATTCGAGCTCGGCGTTGACATCTAGAAGCTTTCCAGCGTTTTCTGTCGACCACATATTAATCGCAGAATATGGGAGCGAATAGACTTCTACCTTTTTGCCTGTAAGTCCTTGAGAATCCCGGACGATCAGGCGATGAGTGGTGAAGACTGCTGCATCCCGGACCGTTTTGAAAGCACAGACTGGTTTCTCGTTCGCAGTCAGAAGAGCTGGTATATCTTCAGGTATCTCGCACGGGGAGTAAAAGGTCCATCCAGTAAATTGTTCCAAAGGCATGAAAAGTCCTTTCTGTGTGACGATTGCCTTCCTGAAGGTGGGATTATAGGGGAAACGTAGGAGGAGATGAGATGACTGGACTCGTACTGGGGCCTATGCCCGGTACCTCCATCGCGGAGGCCGCGGACATCATCATGGGGGAGACGGAGCTGCCCGCCATTCCGCAGCTGCCACAGCGCGGTCTGGGCTCTGATCCGGTAGGCCGCACGGCCAGCATGATGGAGGCTATTTCCATTGACCGCGGCCCGCGTGCGTGGCGCATGACGGCGCGCCCGCAGCTACTCACGCGCCGCACGTGGGACCGCTTGGAGCGCGACCTCGACGAGGTCCAGGAGGTCTGGGGTGAGACTGTTCCCCAGGTTAAGGTGCAGGCACTTGGCCCCTGGTCGCTCGCGGCGAGCATTGAGCTTTCCGACGGCCACCGCGTCCTCACCGACCGCGGCGCCTTCAACGAGCTGGCCGAGTCTTTGCTTCATGGTGTCCACGCCCACGCCGCGGATGTCGCGCGCCGCTTCCACGGGGAGGTCGTCGTCCAACTCGACGAGCCTCTGCTTGGCGACGTTGTGGCCGGGCGCATCCCTGGCACCACCGACTTCGACACCATTCCCGCCGTCCCCGATGATGTCGCGCTCGACCTCCTGCAGTCCTTCGACGCGGATTACCTGCACGCCCCGCCGCTGTGGTCGATAGCGCCAGCCGCGACAACTTTCCTCACGGATTTCCGTGGTCTAGAGACCCCACGTAACCTTGATGGTTTGGGAGAGCACTTAAGCGCTGGCCACCGCATCGGTCTAGGCATGGAGGGTTCCGATGCCCGCGCGGAGGCCATCGCGCTGGCCCGGCACCTCGACCGCATTGGCATGCCGCGCGAGCTGCTCGTCGATTATTTCGACGTCTATCCCGTCAAGGCCTCCGCCAGCTCCCTGCGCTCGGCTACTGAAACCGCGGATATCCTTACCCGCGATGCCGGTGATCTCTAATTGACCTTTAGTACACCTTTTAATCGACTCTGCCCAGGCTGTCCGTCGCAGTGAAGTAGGCCTCCATATACGGAATGACGAACTGAAGCTGGCCGTGGGCGGTAGGTTCGATGAGGTCGGCGTCGATAAGCCTTTGGCGCGTAGCCGAGAGTGAGCGCACCGTCCGATCTTGGTGCGCTGCAATGTTTTTAATCTCTGCCGTGCCGTCCTCCATAACCGCGCTCATTGCTTCAAGGAAGAGACGCTGTGCCGGCGGGAGCGCCAGGGTAGCGGGCTGGTGGACCTGGGCGCCTAGAACCGAGATCGCCTCGGCTGATACTGCAGCGACGTCGCGTTCCTCGATGCTGCTTCCACCTCCACGCTGCGCCCTGCCCCAGGCCAACGAACCGACGAGCTGCACGAGGTAGGGGTAGCCTCGGGAAAGGCGCACGGCGGCGGTCACTGCATCATCAGTGAATTCGAGTCCAGAGTGCGCGGCAGTTTCTGTGAACGCCACGGTGGCGTTAGCAGGAGAGAGCGGACCCAAAACAAACTTCTGGGCGCGGCGTAGGAAGGTCACGCCAGGCAAGTCCAGCAGGCGGTTAACGCCCTGCGGCAAACCAGCGGCCACGATGGCAACGTCGAGCTCATCGCGCACGAGGTCCTGGTAGGTCACGGCCAGGGAAGTGAGGTGGTCTGCGTCCGCGTCCTGTACCTCGTCGATGGTGAGCAGTACGCCTGTGCCTTTGAGTAGCGCTAAAAGCTCGCGCAGGCGAGTGTTGAGCGTGGGTTTAAAGGCCTCTTCCGTGTTGTGCTGAATGCCGATGGTTGCCAGACCGCCAACACCGACGCGGTTGACCTTGTGCTTGTCTGCCGGGGCTAGCTTGTCCATGATGCGCGGGATGGTGGTATCGACCAGTTCTTCCACCATGGAGCTTCGGCCAGATGCCCGCAACGTAATCCACCCGCGGCTCGAGGCGATATCTTCGAGTTCGTTCAGGAGGACCGTCTTGCCAATACCGCGGGCGCCGCTAATGATAAGCGAGCGGCCTGGGCTGCCTGGTTGGGAGTCAAGCGCAGCCCGGAAGGTGTCGAGCACTGCTGTGCGGCCGACCCAAAAGAGTGGTGGAACGCCGAACGTGGGGCGAAAAGGATTCTCGTGCGGGGACATGGTCACCATCGTAGCGCAATGGGAGATTTGGGAGACTTTTCAAAGTGTGGAGATTTGGGAGACTTTTGTCTCCCAAGTGGATTTAGGCGTCCCGCACCGCCCGAATAGCACCGACGACGTCGAAATCACCGTCAATAGCAATAGGCTCTCGATGGGTGAGCTCAGTGATCTTTTCCTGAACACTTCGACGCTGTGAGAAATCAGGGCGTGAAGCTGTGGTTGTCAGGAGATCGCGTAGGTAGTCTTCCAAGGAAGCTCCGGCAGCGTCAGCGCGCTTCTGAAGGGTGGCAATTACGGTGGGGGTGACGTCATGGATGTGAACGGTGTGGCGAGCGGGAGTTGTCAAAGCGTCAGTGTACGGGGGCTTAGCTTCTCGGCGTGGGCTTCGCGCCTGCCGCCCGCCAAGCCACCGCGCCAGCGTACACAGCGCATGCGGCGACGATGCCATACCACCAGGCGAAGTGGAGGCCTGAATTCCAGGGTAGGGTATATCCGATAAAGACTAGGACGAGGGCCGTAATTGCTACGGAAATGGCGCGATAGACCGTCTTTCCTGAGGTGGTGAATGCCTTCCAGGCGGACCACAAAAGAGCGGCAATGATAACAATCATGCTGATGGTGAGGGACACGGTTTCTCCTTAAGATGCGAGCTCGTTGAATAGTGCTTGGGCTAGGTCTTCGGTGCCGGCGGGTGAATCGTTGTTGGCGAAAGTAGCGCGTTTGGTGTCCGGATCGATGATGAGCATTGTGGAATAGCCAGAGGTGCCGCCGTCGTGCCAGAAACCTGGGCCGTCTTCGTTAGGAACCCAGCCGTATTCTGTATCGCCGTTATCCATAAACCACTCGGCGAACTTGGCCATGTCACTTGCCGTGGAGCGGATAGCGCCCGCGGGTGCGGAGCCGTCCTCCTCCCAAGGCTCGGCGTGGCGGCCGGTGTTGGTAAGTCCCTGTGGGGCGTCGTCGGGCACGGAGCCCGGCGTCATGAGGTAGGTTTCGGTCATTTCTGCAGGCTCGAAGATGCGTTCTTTGAGCATCTGCTCATAAGGCTGCCCGGCAACGGTCTCCACTACGTGGCCCAGGAGTCCATAGCCAAGATTGGAATAGGATTCTTCGCCGCGGTTCTTCAGCTCGGCGTTCGTGGCGGCAGCCATGATGTCCTCTACGGTCTCGCCTTCATAGGGGTTCGAACCGGTGACACCCGAGGCGAGACTGCTGAGGAGGTCCGTGCTCGCCAGTCGCGGTAGACCCGAGGTGTGGTCGAGCAGTTCCCTCACGGTGACGTCAGCGACGGGCGCATCGCCGACGTCGAGGACTTCGCCCACAGTGGTATCAGGGTTCAACTTTCCTTCGTCGACGAGCTGGCGGGCCAGTTCGCCGGTGAACATCTTGGTCACGGAGCCGATTTCGACCTCTGTGTGCTCGTCGCTGCCCAGTCCCGCGAAGGTGGCCTTGCCGTCCTGGAGGGTAAACGCGGTGAGGTTGTGGAAACCAGACTCGGAGTGCTTTTCCAGCTGGGTTGCTAGGGCTTCGTCGCCAGTTTTGTCTTGTGCCAGAGCAATTCTTTGTGGTCCTACAACGAGGAGGACGGCGGCAACAGCAATGAAGGTGATGATAGCTAGGGCAATCTTGGATGCGACACGGTTGTTCATTAGTGGTCCTCACTCGCAGTGATGATGGTGAGAAGGGGGATAACTCGGGCGGGGCGGATGGCATATTCGCCGCCGGACTTGGTGGTCCAACCGGCGTGGGTGAGTGCGCTTAAGTGGTGATAGGCGGTGCCGGTGGAGGAGACGATGTTTTCTTCGACAAGCTCAGCGGCAGTTGCGGGTGCGGCGAGCAGGCGGCGAAGGATCTCACCGCGGATGGGGTGTGCAAGGGCGGAAAGGCGTTCGAGGTTGTCTGTCCACTCTTCGTCGCTGACGAAGTGAGTGGGGCGTTGCCATTGGTAGGCATAAGTGCGCTTGCCGACGTTGATGTTTCCTCCGAAGATGACGGAGCCATCGGGAAGCTGATCGTTGGGCGCGAGGGCGTCAACGAGCCAGTAGGCCGAATTTTCTGTGGTTGGTTGGGTGGCGGCCGGTGAAACGGGGTCGGTGTTTTCGGCGCTGGCGCGTCCCTCAAGCGCGGCGACGCGCGCTTCAAGTTCGGCAAGGCGTGCTTCGACTGTTGTTTCCATGTTTTCTAGAATGCCAGAACTCTAGAAAACTGGCAAGGGTTAATGGGAAAAGGGGCCCTGGAGTTAAGAGATCATCGGCCACGCGGTGGAGACATCCGAGGCATCGCGCCCGCGGCCCTCCAGGTACTTCTTGAAGGATTCGCGGTCCTTGTACCACTCCACGGCCTGATACTCCATGAGCTCGTTGGTATCCATCTGGGCTAGCTCGGGGAAGTGTTGACGCACCTGCTTCCAAGCCACGCGGGCGGCCGCGAGGGCGTCGGCAGTCGCCTCATGCGCGTTGCTCAACTCCACGCCGTAGTGTGCGGACACCTCTCCCAAGGTGCGCTTGCCTTTGCGCCACTTGTCTTTGACGCGGTCGATGACGAAAGGATCGAACACCGGACCGTTCACCGTGAAGTCCCCGGTCAACGCGCGTAGCACGGATAGGTCGTAGGCGGCGTTGTAGACAATGAGGGTCAGACCATCGTCCCAGGCCTGATAGATGGCGTTGACCGTCTCCTTGAGTACGTCCTCATGCGGTCGGCCCTCGGCACGAGCCTTCTCCGTGGTGATGCCGTGAACCTTAGCGGCTTCCTCCGGGATCTCCACGCCTGGGTCAGCGAGCATCTCCTGACTATTCACGTCGCGCCCATCGATGCGCACCAGGGCAGAGGTGACGATGCGGGCTTCTTTAGGGTTCACGGAGGTGGTCTCGAGGTCGAAGGAGAGCATGCGGGTGGCGTCGAAGTTCATGGACAACACTCTAGCGCCCGGCTCGGACACACACCGTGGAAGTGTTGCAGAATGACGAACGGACTCCTGTGAAATGACGGACGAACTACTGCAGAATGACGGACGAAGTCTTGCAGAATGACCAACCGCAGGTCACAGGCATGTCCGCGGGCCCCGCTACACTGGTTAACCGTGAGTGATGCAGTAGATATCCAACGCGAATGGTCCGAGCTTGCCCAGGAAGTGCGCAAGCACCGCGAGCTGTACTACAACGGTGAGCCGTCGATTCCGGATGCAGACTTTGACGCGCTTTTCCAGCGATTGCTGAAACTGGAGGCTGAGCATCCAGAGCTGCAGACTCCGGATTCCCCAACCCAGCAGGTGGGAGCCGCGCCGGAAGGTGCTGTCGACATCGAGCACCTTGAGCGCCTGTACAGCTTGGACAACGTTTTTAGCGCCGAGGAATTGCAGGACTGGTTGGACCGCACTCCCGCCGAGGCCTATCTCACCGAGTTGAAGATTGACGGCTTGTCCATCGATGTGGTCTACCGTGACGGCAAGCTCGCCACGGCCGCCACTCGAGGTGATGGTCGCGTCGGCGAGGACATCACTGCCAATGCGCGCGTCATTCCTGATATCCCGCAGGAGCTGACCGGAACGGAAGAATACCCGGTGCCGCCATTGGTGGAGGTCCGCGGCGAGGTGTACATGCGCCCAGATGAGTTTGAGGAGATCAACTCTGCGCGTCGTGAAGCCGGCAAACCTACGTTTGCCAACCCGCGTAATGCAGCCGCGGGTGGACTGCGCATGAAAGACCCGGAGGACGTCAAGAAGCGCCGCCTCCACATGGTCTGCCACGGCATTGGCGCGCGTGAGGGGTTCCAGCCCACCTCGCAGCATGACGCCTACCGTGCTCTCGAAGCTTGGGGATTCCCAGTCTCGCCGTACACAAAGCGCGTAAACACGGCTAAGGAAGTCCAGGAGCAGGTCGCTCACTGGGCGGAGCACCGGCACGATGCCTACTTCGAAATGGATGGCCTCGTGGTCAAGGTCGATGACCTGGCCAGCCAGCGTGCGCTGGGAGCAACCTCACGCGCGCCGCGGTGGGCTATCGCCTACAAGTACCCGCCGGAAGAGGTTACAACGAAGCTCCTCAACATTGAGGTGGGAGTCGGCCGCACGGGCCGCGTGACGCCTTTTGCGATTATGGAGCCGGTGTTTGTCTCAGGCTCGACAGTTTCCATGGCTACCTTGCACAACCAGTTCGAAGTCAAGAACAAGAATGTGCTCATTGGGGACACCATCATCATTCGCAAGGCCGGAGAGATTATCCCGGAGGTCCTTGGTCCGGTGCTGGACAAGCGCGACGGTAGTGAGACCGAGTGGCTTTTCCCAGAAAACTGTCCTGCCTGTGGCACGAAGCTCGCTCCGCAGAAGGAAGGCGACCAGGACTGGCGCTGCCCGAATACACGCAGCTGTCCCGCGCAGCTCGCAGCGCGCCTTGAGTACTTGGCTTCTCGCAAGGCGCTCGACATTGGTGAGCTAGGGGAAAAGGCCGCGGCAGATCTCATTGCTTCCGGCGTGCTCAAGGACGAGGCGGATCTTTTTGACCTCGATGAGGAAGCGCTGCTCAAGTCTTCTATGTACAAGACGAAGAGCGGCAAGCTTAATGCTTCCGGCAAGAAGCTGTTGGAGAACCTCAAGACTGCGCGTGAGACTGACTTTTGGCGCGTGCTCGTGGCGTTGTCCATCCGCCATGTGGGCCCCATCGCTGCCCGCGCGCTCGCTACGCGTTTCGGATCGATGGGGGCGCTGCGTGAAGCCTCGGTGGAGCAGCTCGCCGATACCGATGGGGTGGGCAGCATCATTGCTGAATCCTTTAAAGTTTGGTTCGAGGTGGACTGGCACGACAACATCGTCCAGAAGTGGACCGCAGCAGGCGTGACGATGGCGGATGAAGTCAGTGACAAACCCGAACAAACCCTGGAGGGCCTCACCGTCGTGGTCACCGGGACTCTAGAAAACTTCACCCGTGATTCTGCCAAGGAAGCCATCATTACCCGTGGCGGCAAGGCCTCTGGGTCAGTGTCAAAGAAAACCAACTACGTCGTCGTGGGCGAGAATGCTGGCTCCAAAGAACAAAAGGCTCGTGACCTTGGTTTGACCATCCTCGATGAGGCCGGCTTCGAGCGCCTGTTGGAGACCGGAGAGGCATGAAGCTAGCTGCCTGTGACCTTGACGGCACCATCTACTTCGACGGGCACATGCCGGAAGATGTTCCCGCAGCCATTGCAGAATGGCGAGCTGCGGGCAACCTGGCCGTAGTGGCCACAGGCAAATCTCCCTATGCGATGCGGCGGGCGCTGGAGCCTTTCGACATCGATTTCGACTACTACCTCTTGTGCAACGGCACGGTCATCCTCGACGGTGAGCAGCGCCTTCTCTATGAGAACCATGTCCCGCCGGAGGCTGTGCGTGCCGTCTACGAGTATGTGCGTGACATTCCTGACTTAGACCTTTACTGCACGCGTCTCGACGGTCCCGACGGACACCTTGTGCGAAACGTCAATGGAGTACACAACCCCATCATCACGGACCCGGTTCCGGTTCCATCTATTGCGATTGAGCAGGAAGTCTTTCCCCTGGTGGCGGCGTGGACGCCGGGGAACACAGACCTACAACATGACATTGCGTCGTGGGTAGCGGCACATTTCGACGTTGGTACGGCGCTAAACCGCAACTTCTTCGACATCACTCCGCTTGGGCATGACAAGGGCTTTGCCTTGACATGGTTGATGGATTACCTCGCGCTTGACCGAGCGGATACAGAGGTCATCACATTGGGCGATGGTCACAATGACCTGCCCATGCATGCGCTTGCCGACGTCCCCCTCACCTTCCCCTGGGCACATTCCACCGTCCGCGAGGCCTGTCATGTAATCGTAGACTCCGCCGTGGAGGGCCTACTAAGGTATTCATCATGAAGATCGCGGCTCTGGATATGGACGGCACTGTCTACGTCGATGAGAACATCACGGAGGCGGTCAAGGAAGCGATTGCCGCGTGGCGCTCGGCCGGCAATCTCGCTGTTTCCGCCACCGGTAAGTCCATTGCTAACGCCCGCGGTACGCTCGAGCCCTTTGGTGTGGAGCTGGACTACCACGTGCTGTACAACGGCACGGTTCTCACCGAGGGGGATTACACGGTCCTTCAGGAAGAGCACTTGGCTGCCGATACTGTCACGGCCATTGCTGAACGCTTCACAGGCAAGGCGCTCAATATCTATACCACCGGCCTGACCGGGGCCGACCAGCTTGTGTGGGACGGCCTCTCCGGCCAGGAGTCATCGATGGTGGCAGGGGCGCAGGTGGCGGACCTGGAGGTCGCCGCCAAGCGCGACACCACACTGATGTCCTTGTGGATTCCTGGTGATGCCGCGCTGCGACAGGAGGTGGACGAGTGGGTTCGTGCGAATTGTGACGTCGAGTCATCTTTCAACTGCGATTTCTACGACATCATGCCGCCAGGGCACAACAAGGGAGAAGGCTTGACGCGGCTTCTGAGCAGCCTCGGCCATGAGGATACCGAGCTCTACACCTTCGGCGATAGCTTCAACGATCTCTCCATGCATGCCATAGCCACGGAGTCCTTTAGCTTCCCGCACGGAGAAATTGGCGGCCACGTCGACCACATTGTGCCGGACGTCGCCGCGGGGTTGAATGGCCTCCTGGCACGCTCCTAGCTCAGGTGCTCCTAGCTTAGGAAAGCGCCCAAAATAGCGCCCAAGTCACCGAGATGTTCGACTTCTGATGCGAGGTAGTCCGGACCGCCCACGCGGCCCATCACCACAACGTACTTGGTGCCCACGAGGGGAGCAGCAGCCAGTGCGGAATCGAGCAGCGCCCATGACTCTGGAATCCACGTGTCTTTCTCCGGATGGAGGATGCGGGCGGAGTCGATGCTGAGATCGGTTGGGATCGTGCCATCGTCGGCAGGCGCGGCGTCGGAGGACGCAATACGCTTGATGGGGTCTTCATTAGTGATTACGACGGCCCACGTTGATGTCAGCGCCTTGGGGATTGCCGCGCAGACTTCCTCCATTGCGGCTTTGACATTGCGGCGCGAGGCCACGGTGGCGAGCAAACGGATCTGGCCTCGGCGATCGACGCGCCCGCTAAATGGGCGGATAGAATCAATCTCCACGCCGTCTACTGTCTGCGCAGCAGTAATAATCTCATCAGCCATGGTGGTCTTCGGCAGATCTAGGACAATGTCATCCATAACGGTGCCGTCGGGGAAGTTCTCCACGATGTCCACAGAGCGAATATCGGCCTCAATCTCTCCGAGGGCATTGGCTAAAAGGCCTAGGCTGCCAGGGGTATCGGGGAGAAGGACACGGACGAGGTACGACATATGTTTCTTTCTCTGGGCAGGTTTGTGAAGGAGAATTAATAGGTTAACCTAACGTGATCTATGGTACACAAGCGTCCGAATAGTATTCAATAACCTCGGTGGTGTACATGCGCCCGGAGTGGTGGTGGCGACGGCGAACGCGTGCAGTACCATGGGTGCTTAGCTATTAACCGTCTCGATGAATAAAAGGATGGAGTTCGCGTGTCTGATATTTCGCGTGACGAGGTCGCGCACCTGGCAAAGCTGTCGCGATTGGCCCTGAGCGAGGAAGAACTGAAGCAGTTCGCTGCACAGATCGACGAAATCGTGGACTCGGTGTCCGCGGTTGGCAAGGTCAAGGCTGAAGGTGTGGAGCCGATGTCACACCCGCACTCCGTACATGCTCCAATGCGTGAGGACGTTATCGTGCGCACCCTCACCGCCGAGCAAGCACTGGACCAGGCGCCGGCATCTGAAGATGACCGCTTCATGGTTCCGCAGATTCTGGGTGGAGGAGACGAATAAGAATGGCACAATTCATTGCGCCCACCGAGGGTATTACCGCACTGACCGCAGCTGAGTTGGCTCAGAAGATCCACTCCCGTGAACTCACCTCCCGCGAAGTTACTCAGGCTTTCTTGGACCGCATCGCGGAAACCGACGGCGAGCTCAACGCCTTCTTGCACGTCGGTGCCGAGGAAGCGCTGGCGGCTGCCGACGCCGTCGATAAATCCCTCGACGCTGGCGAAGAACCCGCATCCGCTTTGGCGGGCGTGCCGCTGGCACTCAAGGACCTGCTCGTGACGACGGATGCTCCGACGACCGCCGCCTCCAAGATGCTGGAAGGCTGGGTCTCGCCTTACGACGCCACCCTGGTCACCAAGCTGCGTGAGGCTGGCATCCCAATCTTGGGCAAGACCAACCTCGATGAGTTCGCGATGGGCTCTTCCAACGAGAACTCCGCTTACGGCCCCGCCCACAACCCCTACGACACTGAGCGCACCCCGGGCGGCTCCGGCGGTGGCACCGCTGCGGCACTTGCCTCGGGTCAGGCCCCGCTGGGCATCGGTACTGACACGGGTGGTTCCATCCGCCAGCCGGCTGCGCTGACCAATACTGTCGGCGTGAAGCCGACCTACGGCACCGTGTCGCGCTATGGCCTCATCGCTGCTGCTAGCTCTCTGGATCAGGCAGGCCCGACGGCCCGCACCGTACTGGATACCGCTCTATTGCACGAGATTATTGCCGGCCACGACTCCTTTGACGCCACCTCCGTGGATAAGCCGGTGGCACCGGTAGTCGCCGCCGCCAAGGAAGGCGCTAAGGGCGACCTGTCTGGCGTCAAGGTTGGCTTGATTAAGCAATTTGAGCGTGACGGTTGGCAGCCGGGTGTGATGGAGGCCTATCATGCTGCCGTTGAGCAGCTGAAGTCCCAGGGCGCTGAAATCGTTGAGGTTGACTGCCCGCACTTCGATGAAGCTCTGGCTGCGTACTACCTCATCATGCCGTGTGAAGTCTCTTCCAACCTGGCCCGCTTTGATGGCATGCGTTATGGCCTCCGCGTGGGCGATGACGGCACGCGCTCTGCTGAGGAGGTCATGTCGCTGTCTCGCGCGGAGGGCTTTGGACCTGAGGTCAAGCGCCGCATCATGTTGGGTACGTATGCGCTGTCTGTTGGCTACTACGACGCCTACTACTTGCAGGCACAGCGCGTGCGCACCCTCATCGCTCAGGACTTTGAGCGTGCTTTCGAACAAGTTGATGTTCTTGTTTCCCCAACCACCCCAACCACGGCCTTCAAGCTGGGGGAGAAGGTTGAGGATCCGATGGAGATGTACAACTTCGACCTCTGCACCCTGCCACTGAACCTTGCTGGCGTGTGTGGCATGTCCGTACCGTCTGGTTTGGCCTCCGACACCAACCTGCCGACCGGCCTGCAGATCATGGCCCCCGCATTCCAGGATGACCGCCTGTACAAGGTGGGCGCTGCTTACGAAGCCGGCCGTAAGTAACGCACTCCAAACTACGCCGAGCATCTCCTAACAGCCGCCAGACCTACCTCTGGCGGCTTTTGCTTTACCTACGGCCTCCTTCACTTCGGAGCCGAGTGCATTTCACCCGACGCATCGCTTCGTCGTTTCACACGACGGGACCATTTTTGAGGCTTGGGCTTTTGAGCGAGTTTTTGGTTTGTCTTCGTCGTTTCATTCGACGACCGAGGTTGTGCGGGGGTGAGTCTTATCTTCGTCGTTTGATTCGACGGCGCGGGGTTTAGAAGGGGATGTCGTCGGTGGTGTCGGTGTTTTCGCCGGTTTGGGCTGTGGTTTCGGTTTCTGCTGTTTCTTCTGCTTGGGTTTGTTGTTGTTTGTGGTAGTCGTCGAGGGCTTGTTTGAGTCTTTGGGCTTGTTCTCTTATGCGTGTGCGGGTGGTGGTGATGTGTTGGCCGACGGTTTGGGCCCAGCGTTTTTGTTTAGGTGCTAGGGGTCCTTCTGGTTCGGTGATGCACCAGGTGCCGTTTTGAAATAGCCAGATGATATCCCCGCTATTTGGGTCCAGAAGGTAGTGAAGAGTGCCATCGGTTTTCATGTTGTGATGCTTCTGGCACAAACACGCCAGGTTACTGGGGTGAGTGGCACCACCGTCGGCATAGTTGTGCCGGTGGTCTAGTTGGGTGTGGTGGGCTGGTTCAGTGCATCCGTCGATGCGGCAGGTGCCGTCTCTTCCTTCGACTTCTTTGCGCATTCCTACACTTGGGCGATAGGAATCTGTTTCCTCGCTAGGTTTTGTCAGGTCGCGTTGTTTATCGTGTGGCATGGGGGTGGCTTTCCACCCAAAGCCCTCAATGTAGGTTGGGGCGTTGTCAACATCGCAGGCTCTATAAGTATTGAGGATAACGGTTGTCGGTGGGGTGATTTCACCGCTGAGAAGTTTCTTTACGGCCTCGGTAAGGCTTAGGCCTTTATGGGCGGCGGTTTTGCGGATGAAGGCATCGAGTTTGATGCCGGTGTTCTCATCGACTCCAAGTTCAAGCCACGCTGTAGTGCCGTTGGAGTAGAACGTGTAGGTGTCTTTCGGGCGGGTGTCCCGATAGGCGATGGTGTCATCGAGTGCTTTGCATAAGTCGCGGACTTTGCGGCGAATTTGGGCGCGGGTAGGAAAGGCCTGGTTGGGTTTGGTGGGGGTGAAATAGTCTGCCAGCATGCCATCAATGAGCGTTAGTGTGGCAGTAGTAGGCCCGGCAAGGGCTGACATGGGTTGGTCAATAGCGATAAGGGATTCGATATCAAGCACATAGTGCTCTTCTTGTAAGGCCTTGACTTTCGGCAGGGTATCCAGGCGGTGGAGGGCTCTGAGTCCTGCTTTGATGTGTCCTTCGGTTAGTGCCCAGGTGTTGACGAGGCTGAGTGCTGTGGTGTCGATATCGTCTTCAAGTTGGGGTTTGCCACTAAGCCAGGCCTGGTAGGTGGCTTTCCTGGCAATGCTGCGGGCAACAGCGTGTGGGTTATGAGGGTTGGTAATACTAAAGAAGGCGTCCGGCAGGATGGTGGTGGTGCTCATTGGCGTATCCCCGAAAATGTTCTAGTTAGAAGAAGTGTTCTACAACCAATCCTAGTGTCAACGTATTTCGAGGTCTATAGCCTGCGGGGATAAACTTCACAAATCAAGAAGCATGGGGGTGTCAAGCAGTGCTTTAGGTTGTGTGTTCGACTCTTGTCGAGCTGGGGATATAGGTTTTACTCATACACAACAACGGGGGGTAGATGTCGGACTGACTGAGGGGGCTTACTCCCTTGCTTAGGATTGGCTAGTGTTGTGATGTCTAGCGACTTTTTGGACACGGAGTCCAGGATGTTTTTGGACGGGATGTCTAGTGGCTTTTTGGACGTTTGCGGCGGTGGAATAGCCGGATGGCTATTCCATTGCATAAGCGTAGAAAGGTCGCAGATTTCGATCCCGTTCGTGACGGCAAGACGGTCACACAGTTTTGCAAAGAATTAGGAATCTCGCGGCAGACGTACCACAACATCAAAAGCCGGATAGCGCAGAAGGGTCGCGCAGGTATTGTGCCTGATTCGACTGCCCCGAAGAATCCGATTAAGAAATTTAACGAGGCCGATAAAATCGCAGTCGTCCACGCCAGGCAGGAGTTGATGGAGCAAGGCTTGGATTATGGGCCTTGGTCGATCTACTACTTCTTGTTTGACACTGTAGGCCCAGATTCCACACCGTCGCGTTCTACAATCGCCTCGTGGCTTCATGAGCTGGGATTTGTTGATGCCAATGCCCGCAAACGGCCACGCAGCTCCTATAAGCGCTTCGCCCGTGATCTCGTCGGTGAACTCTGGCAAATCGATGGACTGGTCTACCGCCTCTTTGACCATGCCCACACACATGTCACGATTTACCAGATTATCGATGATGCCAGCAGATTCGATGTCGGAACCACAGCGTTCGCTCTGCCAGAAAACGGTACTGATGCCCGCGCCGCACTGGCCGCAGCGTTCGCCGCCTACGGCAAACCTCAAGAAATCCTTTCCGACAATGGCGATGCGTTCGCCACCTATCACCGTGGTTTTCTCTCTGCTACTGAAACTTGGCTCGCTAGCCAAGGTGTACTTGCTATTGCTGGTTTCGCCCCGACAACCCAGGGAAAAGACGAACGCTCTCACCGCACGTTGACCCAGTTCCTCGATGCACGCCACCCAGTTTGCCTTGCTGAGGTCAACACATATCTGGCTGAATATCGCCAGGTCTACAACGAACGACGACGGCACCAATCACTGCTGGTCGGCAAAATGCACATCACACCACGCCAGGCCTTCGATACCTTCCCCAAGGCACCATCACCTACACATCCACTCGATCCCGAGCAGGTCTGGGCCCGCGTAGTCGCCTATAACCAAGCGCACAATCCACACGCTGTATCCGAAATGCTAAACGGCCCCGCGGAAGCGGCAACTTCACACGAGGCCTGCACCGATGACATGGCAGCTTTGCAAGGCATACCTCCCACCGATACCCCCACACTAACGGCGCCGACGACAAATTCAACAAACCATTGGGGTATCCCAGACCAGCTCTGCGTAAGCAAAGACGGCGTTGTACGCGTGTGCGGCTTCGGTCTCTACATTGGTCTGAGGTTTAAAAACCGCAGACTCTACTCCACAGTCACAGCCGAAAACGTTGCGGAGTTCTACACGGCCCATGACGGTGAATTCCTCTTCAGCGTGCCCCTGCCGATCACGTTGAGCCACAGACCACCAGGTGGCCAGATCAACATCAACCTCGTTGAAGGAATGAAACACCGCCAACCACCACGGATGAACCCGAAACTATCCAAACCCCGGCCGAAACGCAGGCCACAACCATAAACCGCTAGAAGTGTCCAAGACCTCCATGGACTCCGTGTCCAAAAAGACACCGGACTCCATGTCCAAAAACCCTATGGACATAACAAGGATTGGCTAGTGTCTTGTGGCCTAAACGGGGGTGGGGACTTAGAAAATAATTTTTTGAGTACTTTCCATTTGCGTAGATGTGTATTAGAGTGAACTTAGTGATTGCATCTGCTGGGTGCGGATCACACTGTGAGAGAGACAAATAAAACGCCCGCGAGCACCATTCCCTAAATGGGTGCACGCTGGGCGTTTTATTGGGTGTGGTCTTAGTGGGCGTCGGAAAGCGCGTAGGCGGCGCCGGCACTCGCGGCGGTAACAGCGAGGACAGATGGCCAAGCGCCAATCTTCTTCGCCAAGGGGTGTGAAAGGCCGAACGCGCCTGCGTACAGTGCGGTCAATCCCGCAGTGGTCGCTGGGTTCGTCTTAGTCCACCAGCTGCGGCCAGCCCATGCACCCGCGGCGGCGAGGACAACGCCACCGAGTGGACGAATTCCAGTTTCCTTGGCCGTGAGCCATCCGCCGATGAGCCCCAGAGCCACGGTAGTGGCAGTTGACACGTCCTGCGGTTTCTTAATGTCAATCATTCCCATGCCGCCCAGTGTAGGCCGGTGTCCGAGGCGACGGCTAGACTTCGCTGCATGAATCAACCCGTTGCGCTACCGCCTGAAAGCCAAGCTTGGCGCGCTATGGCCGCGCTGTCCCTGGGATTTTTCATTTCTCTGCTGGACCAGACAATGATTGCCGTTGCGCTTCCCGACGTCCGTCGTGAGTTCAACGCTGGAGTCAATCAGGTGCTGTGGGTGTCTGCTATCTACTTGCTGGCTGTTGTAGTGCCCTTGCTGTTTACCGGCAGGCTCGGGGATATTTACGGACAAAAACGTATGTTCCAGCTCGGCGTAGGTCTCTTTGGCATCGGAGCTCTCCTGTGCGCGCTAGCGCCTAACGTGGAGTTTCTCATTGCGGCTCGCGCGGTTCAGGGCTTCGGAGCTTCCATTCAGATGCCGCAGACTATGGCGGTGATTAACCGGGTCTTTGCTCGTGAGCGGCGCGGTCGTGCGCTCGGCGTCTGGGGAATTGTGGGCTCGGTAGCGTCTTTGGCAGGGCCCTTGATGGGTGGGTTCGTTGTTGCCGCCTTTGGCTGGCAGGCAGTCTTCTGGGTTCACGTCCCCTTTGTTATCGCGGCGATTGTGCTGGCAGCGCTGTGGGTTCCGTCGCTGCCAACGACGGCAAGGAAGATTGATTACGTTTCAGTGGCGGCGTCATTTGTTGCGTTGAGCTTTCTTGTCTTTGCCGTCCAACAGGGCCCAGAGACAGGCTGGCCGTGGTGGATCTGGGCGCTCCTTGGCGTAGGTCTCGTCGGCATCGCGGTCTTCGTCCGACTGCAAAAGCGCAGCCGCGAACCCTTGATTCCGCTCGAGCTATTCGCAGACCGTAACTATTCTGCGGGCTCGGTCGCAATTGTGGCGATGGGATTTATGGCAGCGTCGATGATGATTCCCATCATGATGTGGCTGCAGGGCTCGCAAGGGCTATCCGCACGGGATGCGGGCCTCGTGGTGACACCTATGGCGCTAGTGTCGTTGTGCGTATCGCCCTTGGCAGGGATCCTTGCGGACAAGCTGGATCCACGGCGTCTGGCAACCACCGGCTTTGGAATTCTAATAGCCACGTTTATCTCATTGTGGTTCCTTATGCGCGCTGATGTCACCGCGTGGTGGTTGGCCCTGCCATGCGCGGCGTTGGGGGCAGGGCAGTCCTTTATTTGGGGATCTAATGCAGCCACTACCATGCGAGACATCGAGCCACAGCTCATGGGAGCGGCATCGGGCGTGTACAACACGTCGCGCCAAGTAGGCTCCGTCATTGGCGTCGCGGCGGTCTCAGCCGTGATGCAGGTGGCCGGCGCTGCGAATTCCCTCATCATCATTGTGATGATGCTGGCAGTAGGGTGGGGCGCGTCACTCTTCTTCCGAGACACCCTGCATGCGGTTACGGAACCTGCACAGCTATAGGGAAGGGGGTAGATTGGGACTCATGCGTCTTGCTGTACTGACATCCGGTGGTGATTGCCCCGGTCTAAATGCTGTTATCCGCGCGGTCGTTCGTACCGCATCTAACGAATTTGGCGATACGGTCGTCGGCTACGAGGACGGCTGGGTTGGTCTCATGGAGGACCGTCGTCGGGACCTTTATGATGATGCAGAGATTGACCGCATTCTTCTACGCGGTGGCACCATCCTCGGTACGGGCCGACTGCACCCAGACAAGTTCAAGGCGGGTCTGGATACCATCAAGGCAAATATGGCCGACGCCGAAGTTGACGCGCTCATCGCCATCGGCGGTGAGGGAACCCTCAAGGGTGCCAAGTGGCTTTCTGACAACGGAATTCCAGTTGTGGGCGTGCCGAAGACCATTGACAATGACGTCAACGCAACGGACTACACCTTCGGCTTCGACACTGCGGTCTCCGTAGCAACCGACGCCATCGATCGTCTTCACACTACGGCGGAGTCCCACGACCGTATTCTCATCGTTGAGGTCATGGGCCGTCACGTGGGCTGGATTGCGCTGCATGCAGGTATGGCCGGCGGTGCACACTACACGGTGATTCCTGAGGTGCCTTTCGATATTGCTGATATCACCAAGGCCATGGAACGCCGTTTCCAGATGGGGGAGAAGTACGGCATCATCTGTGTCGCGGAAGGTGCCCTTCCCAAGGAAGGCACGATGGATTTCGAAGAAGGCGGTGTCGACCAGTTCGGTCACCAGACCTTCAACGGTATTGGCCAAGTCATCGGCGATGAGATTAAGAAGCGCACGGGCTATGACGTGCGTACCACGGTCCTTGGCCACATCCAGCGCGGTGGTACGCCGACAGCCTATGACCGCGTCCTCGCTACCCGCTACGGCACCCACGCTGCACGCGCGGCCCACAACGGTGAGTCTGGAATGTGTGTGGCCCTGCACGGAGAGAATATTGATTTGGTGCCGCTCGAAGAGGCCGTGGGCAAGCTCAAAGTGGTCCCAGAAAAGCGCTACGCCAACGCGCAGGCCCTGTTCGGTTAAAGGACGCGTAGAACCACGTTTTAAAGGAAGTAATGACGAGCGTCCTCGCTTATTTTGCTGATCAACCCGTCCTGTTGGTCTTTCTGCTCATTGGTGTCGGCATGGCCCTCGGCGGCATCAAGACCAAGGGCATCAGCCTCGGCGCGGCAGCCGTGCTCTTTTTGGGCATCGCCTTTTCGGCAACGGCCTCGGCAGCTGGAGTGGAAGCATCGGTGCCGCCGATTCTGGGCATGTTCGGCCTTGTGTTGTTTGCCTTCGGAATTGGTAACAATTCCGGAGTGTCCTTCTTCAAATCCCTGAAGACGGCCACGGGGCCAGTGTTGTCCATGATTGCCGTGTTCCTCGTCGCTGCAATCGCCGCGTGGGGCTTGGGAACATTCGTCTTTGAGCTTCCCCTCGCCACGATTGCCGGCACGTTTGCCGGTGCCGTGACGAATACCCCGGCACTGGCAGCGGCGTCGGAAGCCACGGGCGATCCTGGTGCTGCGACCGTGGGTTATGCGGTTTCCTACCTGTTTGGTGTTATCGGCATGCTGGTTGCGACAGTCGTCGTGCTTCGGGATGCCGGCAATGACGACGACACCCTTTCACCGGTGACCCGCCAGCACATGCAGCTGCAGCGTGAAACGTCGATCGCCGAAATTGCGGACATTGGCAATGGGGAAATCCAGGTCACTCGTCTGCGTCGCGTCGGCAGCAATGACATTGTTATCCCCAAGTACTTTGATGTACTGCATCCAGGAGACGTCGTGACGCTGGTGGGCGCACCGGAGGACCTTGACAACATTATTGAGCGCTCCGGACGTGAGTCCCCACAGATTCTCAACGACGACCGCCATGACCTTGATTTTCGCCGCATCACCATTTCTGAGCACAATCTTGCTGGGCAGACCATCGCGGAACTCAATAACCAACTTTCTGATAGATGGGGAGCACGCATCTCCCGTGTCCGCCGAGCTGACAATGACCAGGTAGCTATCCCCGAGCACATCGTGGAACTGGGCGACCGCGTGCGTGTGGTCGGCCGCCAGAGTGCTATGCGGGAAATTTCTAAGTTTCTAGGTGATTCTTCCCAGGGATTGACCGACATCAACCCTGTTTCCCTTGGCTTGGGCCTTGCTTTGGGTATTTTCCTGGGCCACATCGACATTCCGATTCCGGGCGGATCTTCTTTCAATCTGGGTGCTGCGGCAGGAGTGCTCATCGTGGCACTCGTGATGGCGCGCATCGGGCGCATTGGTAGCACGGTGACGGCCTTGCCGCACTCCGCAAACACCATCTTGGCGGAACTGGGGCTCTTGCTGTTCCTAGCCCAGGCAGGCACGAATGCCGGTAGTGAGATTGCCAGCGCCTTTACCGGTGGTTCATGGTGGAAGATTCTTCTGCTCGGCGTTATTGTCACCACCATTGTGGCGACAGGGTATGCCTTTGTCCTGCGGAGGTTCTTGCACGTTGGAGCCACCAAGACTGCCGGCGCACTGGCAGGTGCGCAAACGCAGCCGGCAGTGCTGGCCTTTGTCAACAATCGCACCAATACTGACCAGCGCGTAGCACTGGGCTACGCCATGGTGTACCCGGCGGCAATGATTGCCAAGATTCTCGTCACGCATGGCCTCACCGTCTTGGGCTAGCCGGTTGCGCATGGAGTCGCGTTGACATACTAAGATGGCACGCATGACTGCTGCGATGTATGACCTGATGGACTATGACGAGGTCCTAGAAAAGTTCGAACCCGTTATGGGCATGGAAGTCCACGTGGAGCTCAACACGGAGACCAAGATGTTCTCCACTTCGCCCACGAACTTCAACGCAGCCCCCAATTCCAACGTTGACCCGGTGTCCCTCGGACTGCCCGGTGCCCTTCCTGTGGTCAACTCCAAAGGTGTGGAAGGCGCTATCAAGATTGGCCTCGCGCTGAACTGCTCCATCGCGGAGTCTTCGCGCTTTGCCCGCAAGAACTACTTCTACCCGGACCAGCCGAAGAACTACCAGATTTCCCAGTACGATGAGCCGATTGCGTACGACGGTTACCTGGACGTCGTCTTGGACGACGGCACTGAGTGGCGCGTAGAGATTGAGCGCGCCCACATGGAGGAAGACACCGGCAAGCTGACCCACCTGGGCGGTGCGGATGGTCGTATTCACGGCGCCACGACGTCGCTGGTGGATTGCAACCGCGCAGGTATTCCGCTCATTGAGATCGTGACGAAGCCGATTATTGGCGCCGGAGAGCGTGCCCCCGAGGTAGCCCGCGCTTACGTGTCTGCACTGCGCGAGCTCGTGGCGGCTTTGGGCGTGTCCGATGCCCGCATGGACCAGGGCTCGATGCGCGTGGACTCCAACGTGTCGCTGCGCCCGGTGGGCCAGGAGGAGTTCGGTACCCGCACCGAAACCAAGAACATCAACTCGCTGCGCTCGGTAGAGCAGGCGGTTCGTTTCGAGATGCAGCGCCAGGCGCAGGTGCTTGTCGACGGCGGAGAGATCGTCCAGGAAACACGCCACTACCAGGAAACGGACGGCTCCACGTCGAAGGGCCGCCCGAAAGAGACTGCGGAAGATTACCGCTACTTCAATGATCCTGACCTGCCGCCGGTCATCGTGTCCCGCGAGTGGGTTGAGGAGATCCGCCAGACCCTGCCGGAGATGCCGTGGATTCGCCGCGCTCGTATCCAGGAAGAGTGGGGGCTAAAGGATGAGGAAATGCGTGACCTGGTCAACGCAGGCGCACTTGACCTCATCATCGAAACCGTGGAAGCCGGCACCTCTCCGGATGAGGCGCGCTCCTGGTGGGTTTCTTACCTCACCGGTAAGGCCAACGAGGCAGGCGTAGAGCTTACCGCACTCAACATCACCCCGGCCCAGGTTGCCCGCGTGGTCGAGCTGGTCAAGGAAGGCAAGCTCACCACCAAGCTGGCCCGCCAAGCGGTCGACGGTGTACTGGAAGGTGAGGGTGACGTCGATGAGGTCGTCGCCAAGCGTGGCCTCGAAGTCGTGCGTGACGACGGCGCCATTGAGAAGGCCGTCGACGAGGCGCTTGCTGCCAATCCCGACATCGTGGAGAAGTACAAGGCCGGTAACAAGAAGGTGACCGGCGCCATTGTCGGTGCCGTCATGAAGGCTACGCAGGGCAAGGCAGACCCGGGCCAGGTCAACCAGCTCATCGCTAAGAAGCTCTCCTAGTTGGTAAAAATTTCCATTATGCGAGGTCAGGCGCCTGCGGGGTACCGTGGGCGCCATGACTATTAGAGCGAAAGCACTACAGAAAACCGGCCCAAACGAACCCTACAAGGTCGTAACGATTGAGCGCCGCGACCCGCGCGCCGATGACGTCGTCATCGACATTAAGGCGGCCGGTATCTGCCACTCGGATATTCACACCATCCGCAACGAGTGGGGCGAGGCGCACTTTCCCCTCACCGTTGGCCATGAGATTGCCGGCGTGGTGTCCGCCGTGGGGGAGGACGTCACCAAATTCCAGGTCGGTGACCGCGTTGGTGTCGGCTGTATGGTCAATTCCTGCGGCGAGTGCGAGCAGTGCCAGGCCGGGATGGAGCAAAACTGCCTGAACGGCAATGTTGGCACGTATAACTCCAAGGATGTTGATGGCACCATTACGCAGGGTGGCTACTCCGAGAAGGTCGTCGTCAACGAGAACTTTGTTCTCCGCATCCCAGATTCCCTTGACTTTGGCGTAGCGGCGCCGCTGCTGTGCGCTGGTATCACCACCTACTCGCCGCTGGCTCGCTGGGACGTCAAGGAAGGCCAGAAGGTCGCTATCGTCGGACTTGGTGGACTGGGTCACATGGGCGTGCAGATCGCTGCCGCGAAGGGCGCGGATGTCACCGTGATCTCCCGTACCACGCGCAAGGCTGAGGATGCCAAGAAGCTAGGAGCTACCCGCCTGCTGGCCACCACGGAGGAAGAAGACTTCTTTAGGAACCACCGCGGCGAGTTTGACCTCATCTTGTCCACTATCTCCGCTGAGTATGACCTCGAAGACTACTTGCGTCTGCTCAAGCCGCGCGGCATCATGTCCGTCGTCGGCCTTCCGCCAGAAGCTCTCTCACTGCGCCTTAACCGTCTCGTCGGCGGCGGCAAGGTGCTCACCGGCAACAACATCGGTGGCATTGCAGAAACCCAAGAGATGCTGGACTTCTGCGCGAAGCATAATCTCGGCGCAGTCATCGAGAAGGTCAGCGTCGATGAGGTGGACGCCGCCTATGACCGCGTCGTGGCCGGTGACGTCAAGTTCCGCTGTGTCATTGATACTGCGACGTTTGCGGACCACCAAGGGTAGAAGGGCTTTGTGACCTAGAACGGAGGCAGCGGTGATTTTGCTCATTGGTGAAAGCAATTTGGAGTAATATCTCGGCCGCCGCACCTACATTTTCTTTTCTGCTGGGCGTACCGTGGACATAAGTCTTGCGCCATGCTTCTGACGGGAGCCGTGGCGCGTTTTTATTCCTTCACACTCAGAAAAGAAGATGGATATACGTGTCGTATAAAAACGTTGCGGGCATCGCCCTGTCCTTTATCGGCCTGCTTGTTGGAGCAGGCTTCGCTACGGGCCAGGAAGTTGTCCAGTATTTCACGTCCTTTGGAATCAACGGAATCTGGGGCATTGTGGTTGCCGGCCTTGTTATGACCTTGGCCGGTACCGTGTTCCTTCAGCTGGGCAGCTATTTCCATGCCAGCGAGCACAATCAGGTGTTCCGAAACATTACTCACCCGATCATTTCGCGCATTCTCGACGTTGCCGTAATTCTTACTCTCTTCGCGGTGGGCTTCGTCATGTTGGCTGGCGCGGGTTCCAACATGCAGCAGCAATTTGGGTGGCCAGCGTGGATCGGCTCACTGCTGATGCTCGTGCTCGTCCTGGTGACCGGCATGATGGACGTGGACAAGGTCTCCCGTGTCATCGGCCTGCTGACCCCGTCGATCATCATTGCGGTGCTGTTTGTGGGCGTCTACACCTTGATGCACATGCCGGAGAACGTCTCCGCTGCCATCGACGCCTCTGCTGCCATCGAATCGCCGATTCCGAACTGGCTGGTGTCCGCGCTCAACTACAACGGCCTAGCCCTCATTCTGGCCGTGTCAATGTCACTGGTCATCGGCGGCGATAACATTAGTCCGCGCGAAGCCGGGTGGGGCGGCATCGTAGGTGGCGCGGTCTATGCCGTGCTCATGGGTATCGCCGGCTTCTCCTTGCTCATGAACGCGGAGGCCGTTGGGGAATCTGACATCCCGATGCTCACCTTGGTCGATGAGATTCACCCGACTCTCGGCCTCATCATGGCCGTCATCATCTACCTGATGATCTTTAACACGGCTATCGGCATGTTCTATGCGCTGGGCAAGCGCCTATCGTCCGGCAACGAGTCGAAGTACCGCATCATTTTTATCGCCGGCTGCCTTGCCGGTTTCGCGGTATCCTTCGCTGGCTTCAAGGCGCTCATGCAGTATGTCTATCCAGTACTGGGGTACATGGGAATCGTCCTCGTGGCCATTCTGGTCTTTGGGTGGCTGCGTTCCTTGGGCCAGATTAAGGACGAAGGCCTGCGTCGTGAGCGCATTCGCGCGCTGCTGCACCTCAAGCTGCACCCGGATGAGGCCTACGATGCCGAGCGTTACGACGATGAAATTGGTCAGCAAATCGCTGATTCCAACATGGATGATGAAGCGTTGTACGAGGATCTTGTCACGGAGGTCGTAGACGAATTGCACGGCGACGATGACGTGGACTTCGACAAAGAGAAGTGGGAAGAAAGTCGCAACGACCACACCTACTACACCGAGCGCGACGGCGTGGAGCAAGATCGCAGCGAAGAAGAAATCAAGGAGTGGGTCGAGGAGACCGGCGCCGTCGGCGACCCCGCTGAGGACGAGCCCGTAGAAGACCGCCCCGCTAAGAATTAGTGCAGCAGCAGCTTTGCCGTTAGCGCAATCATCACGCAGCCGATGACGATGTTAACGATGCGCCACGTCGCCGGCTTCGCCAGCACATTAGAAAGCTTGTAGGCGCCAAAGCCGAGGGAGGGGAACCAGACGGCGCTGGCGAGTACGGCACCGGCGGCGAAGACCCAGCGCTGCTCGCCGTATTGGTTGGCAATGCCGCCGAGCATGACCAGTGCATCGACATAGGCCAGGGGATTAAGCCACGTCAGTGCCATTGCTGCCATGACGGGCTTGACCCACGACTTGGAGCGCACGCGGGGACGAATCTTTGTCAGGACTGAGCCTCCCGGTGCATCGCTATTGCCGCCGTTAGCGTCAACCGACGCGGCGACGGGTTCGGTCTTCTGGACGATGAGTGCCTCTTCTTCCTTCTTAAAGGCATCGCGGAAGCACGTGAAGCCAAAGTAGATGAGGTAGGCAGCGCCGAGGTACTTCACCACGGTCAGAGCGGTGGGGAAGCGCTCCACCAAAATGCCCACACCAGCGGTGCCGGCGTTGATCAGGACGACGTCGGACAGCAAACAAGCAAGCAGAATCGCACCGACGTGATCGCGTTTGATGCCCATTTTGATGATGTAGGCGTTCTGCGGTCCAATGGCGATGATGAGGGAGAGTCCCAGCGCAAATCCTGCGAGCAATACTGACATGGCATCCAGTGTGCGGAAGATTGCACATGAAGTCCAGTTAAGTGTTCTACAGCTGGTTTAAAATAGCTTCATGAACCCACTGCATACTGAAACTTTGCTGGCCATCGTCGATGAGGGCTCCTTCGAGGCGGCCGCAAGCGTGTTGGGAATCACTCCTTCTGCCGTGAGTCAGCGCATCAAAGCGCTGGAGATTTCGACCGGACGCATCCTGCTGCGCCGAGGAAATCCCGTCACTGTGACTGAAGCCGGCGAGATCGTCGCCCAGGCTGCGCGGCGTATGGCTCTCGTCCAAGCGGAGGCTGATGCCCGCCTTACTGAACGCCTATCCCGCGTGCCGCTGACCGTAGCTATCAATTCCGATTCGCTGGCTACCTGGTTTCGGCCAGTGATCCAACGCACTGCGGAGAGGGGCGAGGCGGCCCTGCGCATCCGCATTGAGGATGAGGCCCGCACGTTGGCCATGTTGCGCCGCGGCGACGTGCTGGGCGCGGTCACACGCGAGCAAACCCCGGTCTCCGGGTGCGAATCTACGTACCTGGGCACCATGCGCTACTTTGCCGTCGCTGCACCAAGCCTGGCGGAGGGTTTCGAAGACTGGGATACCCTGCCCATCGTGGGCTTCGGTCCGAACGATGCCACCTTGGACGACGCCATGCGCGAGCGTTTCATCGACTCCCACGTCCTGCGCGCACGGGTCTCACAGATCCCCTCGTCCGAGTCATATGTCGAGGCAGTGCGCTTTGGTTTGGGATGGGGCCTGGTGCCGCGGTTGCAGGCGCAGCCTCTGTTGGACGCGGGGGAGCTGGTGCTTCTCGACGATTTCCCGCTCGACATCGACCTCTATTGGCAGCGATGGCGCCTCGAATCTGAGGTGCTAGCCGACCTCACCGGTGACGTCCTTGCCGCTGGCCGGGCAGTTTTAGCTACACGCCGCGCCGAACAGGATGCACCATAAGGACCGTGCACTGGCTTAAGTTGGAGGCATGAGCGATAAGACTCCTGATAAAGCAACCGACATCGACGATGACATCCCTACCTACAACTCTGGCGCTAACTCCGTAAAGGCGAGCAAGCGCGACGCAGCGGAGACCACCACTGACGCCACCACTGAGAACACCACTGACGCAGTGGCTGATACGGCTGCTGAGGAACCGAAGAAGAGCCGTCTCTTCCAGCGTGCTGGACGTGCCGAGCCTACGGTTATTAAGCCGAAGCCAGCGGAGGCCGCCACGACCGACCCTGCACCTACGTCTGATCCTGCTGCTGAGGCCAAGACCGAAACCTTTGAGAGTGCCTCTCGTGACACTCGCGACTCCCTGTCTTTTGATAGCTCCGCTGCAGATACTGAGACCACCGCTTTTCCGCGAGCAGACGCCACTGCAGAGCCTTCAGCTGAGACGTACGATGACGTGCCCAGTACCGTCGCTGTGGCTGACCCGGCTATCGAGTCCGATTCTGAGACCAAGGTGACCGCGGAGGAGCCTCTGCGAGCTCGCCGCGGCACCATCGACTTCGGTCTGCTCTTCGTGCGCTTGGCGTTGGGTATATACCTGCTCGTCGCCGGTGCGTCCACCTTCTTCAAGCTGGGCGGCAATGAGGGCCTGTCGGGTCTCGAGAACGAGTACGGCGAGTACACCATGGCGGCTGCCTTGGCCATCGGTGTGCCGACCGTCCAGCTCATCGCCGGTGCCTTCCTGCTGCTTGGTTTGGTTACCCCACTGGCCGCGATGTTCGGCCTGATTGTGACCGGTTTCGAGGCCATCCACGGACTCAACACCTCGGGTGATGGCCTCGATATCTTTGCGTGGGACGAAAGCGTTTGGCTGGGCCTCGTGCTGTTTGCCATCGCGCTGGCACTGCAGTTTACCGGCCCGGGGTTCATTTCCTTGGATTTCAACCGTTCCTGGACCCGCCGCCCGCTGGCTACGTCCTGGATTTTCGTTGTTATTGGCGTCGCGGCACTCGTCGCTATCTGGTGGTTCGGAACTGGAGTTAATCCGCTGAGCTAAGCGCCTCCCTCTTGTTGTTTGCCATTGCGTAAAGTAAGTTGTTTTTCGTAGTGGAAAACAATGCGGCTATGGCCGCGAGAGGGGAGTCTTCGTCATGGCGGATCAGGATGTCCGGGAAGCGCTCGCATTTGCGGAAGAGCAACACGCGGCCGCGGCCAAGCGGCCGCCCGTTTGGTTGACTCTGCTTGCGGCGGTGGCCTACGGAGCTTGGTTTGCCTATATGTGGATCAAGGATGATGTCCACCCGCTCGTCCTCGTGGGTGGGCTTCTGCTAGTTCTCGGCCTTCTGATAGGGCTGGCTTTCTTTTATCGCACGGGGGTTCGGGATTCGATGCGCCAGAAGGTGGATCCTCATGCTTCCCGTAGCGTTACGTGGCGCTTCTACGCAGGTTTAGGATTTTTGTTTTTACCGGCGCTCTTTAATCCCTTCGTTGAAGGTCACCTCGTTGCCTCGTGCATCGCGGGTGTCCTGTGTGCCGCGGCGGTCTTTTGGACGCTACACACCGGTGCGCTGGACAGGATGCCGCGATGAGTGGCCTCGACCCTGTTATTCACCCGCTCAACCGCTTCAAAATCTGTGCCACGCTCAATGCCTTCGGAGCCACGCAGGGCGGGGAGGTAAACCGAGAGATGAAGTTCGCCATGTTACGTGACCGCACGGAGCTTTCCGATGCCTCCCTGTCCAAGCAACTCGGAGCTCTGGAAAAAGCCGGCTACGTGACTCGCTTCCGCGAGTACGGCACCAGCCGCGCCAAGGACTCGGTGTGGGTGGCCTTGACGGCAGAAGGCAAGCGAGCCTTCGACGGTCACCTAGCAGCGCTCAAGGCTCTAGCCGAGGGCTGAGATCGGAATCGTGGCAATGAATGAGGTGCCCAAGTTGCCAAAGTTTTCCCTCGCGCGGCAATAACGGCGCATAACTTTGGCAGGTAGGGCAGTGTGCACCCCGAATCTGCGCTTGGCTTAGCTGCTAGGGGTCGCAGCAAGTGCAGCATGAGGTTTGTCTGCTTGGGTGTCCTTAACCTTGAGGCAGATGGCGTAGAGCGCCCACGCCAGCAGTGCGAGCCACACGAAGTCATCGACCAGGAATTTCTGATAGAGCGGCATTGTGTGAACATCGATGGCATCGCCGAACCACCATTTGCCTGGGACGGTGACGAGCATGCCTACCCAGGCAGCGAGAACTGCCAACAGGCTGCCGGCCACCCAGGTGGACCGGCGCCAAGTCCACGCACGGTACATCATCACCGGAACGATGAGGGAGAGCCAGACCCAATGGTGGGACCACGAAACAGGGGAGATGAGCAGCATGACGGTGGCGGTGGTGAGGTGGGCGTCGACAAGCAGCCCCTGCTTTACCTGCGCCACAATGAGTGCTGAGCCAACACCGATGACCGCGAGCGCTGCGACCAGCCACAGCACGTTGATGAGTGTGCCGTGATTGTCCATGGCCTCCTGTGACGTAAAGAGGCGCTGGATGACGCCTTTGAGGGAGGAATTGGACTGATAGGCCGTGCCCACGCCGAAGTCCCCACCGGAGCCCATGTCGAGCAGCTTTGACGTGAAGAATTCTACGAAGGCATCCCAGCGGTAGGCAGCGGCTAGCAACGTGGCGACAACCGCGGAGATGAAAGCAGTAAGAATCGGCTTCCACTCGCGGCGCAGCAAAAAGTACAGCAGCATGGCCAGCGGCGTAATTTTGATGGCCGCTGCACAACCGATGAGCCAGCCTTGGGGCAGCCAACGCTTGCGCGGCACGAGGTCAAAAACAACCAACGCCATGATGACGATATTGATCTGGGCAAAGCCATTGTTGAGGCGAATGGGCTCGAAGAACATCGTGGCCGCCCAGACCAGCGCCACAACCGGCAGTAGAGGCTTTACTTTCAGCGCGCGGAAGATGGCGTATAGGCAGGCCAACACGAGAGCGTCGGAGATGGTGATCATGATGTTGCCCGCCATATCATCGCTCATCCACTCAAAGGCCGTGAGAGGCACCATGACGAGCGCGCCGAAGGGCGGGTAGATAAAGGGGAGCGCTAGATCACCGGCGTACATGGGCTCCGAATAGACCGAGCGGCCCTCCATGAAGGCGCGCACGCCCTCGCGGTAAATGATCATGTCCACTGGGAAGTCCGTGTGGAGTACGTGGCGGATGACGCCGACCAGGCCCACGATGAGCCCCGCGGCGGTTAAAAGCGTGCGCCCAAAGGCGTTAGTGGCGAATTTCATCGCCTTTACTCTAATTGACGTGACCATCCACCACGCGCACCGCACCACGATCCGCTGACGTGGCCATGTTGGCATAGGCGCGCAGAGCTTTGGTGACTGGGCGGTTGCGGTCCTTCGGCGTCCAGGGCTTCTCACGCTGCTCTTCGGCGGCGCGGCGGCGCGCGAGTACGTCTTCATCCACGTCCAGGGTGAGCTGGCGCTCGCGGATGTTGATGGTGATGGGGTCGCCATTTTCCACCAAGCCAATGAGGCCGCCATGCGCAGCTTCGGGGGAAATGTGGCCGATGGAGAGGCCGGAGGTGCCGCCGGAGAACCGGCCATCCGTAATCAAGGCGCAGGCCTTGCCCAAGTCCGAACCTTTGAGGAAGGACGTCGGGTGGAGCATCTCCTGCATGCCGGGGCCACCCGCGGGGCCCTCGTAGCGGATGACGATGACATCGCCCGGCTGGACTTCCTTCTTGAGGATGATGGAGACGGCTTCTTCCTGGGACTCGACAACGCGTGCAGGCCCGGTGAAGGTCCACAGTTCTTCCTCCACGCCGGCGGCTTTAACGATGGCGCCGTTAGGTGCCAGGTTGCCGCGCAGGACTACGAGTCCGCCATCAGAGGAGAAGGCATGCTCGGCATCATGGATGCAGCCATTAACTGCATCCGTGTCGAGCTCATCCCAGCGGTTGGACTGGGAGAACGGCGAGGTCGTTCGCACGCCGCCAGGGGCAGCCAAGAAGAGCTCGCGGGCGGCGTCGGTAGCTTTGCCACCGCGGATATCCCAGTCATCGAGCCATTCCTCGGCGTTGTCATAGAGAGCCGTATGTACCTTGAGGTTGAGGTGGCCAGCGCGGCGCAGCTCGCCCAAGATGGCGGGGATACCGCCGGCGCGGTGTACATCTTCGATGTGGTACGTGCCGTTGGGGGCCACCTTGGACAGGCAGGGCACGCGGTAGGAGATGTCGTTGATGTCCTCGAGCGTGAAGTCCACCTCGCCCTCCTGGGCCGCGGCGAGGGTATGGAGGATGGTGTTGGTGGACCCACCCATGGCCATATCGAGGGCCATGGCGTTGGTGAAGGCCTCCTTGGTGGCAATCGAGCGCGGGAGTACCGCGTCATCTTCCTCGCCGTAGTAGCGCTGGCACATGTCAACAATGGTGCGGCCTGCCTGTTCAAAGAGGCGACGGCGGAAGGCGTGGGTGGCCAGGGTGGTGCCGTTGCCGGGCAGTGCCAAGCCGAGCGCCTCGGTGAGGCAGTTCATGGAGTTGGCAGTGAACATTCCGGAGCAGGAACCACAGGTGGGGCAGGCGGATTCCTCCACCTGGGCCAGTCCCTCATCGGAGACGGCCTCGCTGGCCGACGCCGTGATGGCCGTAATCAGATCCGTCGGTGCATGCGCCACGCCATCGACGACGACGGCTTTGCCGGCCTCCATCGGGCCGCCGGAGACGAAGATGGTGGGGATGTTGAGACGCAGCGCAGCGTTGAGCATGCCCGGGGTGATCTTGTCGCAGTTGGAGATACACACGAGGGCGTCGGCAGTATGCGCGTTGGCCATGTACTCGATGGAATCGGAGATGATTTCACGTGAGGGCAGGGAATAGAGCATGCCGCTGTGGCCCATGGCAATGCCATCGTCAACGGCGATGGTGTTGAACTCCTTGGGTACGCCACCCGCTTCGCGCACAGCATCGGCCACAATGTCACCGACGTTCTTCAGGTGGACGTGGCCGGGCACGAACTGAGTATAGGAGTTGGCAATGGCCACGATCGGCTTGCCAAAGTCGTTCTCCTTAGTGCCGGTGGCACGCCAGAGAGCGCGGGCACCGGATGCCTGGCGGCCAACGGTGGTGACTTTAGAGCGCAGCGGGTACATAGTTATTCCTTCAGTTCGGGGTGTGCTTCGAGGTAGTCGGCGTATTCCTCCTTGGTGAGGAGGACTTGCTGGCCGTCGCGGTGGACAATGACCACCTTGTCGTCGGCGGCGTTGCGTCCCGCGGTGAGAGCATCGGGGATACGGCCCTGGGACGCCTTGGCCAAGCGCGGCAGCGAGTTAAAGGTCACGCCGGGGAGGTTGAGATTCTTGCCATCGGTTGTCCGGGCATAGGCACGCGAACGCTGGAAGCCGATTCCTGCGAAGTCCTTCCACGCGATGTCCTTGGGGCCGCGGAAACCGTACCTGATGTGGAGGCCGTGAGAATCCACCGTGGTGCGCGAGCGTAGGACCCACCAGAAACCAAGTATGGGGAAAATGAGAATCCAGAACAGGTACTTTGGTGCCCAGCCGATGCTCAGCAGCGCGATGGCGGCGAGTAGCCCAATGCCGAGGAGGTGTTCGCGGGTGGGCTTAAAGGTTTCGGCCGGGGAGTGGTCGGCGCGGGAAGATGCGTTCTGCGGGTGTGAGGACGTCATAGTGGGTCATCGTAATTGACTGTGTGGTGCTGTGGCGAACCGCCCCACCTGTGATATCTCACAAAATGAGAAAACGATCCCAAAAATGGGGGTAATTGCCTGCGGTGGCTTTTCTATCGGTGTATAGTTTGTCGCATGATCATTATTCGACTTCACCTCGTAGTACCCGGGCGGCGCGAGCCGTAACGAGTCCACAGTGACGTCGACCTGCAGCGCCCCCGCCACCTTCACACCCAGAAGGACAGACGGGGGCGTTAGTTATAGGCAATGGTCTCTCCGATATCCACCCCATAGAAGGAGCACACCTACCGTGACAGCTTCCACTCCGCCACATCAGGCGCCCGAGCGCATCACGGGCGCACACGCCATCGTTCGCACTCTTGAAGATCTTGGTACTGAACTCGTCTTTGGTATTCCGGGCGGCGCCGTGCTTCCGCTCTATGACGCACTCTTCGAATCAACGAAGCTGCGCCACGTGCTTACTCGCCACGAGCAGGGCGCCGGCCATGCGGCCGAGGGCTATGCTCAGGCCTCTGGAAAGGTGGGCGTCATGATTGCCACCTCGGGTCCAGGTGCTACCAACCTGGTGACGCCGCTTGCCGACGCCAACCTGGACTCCGTCCCCGTCGTCGCGATTACCGGGCAGGTAGGTAGCTCTTTGCTGGGAACCGATGCCTTTCAGGAAGCCGATATTCGCGGTGTGACGATGCCGATTACGAAGCACAACTTCATCGTCACTGATGCAGCTGACATCCCGGCCGCCATTTCCGCCGCCTTCCATTTGGCCTCAACTGGGCGCCCTGGCCCGGTTTTGGTGGATATTCCCAAGGATGTCCAAAACGCCTATATGGAGTACACAGGTCCACAGATGATGGACCTGCCGGGATACAAGCCCACCACGACGCCGCACCCACGCCAGATCTCGCAGGCGGTGAAGCGGATCGCCCGCGCGAAGAAACCGGTGCTCTACATCGGCGGTGGCGTTATCAAAGCCGGGGCCTCGCGCGAGCTGCGCGAGTTTGCTGAGCTGACCGGAATTCCCGTAGTCACCACCCTCATGGCCCTAGGTTCCTTCCCTGATTCACACCCGCTGCACATGGGTATGCCGGGAATGCACGGAACCGTGCCGGCAGTAGCGGCGCTCCAGCGCTCCGACCTCATCATCGCTATCGGTGCGCGCTTCGATGACCGTGTCACTGGTGATACCGCCACATTTGCTCCGCATGCCGAGGTCATTCACGCCGACATTGACCCGGCCGAGGTAGGCAAGATCCGGGAGGTGTCCATTCCGATCGTGGGCGATGCCCGCGAGGTGCTGCTTAGCCTGACTAAGGCCTATGACAATGACAGTGAGATTTCTGCACCGCAGATTGATGCGTGGATGGAGTACCTCACCGACATGCAGCGCCGTTTCCCGCGCGGTTTCGAGCCGACTCCCGATGGGCTGCTCAACCCGCAGCAGGTTATTGCCAAGCTTAGTGAGATTGTCGGGACGGAGGCCATCTACTGTGCCGGCGTGGGCCAGCACCAGATGTGGTCCGCACAGTTCTTGGATTTCGAGCACCCACGGAGCTGGATTAACTCTGGCGGTGCTGGAACCATGGGTTATGCCGTGCCGGCAGCGCTGGGCGCGAAGGCTGCTTTGCCCGAGCGAGAAGTCTGGGCCATTGACGGTGACGGTTGCTTCCAGATGACCAACCAGGAGCTCACCACCGCGGCAGTCGAAGGTTTCCCCATCAAGGTGGCCGTTATTAACAACGGAAACCTGGGCATGGTGCGCCAGTGGCAGACGCTGTTCTATGACAACAAGTTCTCCCACACCAAGCTGCGCGAGCACGATGAATATGTGCCCGATTTTGTGAAGCTGGGTGAGGCCCTGGGGTGCGTGGCGATTCGCGTCACCACCGAAGAGGAGATCGCGCCCGCCATCGAGCGCGCCCGCCAGATTAATGATCGTCCGGTAGTCATCGACTTCATCGTGGGCCAGGATGCTCAGGTGTGGCCGATGATTGGCGGCGGTGCCTCGAACGAGGAAATCCAGTACGCGCTGGGCCTGCGCCCGCTATTTGATGAAAATGAGTCCGCGGCCGAGGAACCGGCCGAGATCCACGAATCCCTCGAGGAGGCCTAAGCACAATGGCGAAAGACGATATCACCCGCCACACACTGTCCGTATTGGTCGAGGATATTGAGGGCATCATCTCCCGCGTGACCGGTATGTTTACCCGCCGCGGCTACAACCTTATCTCCCTGGTTTCTGCAAAGACGGAGACCGAAGGGATTAACCGCCTTACCATCGTTGTGGATGCCTCAGAGGTGGTCACTGAACAGGTGACCAAGCAGCTCAACAAAATTGTGCCCGTCCTCAAGGTGGTGGAGCTGGAAGAGGAAAGTACGATTGCGCGCGGCATCATGTTGGTGAAGGTGACAGCAGACAACGAGAACCGCCCCCAGGTGGTCGACGCGGTCAACATCTTCCGTGCTCGCATCGTGGATGTGGCTCCAGAGTCTGTGGTCATTGAGGCTACCGGTACGCCGGGTAAGTTGCGCGCGCTTCTCGACGTCCTCGAGCCCTTCGGCATCCGCGAACTGGTGCAGTCTGGTCACGTGGCGCTGGCCCGTGGCCCGAAGGCAATGGCACCATCGAAATAAAAATCTCACATTGTGGACCTCCCGTCTCAAAATGTGATACAACTTCACTAGAGCGATGTCCTACACAAGTATCAGTAAAGGAACACAGAATCATGGCTATTGAAACTCTCTACGACGACGACGCCGACCTGTCCATCATCCAGGGCCGCAAGGTGGCCGTCATTGGCTACGGCTCCCAGGGCCACGCCCACGCGATGAACCTGCGCGATTCCGGTGTTGAGGTTGCTATCGGTCTGCGCGAAGGCTCCACGTCCCGCGAGAAAGCAGAGGAGGCCGGCTTCCAGGTCTTCACCAACGCTGAGGCAGCCAAGTGGGCCGATGTGATTATGCTCTTGGCTCCCGATACCTCCCAGGCCGCCATCTTCACCAACGACATCGAGCCGAACCTGGAGGACGGCAACGCCCTGTTCTTCGGCCATGGCCTCAACATTCACTTCGGTCTGATCAAGCCAGCTGAGAACATCACCATCGGTATGGTCGCTCCGAAGGGCCCGGGCCACTTGGTTCGCCGCCAGTTTGTCGACGGCAAGGGCGTTCCTTGCCTCATCGCTACCGAGCAGGACCCGAAAGGTGAGGGCCGCGAGCTGACCTTGTCCTACGCGGCCGCTATCGGTGGCGCTCGTGCCGGTGTCATTCCGACCACCTTCAAGGATGAGACTGAAACCGACCTGTTCGGCGAGCAGGCAGTCCTGTGTGGTGGCGTGGAGTACCTCATCATGAACGGTTTCGAGGTCCTCACCGAGGCCGGCTACGAGCCGGAGATGGCCTACTTCGAGGTCTGCCACGAGCTGAAGCTCATCGTTGACCTCATCGTTGAGGGCGGCATCCAGAACATGAACTACTCCTGCTCTGATACCGCTGAGTTCGGTGGCTACCTCTCCGGCCCGCGCGTTATCGATGAGTCTGTTAAGGAGCGCATGAAGGACGTCCTGACCGACATTCAGGATGGCACCTTCGTCAAGCGCCTCGTCGCCAATGTGGAAGGTGGCAACAAGGAGCTTGAGGAGTTGCGCGAGAAGGTAAACAACCACCCGATCGAAAAGACCGGCTCCCAGCTGCGCGACCTCATGAGCTGGGTAAAGAATCCTTTGAACGATACGGTCTAAATTTCCCTGCTAGGGGCGCCGCTATCCTCCGCGCCCCGGTCGACGATCCCACATGGATCACACAAAAGTTCCCCCGGCTATTTCGGCCGGGGGATTTCCTGCGTTTTAGGCCTCTCCGAGCTCGGTCTCTAACCACTCAACCGCGGCGCGGGCGCCCTGGGCGAGGGCGTCGAGGAAGTTGATTGCGGTTCCGCCTTCATCGTCGACTTCCATGCATTCATCGAGAAGGTTGGCGATTGCCTGAGCTGCGTGATGGTCGATTTCGTAGCCGTAACGGCTCATTTCCTCGGCCATGACCTGAATGATGGAGTCGGTTTCGGGGTAGGTGTACAGGGTCATTGCGGGTGCCTTTCTCCCGGTCTCTTTTGCTTACACCTTAAGTATACCAAAATAGGGGAAAGTGTCAACACCACATTACACAATTTATTCACCAATTGCGTGAAGCGGGACCGCTGCCGACTTAAGCTCTGAACCGATCGCCGAGCTAATCGCCCCGGCTACCCGCTCCCGCGCGCCCTCAACCACATGCGTATAAACCGCCAGCGTTGTCGCCGCCGATGAATGTCCCAATACCTGCGCCACGTCCTGAATCGGAACACCTGCCGTAATCAACTGTGACGCGAAATAGTGCCGCAGCGCGTGAAAGTGAACGTTCGGCGCTCCTACCGCTTCCGCAACTCTGCGAACTTTTACCGCCGCGCGCGAATGAATGATCGGCCTCCCGGTCGCGGAGATGAAAAGATACTCATTGCCTTCCCGCCCGTCGGTATGCCGATGAAGTAGCGCGGTAACGTCCGCGGCGATTGGAATATCTCGGCGGCTTCCGGTGGTCTTTAGTTCTACGCGGCGGCGTGGTTCCTCTTTCCCGAGCTGCTTCCTGATTCGGATAATGCCGGCCTCATAGTCGATTTCGGAAACCAAAAGGCCGGCCAGCTCCGATATTCGCGCGCCCGTGAACGCGGCGAGCGTTAGCATGTCTGCAAGTACTGGATCGGGCCGTAAATGATTGGTGCGGGGCTTGCCGCCCTTCCGCTTTACTTCCGTGTACTTGACCCCGCCGGCGCGTAGTCCTTTGGCCACGGCGTGAATCTGCGCGGCGGTGGGAATGAGGTCCGGTTCGAGGGCGTCATTTCGTTTAGGAAGGACAACGGGGTTGCGCGGAATCATTCCTTCCGCAACTGCCCACTTCATCGCGGAATTAAGATGCCTCATGGCGTTGCGCGCGGTGGTTTCGCTTACTCCGCGGTCTTTGCGGTCTATCCATGTCCGCCCGGTGCGTAGTTGCGCCCCCCACTTTTGAACGTCCGCCGCGGTGAGCTCATGGGCTTTATAGTCTGCGATTGGTGGAAGATTCTTATTAAGGGTGTATTCGTACTGGATGAGGCTCGCTGAGCGCAGCGGCCGGTGGTAAAGCCATTGCGTGAAAACGTCTTTAACGGTGAGCTTTTGCATCTCACTAGGCAGATAGTTCCCGCGGGCGGCGGCGCTGATTTGGTCCGCTTCCCACTGGACCGCCTCGCCGCGGGTGTCGAAACTTTTGGAGTGCTGTTTCCCGCCGGGGTCGCGCCAGCGGGCGATCCATCGTTCTTTTCCTTTGGGCGATAGGCGTTTATGAACGCTCATGTGTTATTGTCCTTTGTGGGTTCTTTGCTCTTTTGCTTACACTTTTAGGGCGGTTCCCAGCCCCGCGTACTCGAATACACGCGGGGCTTTTTCGTTTTATATCTGATTGACCGGGGTGTTGTTGGCGAGGGCGGTGGAAGTATCGCCCCGGATTTCCTCGCATATTTTTAGCCGGTAGAGAATTTCGTCGGTGAGGTCCTGGTCTCTTGCCTGCCGCAGCGCGGATAGCGGGGTAGGCGCTGTACTCCACTTCGCCTGCATGAAGCCTAGGGCGACGAGGGCGTCGATCGGGTTGCTGTTATAAGCCTCGGCAATTTTGATGATGGTGTCCGCTGGAAGTTCATTGTTTTTCATGTGGCGCCCGAGGGTGGCGTCGGATATTCCGGCCCGCTCGGAAATTTTGCGGTTGCTGTCCCCGCCGGTGGCCCGCCGGAGCCATTGTTCTTGGTTCATGGGACCGAGTGTATATACCCATGAGGGGGTGCGTCAAAATGAAGCGGCGCGTGTGACCTGCAGCGATATCGAAAGATGGCGTGTCCTGTGTAAAAAAATTATAGGCTGCGTTAAAATGATGCAGCGTATCAAAATGAAGCACTAGGAGCCCTCAACATCATGATCCGTCTCGACCCTGAATCCCTCGACCGCGCCCGCCAGGTGCTCGGCGTGACCAGCGATGCCGCCCTGGCTAAAGAGCTCGACCGCTCCCCGCAAACGGTTTATAACTGGCGCCGCGGGAAGAACGCCCCGGGCCTAAAAGACCTCGCTATTCTGCAAAAAATCACGGGGTGGCCCTACGGAAAAATGCTTTTGGTGGAGGAAAAGACCGCCGCCTAAATCGTGCTCACCCCGCCCGGCGTGATGGGGAAAGGGCGGGCGGGGCGAGCGCCTCCATAACTAAATAGGGAAAATTTCTTCCCGCGTTCCCCGCGCTGGTGCGCAATAGGTGAGGTTCGATTCCTCGCCGGTGGAGCCGGGAGGCATGTCAAATCGGTATGAAGTTCCCTCTTTCTGAGGCCGTTAAGCGCCCTCATGACCCCTATCCCGCCGACGGGCGAGGGGTTGCTGCATGTCTCCCTTGTAAGTTTCCGCGGCCTGACCCCCAATAGGGCCGCGGGAAATCGAAAAAGTTCCCCCGGTGGTTTCTGCAAATTTCGACCGGGGGAACGAGCTAGCCCCCTTTTTGGAAAGAGGACACATTGAATACTAGCAAACTGCCCCGCACCTATACGGTGCCTGAAACCGCGGAGATCCTCGGAATTTCCGCCCGCTCCCTGTACCGATACGTCCAGAATGGTGATGCCGATGACCTCGGCCCCGTGAAGGTCATGAAAAAAGGCCGCGCCCGCGTGGGCTTCCTGAAGTCCCGCGTTGATGCCCTAACCCAGGTCGGAGGTGCCGCGTGAACCACTGGAAGGACTACGCCCTCGGCGCCGTGTTCGGCGCCCCGGTGCTAATTGGTTTCCTGCTAGCCGCCGGAGGCCTGGTATGAAAGATGATTTTCAGGTTTGGAAGGACCTCATGAAGGTCGAGACCCGCTGCGAGATGGCGATCGTTAGCCTTTCCGGAATCGTGGAAGAAATTGATTTCACGGCATTCCTGATTTCGTCCGCGGGGGTCCCGGTAGGAACGGGCTCGATGAAGTACGCCTCTTCCTTGCTCGGCGGTATTAAGCGCGAATTGGAATCACTCTCCAATAATGCCCGCAAAGAGCGCGTGAAGCGTCAAGAAAGAATGTTTGATGCGCTGGAGGACAACGAATGAACGAGAATGAAAAGTACCTCTATAACGAGGTGCTAAAGAATGCCATGATCCGAGCTCTCGATGCTAGGAAGTGTAAAGCTTCACTTGAAGTTTTTTCTTCCTCAATCGCTCATGTACTTCACATTCTAGACATAGCCAGCGGAAATACGTCCAGCCCGGCGCTTACCGAGGTGACCCTACAGCGCGTTAAAGGCGAGCTGGATTCTCTTAAGCGCGGGGCGGAAGAATCGGCCGCCGTCTGGGAAGAATATTCCGATGAATTGATCCTGAAGGTATCGGAAATACTAAAGGAAAACGAATGAGTGCCGAGCTGATTCCGTATATCGTGCTAGGCGTCTTTTTCGGGATTCCCGGCGTGATGGTTGGCGTCATCTCTAGGAAGGTTTCCCGCCTGGAGGAGGAACTGGAATCCGCGTGGGATGTACTGCGTGGCATGAGCTCCGCGTTGCGGTCCCTTTCTTCCGCCCTGTCTGAAGAGGGGAAGCCGTCTATCCCTGATGATTTTCCCGGAACCCTAGAAATGAACTTCATTCATCGATTCGGGGAGCCGGAGCCATGACATGCCCTTTGCCCTTGAAGCGGCCTAAATGGCCGGATGTTGCTAACGAGTATCGCCATTTCCGCGCGTGCGGAATGTCTGAATGCGGCGCGCTTGCCCGCCTCGGCGTGGTGTACGGCGTCGACTCTGAAACCGTGCGCAAATACGTGTTTCGCCAAATGAGAAGGGAAATGAATCGTGCCCAAAATAATTGAACACCCGCCTGCCCCGGGAACGGGTGAATGGTCGCGGATTATTACCGCGTCTAAAGTTCCCGGAATCCTCGGCGTATCCCGATGGACCTCACAGTTCGCCGCCTGGCATGAATTGGCCGGGAATGTTGATCACCCGCCGATGAATGCCGACCGCGCGGCGTGGGGTCATATCGCTGAAGAATCTTTGGCGAAATGGTGGCTGCATAATAACCCCGGTTGGCATCTCAACGTGGCCCGCCGCGGCCGCGCCGAAATCGCCTATACAAACGATGATTTGCCGTTCCCCAATATGGCAACAATTGATAGGCGCGCGATGAACCGGAAGTACGGCACTACCAGCCCGGAGCGCTTCCACATCATTGAATGTAAGACCGCTATGACTATGAACGATTGGGGGCGGCCCGATGAACCGGATTCCATCCCATACGATTACCTGACCCAGGTGAACTTTCAGCAGGGCGTGTCCGGAATCCACAAGGCCTCTATTGTGGTGCTCGGCCCGACCGGGCTTCCTGAGATTCATAGGGTGCCCTGGGACCCGGAACTTTTCGCCCTGATTGTCGACAAACTCACGGAAGCCGATGAAGCGATCCGCGCCGGTGCTTTCCCGCCGCTGGATGAATCGAAAGCTACCTATGACGCGGTGCGCGGAATGCACCCGGAAATCGATAGGGAAGGCCGGGTGGAAGTCGACCGTGAAACCGCGTTGCGGTGGCTGGATACCGCCGAGGCGGAAAAGGAAGCAAAGAGCGCGGTAATCGGCGTGAAGTCGGAGGCCGCGCAGCTTATGGGCTCGGCCCGAATTGCGGAATACCGCGGCGTGAAAATCGCCGACCGGCGTTCCCGAATGGGGGCCACCCCGCAGGTGTATTTCAACCGTGCTGCTGATATTCGGGAGCAAGCATGAGCCGGTGGAAAGTGAAGCGGGTGCGGTTGCGTACCGGGGGCTGGGGCGAATGGGCGGCTTGCAATGATGACGAGCCCTGGATGTATTTCCTCACCCACGCCGGAGCCCTCACCTTCGCCGACCAGCGCGCCCGAACAATCGAAGTCACCCTGCCGCGCCTCACGGCACTGCCAACCGGGCGGCTAGTTGTACCCCGCAACGGGCTGATTATCGAACGTGGGCGCAGCAGCTCTCACCCTCAACTCCCGACCGGGTACATCGCCGTAGAGCCGTGGGAGCTTCGTCCCCTCGCCCTTGCCCTACTCGCTATTGCACAACATAAGGAGGAAGCATGATCCGCCGCTCCCGCACCTGCATTATCCGCGTGCGTGTCAACGTGGATATTGCCGACGAGTTCCTCGCCCTGGTTCTCAACGATAAAGGCGAATTCGATTTCAACCGGATTGTTCCTCCTCCGGCGATACCCGATACCGAGGCGAAATGGCGTGATGAGTCGTTCATTGTTGATTGGGAACGCCGCCGACACGGCGTGAAGGGAAACGCCTTCCATACAACGGTTATCGAGCCCGATAAAAAGGAAGAACGATACTGGGCGGAAGTGATTTTTTCCACCGCGGGCCTGTATCCCGCCCCGGTGCTGGAAGAGCTCTCCCGCCTTTTCCCGGCTCACCCTATCGCGGTGATTTTTTCGTCCGAGAATATTGGTTCCGGCTATCACGGTGGTTTCTATTTGGTCGATGGTCGCGATATTGAAGCCCCTATCTTCACGGCGGAAGCCTGCGCCGGTTTACGGTACCCGAATTATTGGGCTGCCAATTGGGATTGCTTGGTAGTCAACGACGACGAGCTGGCTTCCATGTTTGGTACCGATGATTTGCCGTTCCCGCTGGATGTGAATGATTCCGTGCTGTATGACCCGTTCCTCATTCTTCCCGGCTTCCGCCAGGTGATTGGTGATGATGAGGACCTCAACCGTTTCTGGATTAAACCCTAAAGGAAGGAAAAATAATGTCTGATATTGAACGCTACGAGCCGTCCGATTCCGAGATTTCGGCGGTGAAGAATGAATTTCGTAATACCGCGGTTGATGCTATCGACCGGGAACTGGAAGTGATCCAAAAGGCTAGTGAAGTCGTGCCCGTGCTCATTCGCGGACGTATGGTGCCGCAGGCCTATCTTCCTGATTTTTCGCCGCGGAAGAATGCCCCGGCCCAGGGTGAGGACGCTGCTATTGCGAAAGCGCTAGCCGCCGCGGTGTACGGCGCGAATTTGGGTTTCGGCGTGTCGACCTCGCTTCAGAACGTGTTTGTTGTGAACGGCACCCCCTCCATTTATGCGCGTACGGCTGTGTCCCTCGTGCTAGCACAAGGCCACGAGGTGTGGGTGGATGAATCCTCCGCCGAGCGCGTGGTTGTTTGCGGCCGGCGCCGCGGTTCCTCGGCGGTGTTTACCTCAACGTGGGATATTAAGCGCGCGAAGAAAGCGGGCTTTACGTCTAACCAGAAATACGCCAGCCAACCGGAAGAGATGCTGTACGCGAAAGCGGCTATGGAAGTCTGCCGCCGTATGGCCGCGGATGTTCTGAATGCCATTCCGTATTCCTCGGAAGAGCTCGAGCTGGAAGGCCCGGCGCCGATTAAGGCGCAGGCTCGTCGGATGGATAGCGGCCGCGGTAATGCCGGGCTGAAGGCCGCTCTTGCCAACTCCACTAGCCATGTTTCGGAAGAATCGGCGGCGGAATCCGCGGAACCTGCGCAGCTGGAAGCCCAACCGGCCCCGGCGGAAGAACTCTCCGATGATGACGCCGCGCTACTCGCCGACCTGAAGGAAACGCTTAATGGCTATACCGGGAAAGCGGATGTGGAAAAGCTCATGGCTGATTTGCAAAAGGAAGGCGCCCCGGACGCGTTCCTACAGGCCGGCCGTGACCGGTGGCGCGAAATCGATAAGGGGAATGCTCAATGATTGATTACGAATACCGTGCTGGGCGTTTAGTTTCCGGCCCGGAACTGCGCTACACGGCCGGGGGAACGCCGGTGGTGAACCTCACCCTGATCCAATCAAATCGATACCTCGACCGGGATTCCGGGGAGTGGAAGGAAGCCGCCCGCGCCGTGATTGATGTGTCCCTGTGGGATAAAGAACGGCGCGATAAAGACCCGGTTCCGTGGACCAGGTGGGCTAATACTCACCTGAAGGTAGGGGATTTAGTGGTGGTGCATGGCCGTATGAACCAGCGCCGCTGGCAGACCCGTGATGGGGAAAACCGCTATAAGACGGAGTTCATCGCCGACAAGGTGTTTACCGCTTTGTCCAATCTGGAATCCGATTCCGGTGGCGCCGCGGTTAATGGTGAACCGCCGTTCTAAACCGCAATGTGTAACCAGTCTTTGTCCCCTATCTCTACGGCGTTTCCGTTCATGCCGTCGGAGGTGGGGGACCAGTTTTATCTACCTCTGGAAGGAATTGATGATGCCCCGGATTCGGTCGATTAAGCCGGAGTTCTGGTCCTCGCCGTCGGTTACGTCTATGTCGCCCTGGGCGCGGCTGCTGTATATCGCTATGTGGAATTGGGCGGATGATGCCGGGCGGGGGACGTATAACCCGCGCGAATTGTTGGGTTTTGCGTTCCCAAACGATGAAGAAATATCAGTAGCGGAATTTCGGCGCATATGCGCGGAAGTTCGGCGCGTATGCGCGGTAGATTTTTACGACGTTGGCGGAAGGCGTTATTACGCGATTCCGAACTGGAAAAGGCATCAATCTAAGAATGCCCGTATGAGCGGCTCGAAATACCCCGCCCCGGAGGACGGTCTACCCTTCGACCCTGAAAAGATGCAGGTCATTGGGGAAGATGCGGAAAGTAGCGGAATTTCGGCGCATATGCGCGGAAGTTCGGCGCATAGTCGCGGAAGCTCGGCGCATGTGCGCCTAATTTCCTCTACTGGAACAGGGGAACAGGGGAACAGGGGAGAGGGGGTTAAGGAGATCAGTAACGGTACTAGTTATCCACAGGCTGTGGATAAAACGACCCCCCCTGAAAATTCTCCCGACCAACCGCCCACGCCTAACGGCGGGCGGCCGGTCTGCAAGAAACATGCCGCGCTTCCCGATGATGAAATTCCCCCGTGTGGCGCCTGCGAACGATTACGCAAAGCCGCCGAGACCCACGCCCGGGCCGAGGAGAGTACCCAGCGCGCCTTACGCCGCGCCGCCATTGATGCCTGTCCCCGCTGCGATGACAACGGGATTGCCCGCGAGGGCTCCGTTGCGGTGCGCTGCACTCACGAAACCAACCAGCCGCCCTTTTGAAACTTCATGGAAGGAAACCAAATGAACAACAATCTGCACAACCTCCTAGCGCGCCTCACGCTGCGCGCTAACCGGGGTGAACTAAACCCCCGGGAACGCGCCGCCCTTGACCGCGCGATAGAACGCTACCGCGGGGAGCGCCCCGCAACCCGCCATAACCGCCCGTTCTTCTTCTACCGTTAGGAAACCAAAAATGTTCCGCATGACAACCAAAGAATTCGAGCCGCTACTCACCCCAGCAGGAACCCCCTTCCTCGCAACCGTCTACGGCGGCCTGCCCCAGCTGGTAGTCCGCAGCCCCCACCTCGGCGACCTTGAAGCCTGGTACCACCTCAACGGGGCGGAATGGGTACGCGCCGATGATGAAGATGTGAACATCATCGCCAGTTTCGTCCCCGTGCCGCTGATTGACGTCGATGAATGCGATTGCGATTGCGGGTTATGCGATGACGAATGATCCAATCATGGCCGTCTTTGTTCCTGGTATTCCCCGCCCGCAGGGCTCGAAAAGCTACCTAGGTTCCGGCCGTATGCGGGAATCCTCCCAATACCTGCCGGCGTGGCGACAACTGGTAGCAACCCGGGCGCGTGCTGCATTCGGCCGCCGCGCCCCCGTCGATGAACCGGTGTTGCTGGATGTGGTGTTTGTCCTCCCGGCGCGGAAGGACGAGCCCGAGCCCGGCGGTTGGCATACGGTCACCCCGGATCTGGATAAACTCGTGCGCGCCGTAGGTGACGCGCTCGTTGAGGCTCGGGTGCTTCACGACGACGCCAGAGTAGCGGCCATACGCGCCGCTAAGCGCCGAGCACGCCTCAATGAACCCCCGGGTGCCCACATACACATTGATTCGCTTAAACGGCCACACAGCGCTTCATAGGAGAAACCGTGAACAAGCTATGGGAAGCCTGCCTTACTCTCGCATGGCGGAGACTCAACTGGATAGCGCAACTGCCTTTCTGGCTCTTCGCTGGCTATATTCCGGATTTCGATGAATGGATGGAAGAAATAGAGAAACCATGAACCCTGACACCCTTCACGCCACCGCCGAAACCCTCCGCCGTGCCTACAGCGAACTGGAAGCCGCTAAGCACGCCTCCGGGAAAATACGCGATGAAAGAACCATGCGCCCCGGCGGCCGCCTCGGACCCGCCAGCCCCGGCCGGCCCCGCCCCGTCGAGCTCTGCATGGAGCTAGAACTCCGCCTATACGATTTCGTCTGCGATGCTAAAAGATTCATCACCCCCCGCCGCTCATTCAACAAGAACTGGCCCGAGCTCATGGATTGGATCCTCTTCAACGCCGAGGCCCTCGCCGAGCTCGATGTAGCCGACGACCTCGCCGATGAACTGCGCTGGCAACGCAACCAAATCAACCACCTGCTCTACCCCGCCCCGCCTCGTACCAACCGGCCCGAGCCCTGGCGCCCCGCCCGCCATGTCATCGCCCTACTCCGCGGACAAGGCCACCGCGTAACCGCCGACCAACTACGCAAACTCGCATCACGCGGCCTAATCAACTCCGAAACCAACGGAAGGCTAAACCTCTACCGAACCACCGAAATAATCGATTACCTCAACTCAACACCGCCCGAAAGAAACGCCGCTGACCAGTAATAACCCAACGTTGTCCGCTCATGTGCTATACTTCGTGGCCGTGGCCCCCGTGCGCCCCGGAAACACGCAACACCCCCGGGACAACGTACGGGGGTTTATCCATACCTCAACCCCGGGGAGGTGCCATGGCCGATAAATGGACCGGCCGCGCCGCAGCCAACCTCCGACGCGAATACCTAGAACAATGCCGCGCCATAAACGCCGCCTGCTGGCTCTGTAACCAGCCAATCAACTACGACGCGCGCCCCGGCACCCCCAACTCCTTCGAGCCCGACCATGCTCTCCCGCGCGCCGATTACCCCGAGCTCGCCCTCGACCCCGACAACCTCAGACCAGCCCACGCCTCCTGCAACCGCTCACGCGGAAAAAAGGATCGCCCCCTGCCACTCGGCCGCCGCAGCCTCCCACAATGGGCTTAAACGGCGCGCTAGGCGGGGTAGGGGCGTTCAAATCACTAGCTCGGAAGGCCCCGGAAAATGAGCGGGGAGGGGTTGGCCTCTCTCCCCACGCGCCAGACCGCCCCCCGGTCGCGCGCGTGCGCGCGTGCGCGCGCGTAGATAGAAACACTTCCGGAAGGAGCTCCGCCCGTTGAATAGCCCAATAGCCGCCGTGATTGGCCCCCGATTGTGCGATTCCGCTGCGTTTTGCACCGAAAAAGGCCTATCGCACCGCGTGGCGGTCTCCCGCGTGTCGGTAAAACGCGGCGTACTGAACCGCCTTCCTGATTCCGCGCGGGTTATCGTGCTCGATGGGGTAGAGCTGGAAGGTCTTTCCCGGTTCAACGTGGAGCGCGCCGATTCCTCACCCGGCTATCGCGATAGCTCGTCAAGCGCAGCAGGATATTAAAGGTTGGGGGGATAAGTTTCAATGAGCCGCGTGAACGCTATTTCTTATGAGCGCTTTGGCGTGGATGAACTGTTGCTTTTTGAGGGGAATCCTCGGCGTGGTGATGTAGCCCGTATTTCGGAATCTTTGCGGGCGCGTGGCCAATATAAACCGATTGTGGTTAACCGCGGAACGGAAACCGGTCGGCCGCTGGAAGTCTTAGCCGGTAATCACACGCTCATGGCGGCGCGGTCTATCGGGTGGGAAGAAATCGACTGCGCGGTGATTGATGTTGATGATGATACGGCTAAAGCTATCGTCGCTTCCGATAATCGATTAGCCGACCTCGGCGGCTACGATGACGAGGCGCTGGCTGCGCTGCTGTCTGATTTGGAATCGCTCGATGGAACCGGCTATACGGATTCCGATTTGAACGAAATTCTGAAAGCGCAAGAACAACCCGAGGAACTCACGGATAGGGATGAAGCCCCCTCGGTTCCTGACAAGGCACCCATTTCCGCGCCGGGTGATGTGTGGGAGCTCGGCCCGCACCGCCTGTGGTGTGGCGACTCTACGAATATCGATGGTGTCTTAGAAAATCTGCTGTTTGATGGGCTCGCGGATTGCGTGTGGACCGACCCGCCTTATGGCGTGTCTTATTCCTCTAACGCGCGGCATGCTGGGGACGGTTACCAAACTAACCGGGCTAATCATTCGATTTTGAATGATGGGGAGGAAGGCCTCGCCGAGCTGCTGCATGGGGCGTTTACTACTTTGGTGGCCGCGGCTAAACCGGGCGCGCCGGTTTACGTGGCGCATGCCGATGCGAAACGCCTGGTGTTTGAAACCGCGTTTCGTGAAGCCGGTCTAATCTTTCGCCAGAACTTGATTTGGGTGAAGAACAACCACGCGATCGGGCGCGCGGATTATCACTACAAGCATGAGCCGATTCTTTTTGGTGAAGCCCCGAAATTTGGTGATGAAGCCGAAACCCCAGCGGAAGATGAAACCAATACCGACGAGGTGGATACCACCGCCCCCTACAAGGAAGGCCACGGCCCGGTGCTGTACGGTTTCGCGCCGGGCGGCGCGGTCCGCCTCGGCCGGGGTGGCCCCCGGTGGTTTGGCAATAATTCCCAGTTCACAACACTGGAATTTGCTATGCCGCGCTCGAACGATGTTCACCCCACGATGAAGCCGGTTGATTTGGTGCTGCGCATGCTGAACAACTCATGCCCGCCGGGTGGTGTGGTCCTGGACCTCTTCGGCGGTTCCGGCTCGACCCTGATTGCTGCGCACCACCGCGGGGCGCAGGCCCGCCTGGTGGAACTGGATCCGCGGTATGTTGATGTGATTTGCCGCCGCTGGCAAGAACATACCGGTTCGATTCCTCGGCGTGATGGAGAGGAGGTTGATTTCCTTGCATGAAATTAGTGATGTGGAACGCGCGGTGAACCTGCGCGTGGCCGGCGTGTCTTACGCGGATATTGCCGACCGTCTCGGCGTTGATGTGATTGAAGCCGAGGACATGGTGGCTGGCTACCTGTCTGCCATGAGCTCGGAATCGCCTGATATTCGTATCCGTCTTGAACTGTCCCGGCTGGATTCTTTGCTGAAGGCGATTTGGAAGCAGGCCGCCCGCGGTGACTCTACCGCTGTAGGGCAGGCCCTGAAGATTACCGGCCAGCGCGCGACCCTGCTGTCGAAACTCGGCGATAACCCGTTGGAATCCGGCGTTAGTACTGAACTCGACGGCTCCGTTTCTGAAGAAATGGCGCGATTGTGGAAGCCGGCTGATTTGAAACAGGGGGAATAATGTCTATCTCTGAAGATTACTCATTGCCGGCTTTCGTAGTCCGGTCCATTGCTGCGCGTGGTGATGTGATTACCGAGGCGGACTCTGCCATGGTGCAGGTTGCTTTGTTAGCAGCAAACCAGCTGGAAAAGGAATTTCTGGCCGGTGGTGAACGCGCTACTAAAGCGATGTACATGATTCCGCATTTCAAGAACCTCATGACTGATTTTGGTTGCCTTCCAGCTGCGCGCGCCGAGCTCGATGCTCTATTGAAGCGTCTGAAGGAAACCGGTTCCGAGCCGGGCCCTGAAGATAAGGAAGTGAAGAACGAAATCGCCGCGCGCCGGGCCCGTATCCGTGGCCGGGCTTAAGGGCAAGACCGAGCCGCGTATTTTCACCCCTCCGCTGGTGGAACTCACCCCGGAAACGTCTTTGGGTTTCGGGGTGATTGAATTCGCCGAGACGGTGCTCGGCCTGGAGCTAAGGCCGTGGCAAAAGTGGTTGTTTATCCATGCTCTCGAGCTGGATATGACAACGGTTCCGGGCTCTGATTCCTTCGACCCGGATACGCCGCCGGCGCGCTATTACGATTACCGCTTTAGGCAGGTCTGCGTGCTTGTTGGACGCCAGAACGGTAAAACGCTTCTAATGTGCATCCTCGGCCTGTGGAGGTTGTTCTATGACGGGGCATCCGAAATGATTTCCGCTGCTCAAAATCTAAATGTTGCGCAAGGCACATTGAAGGAAGCGTTTAATCTGGCTCGGTCTCATCCTGATATGAAGAAATATTTACCCCACGAGATGAAGCGCGGGAAGTGGGTTCCAACTATGCGAACCGCTAACGGTTCGAACCGTCTTGAATTAGGGGAGGTCCCGAAAGGTTTAGAGTATGTGCTTGATGCGGCGGGAAGTATGCCCGCCTGGTATGTGGTTGCTAATAACGGCGGTGGCCGTTCCTACTCTGTGGATTTGGCGCTACTCGACGAGGTGCGGGAATATACCGATGAAGAAATGTGGGAAGCCATCGAGCCAACTACCTCGGAGCGGCCCCGGAATCAAATTTGGGCGTTCAGTAACGCCGGTACCGCGCAGTCTGTGGTGTTGAGGCGTATTCGGAACGTTGCTCTGAAGGCGATTAACGCCGGCGATACCGATGATGAACGCCTCTTTTTGGCGGAATGGTCCGCCGAGCCGGGCCGCTCTATCTTTGATAGGGAAGGTTGGGCGGAAGCGAACCCGTCATTGGGGTACGGCGTGCGTACGGAATCGGACATGCTGGCTAAAGCGAAAGCGGCGGTGGATCCGGAAGCTGAAAAGTCCTCCCCGGATGGATTCCGTACGGAATACCTGTGTCAATGGGTGGAATCTTTGGAGCCGGGAAAGATTGGGGAGGACTTGTGGGCCTCTTTGGAATCCCCGGTGGAAATCGACCCGGAAGAAACGCCGGTTTATGTCGGTATCGATGTCGCGGTGGAAGCGCGCGCGGCTCATGTCGCGGTGGCTTTCGAGCGCCCGGATGGTCATTGGCATGTGGAGGTAGTTGCCTCCCGCGCGGGTATCGCGTGGGTTGCTGATTGGCTGGAAGCCCGCCGCGCGGTGGGTTTCGACGGCCGTGTTGGTATGCAGATTCGCGGCGCTCCCTCGGCGGCGCTGGCCCCGTTGCTGGAAGATGCCGGCGTGGAAATCGTGCCGTGGCAGGGTGCGGAAATGAGCGGCTCTGTCCTGGGATACCTGAACGCTATTCGCGCGGGTGAAGTTCATCATTCCGGCCGGGCGGAAGGGGAGGAAGCTTCCCCGACTCTGCTGGAAGCCGCGGTGGTAGGTGTGCGCGATAGGAAGGCCGGCGACGTCTTTATCTGGGATAGGGATAAATCGGTAGGCGATGCAACCCCGTTCATTGCAACGAATATCGCGTGGTGGCTTGGCCACCATAAGGAAGAAGAATTTATCTCTGCTTATTCCGGCGACGGCTGGATTGATGAAGATGAAGCGGATGAAGAACTCTCCGAGGACCTGGACGCGGGAATGATTATTTTCTGATAGGAGGCCTTATGGGCATTCTGGATAAATTAACCGGGTGGCGGCGCCCCCCGGCGGAAGAACCGCGTAACTATGCCCTCGATAACGGGATTAACCTCAACGAAATCTGGGACTTCCATATTGATCACATGTCGGTGGAAGATTTGTACCGTACTCAACCGCATTTGCGTACGGTAACCAGCTTCATCGCCCGTATGGTGTCATCCGTATCCCTGCATGCTTACCGGCGGGAAGCCGACGGCGGGCGGGTAAGGGTGCATGATTCCGAGCTTGCCCAATTGCTGAAGCAATCTTCCCGGTCTTTGCTCATGTCTGATTTGCTTACCACTACCGTGATGGATCTCTGCCTGTACGACGAGTGGATTTGGTACGTGGATTATGATGATTCGTGGGGGGCGCGGTGGTCCATTTATCCGATTCCTCTACGGTGGGTAAGGAAACGGTATTTTGATGACCCGTGGACTTTTAAGGGCATTACCCTAAACGATGAACGCGGCCGGGAAATCTTCCTACCCGCGGAAAAGCTCATTCGCCATTCGGGTTATAACCCGTCTTCCACCCAGTGCGGTGTTTCCCCGATCCTCGCTCTGAAAGATGTGCTGAAGCAAAATAGGGCCCGGGCGGAATACCAGGCCCAGCTGTGGGATAGGGGCCCGCGTATGGCCGGTTTCATCGAGCGGCCGCTGGATGCGAAATGGGACCATAAGGACCGCCAGCGGTTTAAGTCTGATTTGCGTGCCCAATTCGCCGCCGGTGGTTCCGGCGCGGGTGGAATTGCCCTACTGGAAGATGGGATGAAGTTCTCCCCTCATCACCTGAAGGCTTCCGATGAGCAGGTGGTGGAACAAACCAAACTTTCTCTGGAAACCGTGGCGCAGGTCTATCACGTGAACCCGACCATGGTGGGCATTCTGGATAACGCGAATTATTCCAACGTGAAGGAATTCCGGCAGTCCCTCTACGGTGATTCCCTGCTGCCAATCATGAAGGGGATCGAGGAAGCGCTGAATTCTTTCCTGCTGCCAATGATGGGGGTGGAAACCGACGAGTACTACGCGGAATTCAATATGGGCGAGCGTCTGCGCGCCCGATTTGAAGAGCAGGCCGCGGTTACCTCCCAGGCGATTGGTGCGCCGTGGATGACCGTGAATGAAGGCCGCGCGATGAACAACCTTCCGAAAATTGATGGTGGCGATGACCTTGCCCGCCCGCTGAATACGGAATTCGGAAGTAGCGGCCCGGAAGGTGAACCGGAAGGGGATAGCGAATGATTGAGCTAGTGTCCTGGGGTTACCAATACGGGAACGCGCCGGTAGGCCACGCCGCTTTCGACCTCACAGTTCTTCCCCCACCCCCGCCGATAGTTGCCAACGGCTGCGGCCTCGACGAGCCGGTGCAGCGCTACTACCTCTCTGACCCCGTGGTTCAACAATGGGCGGCGACTATCGCCTGCCTCGGCCTGGAGCTCGAGCGAAATCATGAATCCCCGCTCATGGTGTTCATCTGCAAGGAAGGCCGCCACCGCTCCGTGGCCATGGCGGAATACGTAGGGGAACTTTTACGGCTCGGCGGCTCGAAAAATACTATTAGGCACCTTTGCCTAGGAGGTGATCAACGATGACTATTCACGTTGTCATGGGCCCGCCGTGCTCTGGTAAATCAACCTACGTCGCGAAAAAGGCCGGAGTCGGCAACCCCCGCTTTGATGTAGACGCGGTGTACTCATGCCTAGCGGGGCAGGAACTGCATCATGAAAAACCGCCGGCGATTACGGATGTAGTTTCCGCTATGCGGCGCGGTCTTTATGGCTGGCTCATGGATCCGGAAACTCGGCCCGTTGGTGATGTGTGGCTGATCCATGGCAACCCGCCGCCGGCGACAATCGCCTCTTTTAAGGCGGTTGGGGCGGAGTTTCATATTCTCGACCCCGGTATGGAAGCCTGCCTAGCCCGCGCGGAAGAGGATGACCGCCCTGAAGGAACGGAAGAACGAATTAGGGGCTGGTACGACAACCCGCCGGTAATTCCCGACGATGAAAAGGAAGGTGAACCAGTGCTGAAAGATTTCAAGGTGGAAGTAAAGGCCGGCGGCGCCGATGACACCCCGGAAGGCTATATCTCCGCTTACGCCGCGGTATTCGACAACGTTGATTCATACGGTGATGTAATCCGCCGCGGCGCTTTTGAGGAAACGCTGAAGGAATGGAAGGAATCCGGAAACAATATCCCGCTGCTGTACGGCCATGATTTCGCGGATCCTTTCTCAAATATCGGCGTGGTTACCTCCGCGGTGGAAGATGACCACGGCCTGAAGATTGAGGCGGTCCTGGACCTCGACAACGAAAAGGCGGCGCAGGTTCATCGCCTGATTAAGGAACGCCGTCTATCTCAGATGAGCTTCGCGTTCCGCGTGCTCGATGCTGCGGAAGCCACCGTGGATGACGAGCACGTCTTTGAGCTGAAGCGCTTGAAGCTCTATGAGGTGTCCGTCGTTCCGATTGGCGCGAATGAACAAACTGAAATTTTGTCCGTTAAGAACGCCTCCGAGATGCTGTCGACCGCTGTGAAGCAGGCCGGGAAGCTGTCCGAGGCGGAGCGCGCTCGCCTGTCACAGGCGTGTAAGGCCGCCGCTCATGAACTCGACGGCGCCCCCGGCGCCGATGAATCGGCGGAAGATGAATCCAGCTTAGCCCGCGCCCGCGCGGCTAAGGCTCTCGTGATGCTCATGGAAGGAGCAACTAATGCGTAAGACGATCGCAGAACTGAAGGCCGAGCGCGATAAGCTCCGTGCCGAAATTGAGGAGATTGCCTTTAAGGGCGACTCCATGTCCGAGGCGGAATACAACGCAGTTAAGGAAAAGATGGACGAGGTGAAGGAATACGACGCGGAAATCGCGGATCGTGTCGAGCGCGATGAAATGCTGAAGGCCCTGAAGCAGTTCGGTCGCGGCGCTGATTCCGGTGATCCTTCCCCGACGGGTGAAACCGATGAATCTACCCTCGGCGGTCATTTCGTGAAGTCCGCCGCCGCCGAGCTGAAGGCCTTCCGCCCGGGTAAGACGATTTCCTACCAGGCCCCGGAATTTAAGGCGGCCTCCGACCCGTCTCTTACCGGCGGCCAGGGCCAGGGCGTTATCGATGGATACGCCACCGAGTGGTCCCGCGCGATTGTCAACCAGCGCCGTGAGCGCCTGGTAGCCGCCGACCTCATGGGCTCTGCGCGTCTTACCCAGCCGGTAATTAAGTACCTGGTTGAAAAGCTTAACCGCATTGCGGAAGGCGGCCCGGAGTTCGTCGCCGAGGGCGCTAAGAAGCCGTACGTCCGCTACTCCCCGCTGGATCTGGTAACCGAGTCCCCGGCTAAGATTGCGGCGCTTACTAAGGTCTCCGATGAGATGCTGGAAGATCTTCCGTTCATCGCGGATTACATTAATAACCAGCTTGTCTACGACCTCTCTGTCGAGGAAGAAAAAGCCCTCCTGAATGGTGACGGCCAGGGCTCCAACCTCATGGGCCTTTTCAACCGTGAAGGAATTCAGTCTCATGATATTTCCGGCGACCCGTTCGATGGTCTGCTGGAAGCTATCGATATGGTTGCGCTGGCTACCCCGCTTACCGCCGACGGCATCATGCTTAACCCGGCGGATTACCAGCAGCTGCGCAAGAAGAAGGACAATAACGGTCAGTACCTCGCCGGCGGTCCGTTCCAGGGCCAGTACGGCAATAACGGTATTCTGTTGTCCCCGGCGGTGTGGGGCCTGAGCGTGGTTTCCACCCCGGCGGTGGAGCAGGGTACCTACATGGTGGGCGCGTTCCGCCAGGGTGCGACTATCCTTCGCCGCGGTGGCCTGCGCGTGGATTCCACGAATACCAACGTGGATGATTTCGAGAACAACCTCGTTACCCTGCGCGCCGAGGAGCGTCTCGGCCTCATGGTTCCGCGCCCGGCTGCATTCGTCACGGGTAAGATTTCCGGCGCCGGCGCTGCCGCCGATACCGGAGCGGCTGCCTAATGGGCACCCCGCGTGAACTGCGCCCCTATAGCGTTCCGGTAGGAAGCGGGCTGGAGTTCACCCTCATGCTCTCCCCGGAAACTGCCGCCCGTCACTACCCGGATGCCCGGGAAGTGAAGGTGGCGCCGGTGGAAGTAAAGGCGGATAAGCCGCGCCGCGGCCGCCCCCGGAAGAACCGCGCTGCATCTGACTAGGCACCTATCGGAGGAAGGGGGTCTGTGATGGAACTCGAGCACGGCGTTGAATCGTCTGATCCGCAGGTTCCTCAGGAGGCCATTGACCGGGCTGTTTCTACGCTGCGCCAGCTGTGCGGGTGGCATATTTTCCCGGTCATTGATGAAGAACTGGCAATCCTGGTTCCCGGTGACGGCCAGGTGATCCTTCCAACGAAACGCCTTGTGGAAGTGGAATCCCTGCATGTGGATTCCCGCCCGGTAGATGTGTCCGCCCTTACCTATGATGAGGCCGGTATCGTCTACGTTCCCGGGCTAAAGCCCCGCCGGGACGGGGTTCCGCGGAAGGTTGAGGCGAAAATACGCCATGGTTTCGATAATCCTGTGGATGTTATCGGCGTGGTGAAGGCCATGGCGGCGCGGTCCTGCCAGCCTCAATCGTCTTATACCGTGGGCCGTATCTCCCTCGGCGCGCCCGGTGCTGCGACCCCGCAGTCAACGGAATGGCGATTGGTCGATTTCTATAAGTTGGGGGCTCGGCCATGACCGGGGGCCTGATTTTTAACCAGCGCCTGGAGCTGAAGGTCCCGCGGGAAGTCGACAGCGTGTATTCCTCCGAGCCGGTACTGGATTGGGATAACCCGGAATGGAAGGAAGTCCCTTTTCAAGTATCGGTTCAATTCGGCGGGACCTCGGAGGGCGATGACGATCGCCCCCAGGTGGTTACGTCTTACGTACTTATTACCCCGCCGGGGACTGATATTCCGGAACTCTCGGCGGAAAGCGTGATACGTGTCGGCGGGGTAATGGAGCTAGCGGTAGTCGGCGAGCCTGCCCGGTGGCCCGACCCGTGGAACGCCGGGGTAGTGCATCATTTGGAAGCCGATTTGGAGGTAGTCGATGGCTAATTATCCGGGCTGGCAAATGAAGATGTGGGATTCCCTGAATCGGGATAAAAAGCTGCAGGCCGCGGTTATTGACCGCGCTCATAAGACGGCGCGGCGTGCTACTCAACTTTCCCGGGAATCCGGCGGGACTGCTAACTATTCCGTGACCTCTGGTATCCGCCCCGGGGGCCGTTTCTACGCTTCCGTGGTGTCTGACAATGGTGCGGAAGAGCAGGGAACGGAAGAGGTTCCGCGTACTAATGCGCTACGGCGGGCGGTGCGCGGTGGATAATTTCGCACTACTCGTCACCGCGCTAGGGGAAAATTTTCCCTACCCGGTGCACGTGGACCTACCGCATAAATTCGAGCTGAAAGAACTTCCTACGATTGGCCTATTTTCGGCCGGACCAGCGGAACGCCGCCCGGGGTTAAACGTCCTCGGCGTGGATGTGGAAGATATTGATCTCCATTTTTTCGTGAGCCCGGAAATGATGCGCAGCGGTGAGGCGATGAAGCGCGCCGCTATTCTGCGAATTTTCCTAGCTCGGGTGCGTGCCGATTCGACGCGGGTGCTGGATGTTACCCGCCCGGAAATCATGCTTGATCGTAATCCGCGGGTGAAGCGGATAGGCCTCACGGTGTCTATTGCTTCACCTATTGATGAATCCAATTTCCTGTAGGAGGAATTTCTCATGGCCATTGCAACACCTAAGGTTGACCTTACTGCCCCTAACTACTCCACCCAGCTACTGAACCTCGGCGTGACCGGGCGCCTCATGTACGCCCCGCCGGGTACCGAAATGCCCGAAAACATGGGCGCTTACGAGAAGCCCTTTGTTGATTTCGGTTGGATTGCCGATTCCGGTATTTCCGAGTCCCTGAATGAAGAGCGCAACGATTGGACCCCGTGGCAGGCGCAGAACTCCCAGCGCTCTCAGGTCGCGTCTCAGGAATTCACGTTCCAGGCGACCGTGTGGTCTATCGGCGGCCTGGCTAACGCCTTGTACTACGGTGTGGCCGCGGAAGATATGGAATTTGATTCCGCTTCCGGCGTGGTGTCCTTCGAGCAGGGTAAGGAGCTTCCGGAAGAATTCCAGTTCCGTCTCGGTATCGACGTCATCGATGGTAAGAAGGCGCGCCGCTTCCTGCTTCCGGCGGCGTCTGTCTCCGAGCGTGGTGAAATTACCTACACTAAGACCGATTTGGTGGGGTACCAGTTCACCTTCAAGACCAACCTTGATAACGAGCTCGGCTACTCTATCCGCCGTGAATTCCTTGAAGGTTGGAAGCCGGGCCAGGCCGGCTCTACCCTCGAGGCGGATAATTCCGGCCGTAACCCGGGCGATTGGTCTAACCCGCCGGCTTCCGGTGAGGGCGATAACGCCGATACGGGCGGTTCCGGCGATAATGCTGGTACCGAGGAGGCCCCGCGCCCTGGCGCTGAAACTAACTCGGAGGGTGAAACCTCCTAGTCCTAAAAAATGGGGTCGCCGTTCGTGGGTCGCGGCGGCCCCACCCCTTTTAGACCCACAACCCTTTTGACCCACCCCTTTTTTCACAACTTAGGAGGTTGTCTACCATGGCAGCTACTAACCTTGATGCCCTGCTTGAAAAGCGTCGTGAAGTTGTTGGCGATGCTCATACCTTCCCGGTGGAATTCGCCGGTACTACCTTCCATTTCGTCGCCCCCGAGCTGGCTTCCTCGGAATGGAACGACCGCCATACCGAGCTGCGTGAAGATGCCGCCGACGGGATTATTTTCGGCGATACGCTCCGCGCGGAAATGACCGACCTGATCCTCGGCGATGAAGCCGAGGCCTTCATCGAAAAGGCCAATGAGGCCGGTGTGGATCCCCTCTCCATGATTGGCTGGGCTATGCAGGACCATGCTGAACATGTGGGAAAAATCCAGTCCCGCCAGAACTACAATCGTTCCCAGAGGCGTGCGAAGCGGCGCTAAGCGCCACGTACGGCGGGGACCCGGTCGCGGATTGGCTGCGCGGTGATATTACGTCCCGCCGGCTGCGCGTACTCATTGAAGGCCTTCCCGATGATTCGGCGCTTCATCGCGCCTATCGGGACGGGAATGATTGGTCATCACTCCATGGCCTGCTGTGGATATTGGTGCAGGGCCTCCCGCGGTCTGAAATGCTGCTCGCTAGGCAGCTTTCTAAGGAGCAGGCCCGCGGCCTGCGCTTCCCCCGGGTGAAGCCCTACCCGTGGAGCGAGGACAAGGACAAGCAACAATTCGGCCGCGTGGATGAAGGCGATGAAGCCGCGGCCCTTGAATACCTACAAGGACTTTCACCTGATTAAACCCGCTGAACCTGAGGAGGTCTTACCATGGCCCGCGACGCTCAATACGTGCCGATCCTTCCGTCTTTTGATGGATTCTTTAAGGAAGTCGGTAAAGGCGCGGAAAAGGGCGGCGCGCAGGCCGGTAAGACTTTCGCTGATTCTATGGCGCGTGAAGTCAAAAAGGCGGAAGGCGCGGTAGAAAAGGCGACCCTTCAGGTGGAGCGGGCGCGGGTTCGCCAGGCTAACGCGGCGGATAAGACTACGGTCGCGAGCGCGAAATTGGCCGAGGTCATGGAAAAGGAAAATGCTAAGGCCTCCGAAATTGCTAAGGCCCGCACCGACCTGGCTAAGGCGCAGCGCGATGAAGAATTGAATACTAAGGCGCTGGAAGCCGCTAATGTGAAGCTGCAGCGCGCTCAAACTGACTTAACGAAAAAGACGCAAGAGGCGGAAGATGCTACCGGCGATTTCGCTAAAGCGCAGGCCGCGGCGGGGGATTCCTCCGACGGCCTGATTGCCGGGCTGGATAAGACCAAACTTGCATTCGCCGCGGTGTCCGGTGCGATTGCCGCGGTAGGTGGCGCCCTGTACGGAATCGGAACGACGTTTGATGAGGCGTGGGATACTATCCGTGTTGGTACCGGTGCTTCCGGCGAGGCGCTGGAAGGCCTGAAGGATACCGCGCGGAATGTGGCGGCCGAGGTACCGGCTTCCATTGAGGATATTGGTACCGCCGTGGCGGATATCAATACCCGTCTTGGGCTGACCGGGGAGCCTCTGGAAAAGTTCGCGTCTCAAATGATCCAGCTGGAAAATTTGGGGGTCGATGCCGATATTAACGCCGTTTCCCAGGCCCTGAATGGTTTCGGCGTGGAAGCCGAAAGCATGCCTGATGCCCTCGATGAACTTTTTCAGGTGTCCCAGGCTACGGGGCTGAGCGTTACCGAGCTGTCTAATTCGGCCGTGAAGGCCGGCCCGGCGCTGCGCGAATTCGGTTTCTCCCTCGGCGATTCCGCTGCCCTTGCCGGCCAATTGGATAAGGCCGGTATTAACGCGGATGGCACCATGCAGCGCATGCAGCGCGCTCTGGCTGAGTTTGCTAAGGAAGGCCGTGATGCGCCTTCCGCTTTGATGGAAACGATTGAACAGATTGATGAACTGGTAGCTTCCGGCCAGTCCATCGAGGCTATCGATATGGCTAGCGGTCTTTTCGGTACGCGCGGCGCTGCGCAATTCGTCGACGCGGTTAAGACCGGAACTTTGTCGGTGGATGATTTCATGGCCGCTACGGGCGCTACCGAGGACACGATCCTCGGCGTGGCGGAAGAAACCATGAGCTTCGCGGAACAATGGCAGGTGTTTAAGAACCGTGCCCTGTTGGCGATTGAGCCGGTATCGGAAGCGGTCTTTAATTTGGCGGGCGGCGCTATGGAAACCGCCGCGGATAAGCTTGAAGTCATTGCCGAGTGGATGACCTCTACCCTGATTCCGGCGGTATCCTCATTCGTTGATTGGGTAGACCGCTCCGCGGGTGCTATCGCCGCGGCCGCGGTGCCGGTGGGTATTCTCGCTGGCGCGTATGGCGCCCTGGTGCTGCAGCAAAAGATCGCGACCGCCGGTGGTTTCCTGCAGTGGCTCATGAAGCTTACGGCGGTGGAAAAGGCGCATGCCGCGGTTACTAAGGGTGTTGCCGCGGCGCAGGCTGCGCTGAATACCGTGATGAACGCTAACCCGATTTTCCTTGTGGTGACCGCGGTTACCGCCCTGGTGGCGGGACTTGCCATATTTTTCACTAAGACCGAAACCGGGCGGGAAATTTGGGGGAACTTTACCGACGGTCTAACGGCCGGGTGGGAAAAGTTTACCGGGGTTTTTAAGTCCAGTATCGATTGGATTAGCGATGCGTTTACCGGCCTGAAGGCGCTTATTGTCGATGGTGATTTTACCGGCGCTTTGGCTAGTGCTTTCGGTCTGGAAGAGAACTCCCCGGTGGTTGGCTTCCTCCTCGGCGTGCGTGATGCTTTTATCACGGTGTGGGACGCGGGTAAGGCAGCTTTGGGGTGGATTGCTAACGCCCTGAAAGTTACTTTCGCTGTAGTGGGAACCGCGGCTATCTACCCGTTCATCGCGGGGTGGAATGTGCTTTCAACCGCGATCCAGTTCGCGTGGAGCAATATTTTTAAGCCGGTCTTTAGCGGTATCGGTTCCCTGATTTCCGGCCTGTGGAATAACGTCCTGAAGCCTATCGGCGGTCTGATTAAGTCCGGTTGGGACCTGCTGGTAGGTGCTATCCAGGCCGGTGCGTCTATCGTGACGGATGTTATTTTCCCGGCTATTGGTGCCGCGGCTTCCTGGCTGTGGGACAACGCTCTCGGCCCGTATTTTGATAACATTCGCGCCGGTTTCGACATGCTAGTCAACGGCCTGGTTGCCGGGGCGGAATGGATTCAAAATAGCGTGTGGAATCCAATCGTGGCCGGGGCGACCTGGCTGTGGGATAACGGCCTGCAACCCGTCTTTTCCATGATTGTCGACGGCTGGAACTGGGTCGGTAACGCGCTAGGCGAAATGGGGGAATGGGTACGGATTAACGTTATTGAAGCTTTCGCCGCCGCCGTTTCCTGGCTATGGGAAGAGGGAATCTCCCCGGTACTGGAATGGATTTCTGGTAAGTGGGATTGGATGACCTCGATGCTGAATGACGGTTTCGTCTTTGTGCGCGATACTGTCTTTGCCGGTCTGAAGCTCGCTCTTGATTCTGTTAAGGCAGCGTTCGACGTGGCGGTTGATGGTATCGGTAAGGCGTGGGATATGATTCGGGATCTGACCCGCCGACCTGTGGAATTCGTGGTGAATACCGTGTACAACAACGGTATTCGTAAGGCGTGGAACGCGGTCGGTAAATTGGTCGGTCTGGATGAACTTCCCGAGTATAGATTCTCCACGGGCGGTATCCTCCCGGGCTATACCCCGGGCCGGGACGTGTATGATTTCATCGAACCGAATACCGGTATGCGTATTGGTCTTTCCGGTGGTGAGCCGATCCTCCGCCCGGAGGCCGGCCGCGTGTTGGGTTCTGGTTGGGTTGATGGGATTAACTCCGCTGCCCGAATTGGTGGCGTGAAGGGTGTCCGTGACTTCCTGTACGGTCCCGATTCCGGGAAGCTCGGCGGTTTCGCCGCCGGTGGTGTGGTGGGCTCGATCGTCGATTGGGTACACAAGTACTACCCGATGATGACGATCACCTCTACCTTTAGAAACTCCAACGATAATCACGGGCGTGGCCTGGCGGTGGATTTCTCAAACTCAACGGATTCCACCCCGCAGATGCGCTCGGCGGCACAAAACCTCTTCGATAACTACGGTAAGGGCCTGTTAGAGCTCATTCACTCCCCGTTTAACCACAACGTGAAGAACGGGCAGGATAAGGGCGATGGTTTCGGGTGGTACGGCGCTTCCATCATGAACCAGCACCGTAATCACGTGCACGTGGCCTCTCCGCAGCCCCTCGGCGATCCTAAGACCATGGTCGAGATGGTGTGGGATGGGGCGCAGGCGGTGTTTGCCTCCCTGCGTGACCGCGTGTCCGGCCTGTTTAACCCGATTATTAACGCCGTTAAGGAAAAGGTGGATTCCTTTAAGGCCCCCGGAATCATTGGCGAGCTACCCGGCGCCATGTTTGGTTCCCTGTGGGATGCGGCTAAGGACTTCATTCTGGGTAAGGCGGATGAATCCGATAACTATGGCGGGCCCGGCGGTACTTCGGGAAATGTGGAATCGTGGCGTGAAATGGCTATGGCGGCGATGCGCCGTAACGGATTTAATGCCGATGACCCGGCGCAGGTGAACGCCATGCTGAAGCAAATCATGTCGGAGTCCAGCGGTATCCCGGACCGGGCGCAGGAAATCGTGGATATTAACGGCACTGGTGAATCCGCGGGCCTTGGTCTGCTGCAGATTATCCCGGGAACGTTCGCCGACTTCCGCGATCCTTCCTTGCCGAATGATCGCCGTGACCCGTGGGCTAACATGAACGCCGCTTTGCGCTACTACAAGAGCAAGTATGGAACCGACCTCACAACTATGTGGGGTCATGGCCATGGCTACGCGCTCGGCGGTATTCTCCCGGCGCTGACCAGGCTGTACGACCGGGGCGGCTGGCTGCCTCATGGCGCCATGGCGCTGAATCTGTCCGGCCGGCCGGAGCCGGTGCTTACCGATGAACATTGGGACCGCGTGTCCGAGCTCATTAGGCAGGTTGGCGAAATGGTGCCCCATCTGAAGGCCACCACGGATGTGATTGCCGATATTCTCATCCCGGCTATGCGGGAGCTGGCTGCGGCGTGGACGGGTGAAACCGATGGGGCGCGCGTTCATCTGTCGCGCCTGATTGGTGAAGATAACGCGCGGGCGGCCTCATGGTCCGCGGCGTGGGCTGGAACGGCTTCCGTGAAGGACCTTTTCGATACCTTCACCAAACTGCCCGGTCTGGATACCTACACCCGCGTATTCGCCGGGATTGTGGACGGTCATGATGCGGTGCTGCAAAAGTACGACGAGCATGACAAGGCCCTGAAGAATATCGCCGATAAGGAAGAGGCTTTGGCCGAGGCGCGGAAGGCGCTGAAGGAAGCGGAATCCGGGGCGATTGAGCTGGATAAGAACGATAAGCGCAAGTTAGCCGCCGCTGAAGAAAAGTTGGCTAAGGCCCGAAAAGATGGTAAGCCCGAAAAGATTGCTGAAGCGGAAAAGAAGTTGGCGGAAGTCCGCGAGGATATTGCGGATAAGCAGGCGAATTCGGAAGAAAAGAAGAAGGAGGCTATTAAGGCGGCACAAGAAAAGGTGTTGGCCGCCGAGCTGGATTTGTCTAATGCGCGTGGCGCTGCGGCCGATATTGCTAAGGCCGCCGGGCAGGCGCAGATTGCGCTCGCGATTGAGGTTGCCAACGTCGTCTTTGATGTCATCGATACGCTGATTACCAACTTCACGGCGGCTCGCACCGCGGTGTGGGGCGGCGTTGTTGAAATGATGGGTTCCGTACGTGAACTTACGGAACTCATTGCGAAACAGCGGGAGGCCGTGGTGGGCCTGGCGCTGGACTTCGTTGCTGCGCATATCGATGTTCGGGAAGCAGCCCGCCAGACGCGGTTTACCCAAATCGCCGGGGCGGAAGCAACCCTGAAGGCGGCGCGGGGTGTGGCGGAAGCCCAGGCCGCGTTCGATGAACAACGCCGTAAGGACATGAAGTCCAATATCGGGATGTATACCGATTTGTCGTTGGCTACCGATCGTTGGCGCTGGAATGTGAAGGAAGATACCGACGCGGCGCTGGACAATATGTCTGAATGGTCCGATGAAACCATGGCCGCGTATGAAGCCCTGCAGGCCGCTCATGTCGGTATGCAAATTGAAGAGCTGAAGGCGCAGGAAGCCAATTTGGATGCGGTTCATTCGCAGCATATGGCGGTCCTGGACCTTGCCGATACCTCACGCAATATGCAAAAGGCAATGCAAAAGTTGGCGGTCCTGTCTCGGGAAGCCTTCGGATTTGACCAGGTAGGCGCTACGGTAGGTGAGCGCTACGCGAAATTGGCGCGTGAAAACGCGGAAATTGAAGCGAAAAAGGCGCAGGCCTCGACATGGATGAATCCCGCTAACTGGTTCAACGGCTACTACAAGAACGCTAACCGCCGTCAAGAACAAATCCGAAAGGAAATGGACGAGCTGGCAGCCCGTGATGATTTCCAGGGTGTCGCAATGACCGACAAGGAAATTCGGAAGATGACCGCCGGGGCGGGCTTCATGGGCCTGTTTGGTGGTGCGGGTGATATCGATGACCTGATCAACAATTCTCCGCTCGGCGATGCGGCGCGCTCTCTGGATAAGGTGCAGTGGGAAACCGACCTCATTGATTTGAAGGATTCCCAGAATGAGCTGAGCTCCACTATTGAGCGCGGTACCGCGGAGCTGGCATACCGGAACCAAAAGGGTGAACTAGCTGACCGTATCCGGGCTAAGGAACTGGAGCGCGATTCGCATTCCAATTGGTCCGAATATTGGCGAGCTACTAACGATGAGGTGCGGGCGGCGATTGCCGATATTGCTACCTACCAGGGCGATACGGCTAAGAGCCTGAAGGCTATCGCGGATAAAAAGTCCACCCTTGTGTTCCAAATTCCGGAAGGTAAGGATGCTTTGTCAGTCCGCGAGCTGGAAGAAATTCAGGAGGCGATGCGTAAGCAGAACGCTGATATTGAATTGCGATTGGAAAAGATGGAAAACCCGCGGCTCGGCGGCGCCGCTGTATCTGGAAGGGTGAGGGCATAACGTGTTCTACGAATTGGATCTAGTTTCTCCAACTGGGGAAACTTTCAATTTGATTGCCGATGGTGAGCCCGGCCCTATCGGGGTGGAGTCCGGTACGGTGGAAGGCCTTACCGGCTCCTTCGAGGACCACCCGGTGCAGGCGGTTGGTGTTCCGGGCCAAATCATTGATTTCCGGGACCGCGTGATTACGCCAATGACTGGAAGTCTCGGCGTTGTAGTGCAATCCCCGGAAGATTGGCATGATTTCCGCCGGGCGTGGTCAACGTGGGAGTACTCATGGTTGGTGCTGTCGATTGGTGGGGCGCGGTACCGGTTGGCGGTGCGCCTCCCGGCGGCGTTCAAATTCCCGGCGGCGATTCCGAAATGCGGCGACCGGGTGAAGGTTGATGTGATTGCCGATTCTCCCGGTGTGTGGACGGTGCCGCTATCCGGCGAGGGTACTGTCACAGTGACGAATTACGGTGATGTTCCCATATGGCCAGAAATCGTGTGGGAAGGCGCCGGAGGTGACGTTATCCTGCCTTCCGGCGCTAGTTTCACACTTCCCGCGGTTAATGAGGAGCACCGCGTGCCGTTAGCGCGTAGCAATTCCGGCCGTATCTTCCGCGGCGATGAATACGACCGTATTCTCACCCGGAAGGCCGGGGTAGTAGGCGAAAGCGTGCCCCGGGGTGAAGAACGCGACTTTACCGTTCCCCCGGGGGCGCGCCTGGTATGGGAAATCGGGGTATTCGATCCGTTTGAAAAGGAACTGTGATGAAACTCCCTGATTGGCGGAATCACATTAGGCAGGCTGTAGCAGATGACGGTTTCTGGGTAGGTATCGCCAACGAAAACGGCGAGCCCTTCATGGAAGTACCGCCCTTCGAGTCGCTGAAGTTCCCGCGTAACCGAATGGCGGTATCGGAATTCGAGCTCACCCTGCATGCCCCGGCGGATACCCCGATTAAAGATGAGCTGATTGCCGACGGTATCGGGGTGCAAGATGAGGCCGGCCGCCTGGTGCCGGCTAAAGGCCCGACCCGCATGTTGATTGTGGAAGTTCCGGGGCGGCCGCGCTTGGCCTATTTCATTACACATGCCACGATTTCCGGGGCGGCGGCTCCGGATACGTTGGTGATTAAGGGCGTCGACGCGGTGGATTGTCTAGCCTTTTGGCCGGGGCCGTCTATTCCGCTGGAAGTGCAAAACGCGCGCTTTCAAACTTTCCGGGAAGATGCTTCCGGTATTACGTATAAGACTCCGCGGAAGCTGGCAAGGGCACCTTTCGCCGCCGCGGCAGATGGGTACACCATGCGCGGGCGTGCGCGGAGTGTAATCCGGGATTTCGTCGATGATTCCTTAAAGAGTGTGAACCGCCTTATGGGGTGGGAAGGCGATGAGCACGCCGTGGTGGATTACGGCGGAAGTGCTGATTCCTCGGCGGAAATTTATCTAAGAACATCCGACGATTACGTGCTGGATACTATCGCCGCGCCGCTGAAGAACGCCGGCCTGTATCTACGGGTGGACATGTGGTGGCCGGGAGATGATCCGGTAGTGGTGCGCGGCGGTGGTACGAAATCGTGGCCGCGCCCCATGCTGATTATCCGCATTGATGAAATGAAGGAGGCTACCTAATGGCGCTTCACCCTCTCATTGCCGACGGCGGCGAGGTCACGATCCTGCGCTCCCTGGCCGCGTACTCTTTCGGCGTGTGGAATGTTACGTGGCCTGATTCCATACCGGAGGATGAGCGCCCCTCGGCCGGTGATGACCGGAAGTTTGGGTATTTCGCCGATTTCGACCGCGCCCCGGGCCGTATGGGGCGGCGTTTCGTGCGAAATGATGTGAATATCACGGCGCGGGAATTCAACGATTGGGGTTCCCCGATCCCTGATTCCGGGGTGTCCAATGTGGAGGAAGTACTGGATGCGGCGATTAATAGGACCGCGGGTGAAGCGGTACTAGAGCGGGAAATTGATAACGCGGGCCTCGGCGGCCTGGAGCCCTATGTCGATTTCGATGTGGGCGATATCGTTTCTATTGCTTTCTGGAATAAGGTCTTTTTCCTACCCGTTACTGAAATCGCTTTGGAATCCTCGGTAGGGGCGGCGCGCCGGTATCGGGTGCGGGTGGGTAATTCCCCAATCTTCGATGATGACGCCCGGAATCGGGATAATTCGGAGCTTGCCCGCATGATTGCCGATGAACGGCGCGAGCGGCGGAACAACGAAAGAACCGAGGCTAAACGCCGGCAGGAAGCGCTGGATGAAGAGGCGAAAGCTCGGCGTGAAGCAATGGAAAAGGAGGCGGAAGCTCGGCGTGAAGCGCTGGAAGCGGAAGCCCGGAAGCGTTCTAACGCGCTAGTGGAAGAATCACGGGCTCGTCGTCAAGCCCTTGAGCGGGAGGCGAATAACCGTAATACGGCGATTCAGAACGCGGTTTCGGGGGAGGCGGAAGCGCGTAAAAAAGCGCTGGAATTCACCAATTCAGACGTTGAAAAGGTAGTTCGATTCCTGCGTGGCTATAGCTCGGCCCCGGATGACCTCGTACGCTCTCTGTCCTCCATCAATTCCCAGTTATCTAATCAGGGTAAGAGCTCCACTAATGGTTTAGTGCCGGCGTACTTGAATCTCAATACGGAACTGTGGAAAGCGCAAAAGAAAATAGATGACGCTCAAACCGAGCTAGCTTTGGCGAATCGGCGGGCTATCAACTCCCTAGAATTGTCGCGAAAAATGCATGGTAACGCACTGCGGTGGAATGAAGCGCAGCGCGTGCGTATCTATCACCATGAAGGCCGGGATACGATTATTCACGATGAACTCCTAGAGACCTCGGCCGGCGAGGGCTATTTTGATGTGGTTGCCCGCGGCTCATGGATAGGGCGCGTGAATGTGCAAGTTGAACTGAAGTCCATGATTGGCGGCGATTCCGCCATTGATATGTATACGTTCGAGGTCACGGATACTTCTAAGCGGCGGAAAAGGTTCACGCGTGGTGCGCTGCAGATGAAGGTTAACCGCGCTCACATTCAGATTTCCCCCTATGTGGGTAATGATCCAGCTGAGTATGTTTTTGTTGCCCGTGATAGGAATAGATTCCATTCGTCCGATTATCCGGCCGGCCGGGAAGGCGGAATTATTCATTTCGGCGCCGGACATGTCGGTCTTTTCGCATGGCGAGGTCGCGGTTATCGATTTGATAAACCTGTGTCTTTTAAGGGAACCGAGGGCAAATGGTGGGACGCCTCCGACGTGGGGTCTGTCATTCCGCCGGCGGAATACCGGAACGGCGTTGGCGTGGTGCTCGTGCGGCCCGCGGGGTATAAGGACTACCCCGAGGGTGAAGTGTTTACCTTTACGGAAGGATTCTAAGGAGGCCGGTCATGGCTCGGATTACTGGAACGTTGAAATACGTCACTACCCGCCCGGAAGATGTAAAGCGTGCGTCGGTGCGTGCGCCGCGGGCCCGTGAACATGATGGGGCGGTCATCACAACTTCCACCGATTACGTGGATGTTGTCGATGGAAGGCTGGAATTTGATGCCGCCCCCGGCCCGGTGGTTGTCACCCTTTTAAGGGCCCGCGGCCCGGTGGAAGTCCTCGAGATGATTGTCCCCGAGGGCGGCGGTTCTTTGGCGGCGGCGGTAGGCGCGGCGGAATTGGCGGATTCCGCGACCCGGTCCCAATTGGATCGTCTAGCCTCGGATGCTCTGGAAGCGGTGCGGGAATCTAAGGAGGCAGCTTCCTCGGCTAAAGCCTCGTTAGGGGAATTGAAGGCGCTGGAATCTAACGCCGAGGGGCTGCTGAGCTCGGCGGCGGAAGCGGCGTCGCGGGCGGAAAAAATGGCGGCGTCGACCTCATGGAACAATGATGTTCTGACCGTTAATGGTCAATCTTCCCCGCCGCTTACGGGCCCTAAAGGTGACCGGGGTCCTAAGGGCCCGCCGGGTGATAAAGGCGATCGGGGCGATAAAGGCGATAAGGGCGAGGACGGTGTCGACGGCACCGTAAAGTTCGAGGAACTCACTGAACAACAGCTGGAAGCGCTACGGGGTGCTGCGGGCGTGGTGGTATCGGAAACCGAGCCCGAAAACAAGAACGTGGTGTGGATCGACCCGTCGGGCGAAACTTACCGCCCCATCTCGAATTATGTCGCGGTGCTCTCCGACGAGGAAGCCCTCGCCATGTCCGGGAAGGTGCCGCCGGGAACGTGTGTGCATGTGGTCACAAACGATAATCGCTACTGGGAGGAAGAATAATGCGGATGATGGTGCCTAACGGCAAGGGCGGTTTCGAGGAAATAACGGTGCTGCGCGGCGAGCGTGGTCTGCCGGGGGAACCGGGGAAGCCCGGCCCGCCTGGTACGACTTCGTGGGACGGGATTACCAATAAGCCCAATAAATTCACGCCTGATTCCCATAAGCACTCGATGGCGGATATTAGTGACCTGCCGCCGGTGGAATACAACAACATTGGCGGCTCGATTGTCCGGCGTTTTAATAACGGCGTTATCACGGTGCCGGACCCGGTGACGGGTGATTCTGCAACCCCTAGGCGCTATGTGGATGAGGCGGTGGGGAAGAAATCGGATAGTGATCACACTCATTCTGAGTACGCGAGCCGGGATGATTTGCGGGCCCTTATTCGCCTTGTGGATAGCGCGCCCGCGTCCCCCGAGGACGGCGTGCTTTATGTCATACCGGAATAAGGAGAACAACTATGGCTTTGAAGCTGATTAAACCGGGGCCGGTGACGCAACTGTATGTGTCGGGCCGTGCTGAAGATGAAAAGACTAGTAGCCCGCATCCGGCGACCCCACTACCTGCAGGGTGGTCAATGTGGAGTAGTGATGGGCGCGTCCTGCCCCCGGCTGGGATTTACCGGATTACCGGGATTGGGGCTAATCCGGCCGTGCGGATGAAGGACGGTTGGAACTACCCGCCTAACGGTTCGGTAGTGCGGGTATCCGAGGGGGACGCTATCGTGTCATCCAATATTAAGAACTACACGCTGATTATTGAGCAGCTAGTAGTGGAAACAGCCCCCCCCCCTCGGTCTAAGAAACTTTGCCGCCTCCTGGCTAAGGCGGTGGCAGCATGGCGCTAAAGAAAATTCGGCAAGGCCCGGTGGTGTTTTTCTACAACGGCGAGAAGTGGGAAATCATGGGCGGTACCCCGGACGGCTGGAAGACGTGGGGAATTGGCCGTATTTACCCGCCACCCGGCACCTATTGGCTGGAGCTTACGGAAACCTCAACCGTGGAACTACGCCCCTCCGAAATGGGCGTGAAGATTGCGCAACAAAAAGTAGTAACCATAAAGGAGGGGGACTACCTGCTGTCCATGTACGCGAAAAAGGGCGACGCGCTCATGCTTACCCAGCTGTAGCCCCCGCTGGGGGTGGGCGCTAATGGCGTTGAAGCTTGTACGCGGGCCGCGCTTTATCACCGCCGATTTTAAGGGCGGTAAATGGGTAGTGTCCTCAACCGCGTGGGCATCAGATAGCGGAGATGGTCGGCTGAAGCTAGTCGACGGAAATTTTCTCATTCATGCCCCAGGGGGCGGAGCTATCTACGCAATCGCCCGCTCAGGCGGTACTAATGGCCCCTCCACCTCATTTAATGGTAGTGCGGTGACCGGAAAAAGCTGGATGTGGTACGTCATCTCCAAAACGGATAATGACCAGCCGCTCATAATTTTCAAGCTCGAATAAGGAGAAGACCCGGCGACCACTCTGGGCGTAACTACCGTTCTTTTTCTGAAGAACATCGTGACTCTGTAACTCAACGTGAAGGGATAATTTATGCCTGTGTTTCTTGGTGGTCGGAAGGCGAAAGAGCTGTATTTCGGCGGGCGGAAAATTAAGGAAGCCTGGCTAAACGGCAAGAAAGTGTATTCGTCCGGGCCTCAAAAGTGGAGGCCTGGCGTGACTTACCGTAGAGGTGACCTGGTTACGGCTGATAAGGGGCGAACGTTCCGCTGTATTCAAGACCACTGGTCAGACCTAGACACTCGACCGTGGACTGGCATTGCGGAATCTGGCTTTTGGAAGTTGGTGCAATAAGTCCCGTCCCTCGGCCCCCGATTAAAACGACGTCGGCGGTGGATGGAACCAGTACGAGTACTGGAAGCAGATTGGGTATGCTGCCGATTTTGATTTCTAAGGAGGTGCATGATGCAGGTTATTGATTTTTCGGCCGGGGTTCCCTCTGGCCGGTCTGTGAAGGCCGCGGGGTACGGCGGGGCGGTGCGCTATATTTCACCACCTCGCGATCCGTGGATGAAGGGGAAGATGATTAGCCGCGCCGAGGTGGCGGATTACGAGGCCGCCGGCCTGGAGCAGGCTTTCGTGTGGCAATACGGCGGGGCTAGCAATCCGGATTCCATGCGCGGCTACGCCGGCGGGAAGAAGGACGCGGAATCTGCTAAGGCAGCTTTGGACACCCTCGGCCGTTCCGGGTGGCCGGTGTTTTTCGCCGTCGATTTCGATATCTCCCTTTCTCAGTGGAATTCGACCGCGGTGGAATACTTCCGCGCCGCCGTTGATGTGCTCGGCCGGAGCCGGGTAGGTATCTACGGTCATTCCCGCGTGATTGCGTGGGCGGCGGAAGATGGGGTAGTCGCCGACCTCGGAGGCGGGAAAGTCCTCGGCTGGCAGACCCCCGCGTGGTCTCAGGGTGCGCGCGCCCCGGAAGCTGTGCTGTACCAGGGAGTTGCGAACACCCCGGGGCCCGACGGGGTGAAGATTGATATTAACGACGTGCTGCATGATTATTGGGGCCAGGCCCCGGCTTCCTCCGCCCGGCGCGGGAAGTCGGTTCCGCGGGCGGTGGTCCGCGTCGACGAGGAAGTGTGGCTAAATAAGCACTTCAACCGGGGGCGTGGTGGCCAAAAAATTCGGCGTATCACCCGCCACCATATGGGCGGGATTGGTAATGCCCATGATTGCTATAGGTGGTGGCAATCCAGGCGGGCCTCGGCGCACTTCGCGGTACAGGGGAACCACGTAGGGCAGCTAGTACGGGTGGAGGATACCGCGTGGGGGAACAATGATTCCTCTAACGCTTCCTCCATCATCATCGAACATTCTAATTCAGGCGGGCCCGAGCAGGATTGGCCTATTGCGGAAGCAACGATTAAGCGCGGTGCGCAGTTGGCGGCGGAATTGTGCGCGGTGCATGGGCTCGGCCGCCCTGAATACGGGGTGAACATTGATGATCACCGTGATCATTCGGCGACCGCGTGCCCCTATCACCTGGCTAGCGGCGAAAAATATCACCAGCTGTGGATGAATGAAGCCCAGCGCTGGTACGACCTGATTACTCAACCACAGGAGGATTCCTTCATGCCCGCCTTGAACGATAATGATCAGCGTGAGCTGCTGCGATTGGTGAAAAAGCTCAGTCATGAAATTTCCGATCCGTTTGATTCCCGATACGATTTGGAACGGCTGCGCCGGGGTGAAATCGGGGAGGGCGAGGTCTTTTCCGATACGGCGATTGGCTACGCCCTCGAGGCGGATCGGAAGCTGGAAGATATGCACGCGAACATGTTGCCGTTCATCGCTGATACGCTTTCGGATATTTCGGTTGCGTTGCGAAAAATTGTTTCCCTGCAGGAAACGATGAACGTGAAGGTGGGGGGACGTCATGAATAATCGTGATGCGATTTCAACGGCGGTGGCCTCTGTGCTGGCTCGGCAGTCCTTCGTGCTGCAGCGTAAGGAAACATTCATCACGGTGGCGGTGGCCGTGGTGTGGGTAGGGTCGACGCTGATAGAGCAGCTTACCTCCGCGCCTGATTGGTTCGCCGTGGTGGTGGGCTGTGTTACCAGCCTAGCGGCGGCCCTTGTGATTGCTCTTACTAAGGGTGGAATCCCGCCTTCCGCGCTTCCCCGTATTCTGGATTCCTACGACATGGAAGTCGGCAAAACTGTGGATGTTGCGCCCGGCGCGGTGGAGGAGGTTGGCGCCCCGGACGCGGAGCCCGTTCCCGCGGCTAGTATCCTCCCGCCCGATTCCTCCCGGCCCCCTCGGCATGCTGCCGCCGAGCGCCGGTTTAGCCTGTACGGATAAACGGGGCGGGTGGAAGAATGAACCGAAATTGGATTAGCTCGGACGCCGTTGGGGTTTTCATTATCGGTATGGCGGCGCTCATGCGCGGGATTTCGTACATGCCATTCATGGTGAATCAGGAACGCTCCCCAGCTCATTTGCTTGAACATATCGCGCCGCCGACGATGTGGGCGTGGCCCTGGTTGATAAGTGGCGTGCTGTGCCTGGCGGCGATTATTTACCCGCGGCTTACCCCGCCCGCGGTGGGGGCGGGAATCGGTCTGCACTTCCTGTGGTCCGTGTCCTTCCTTGCCATGGGAGGCCGCGGTTGGGTTACCTCAATCGGTTACGGGGCGGTGACCGCGCTTGCCTTGTGGGCGTTTTCGCGCGGCCGTCTGCAATACTCCGCGGAGGTCCCGGTCCTTAAGGGGGATTGATGCATATGGACGGCGAGCTTACGGGCCTGATTGGTACGGTGGCGGCCGCGGTGCTCGGCGTGATTGGTGCGCGATTAACCGCGCGGGCTAGCGTAGATGCGAAAAAGGTGGAAGCCGCTGCCCCTGATTGGGATTCGTTCACGGATAAAATCATGCAGCGGTTGGATTCCCAGCAGAATGAAATTGATGCTTTGCGGTCGCGGGTGGAAACGCTGCAGTCTACGGTTGAAGCGACTCGGCGGAAGTATTGGGCGGCGATTGGTGGTTTGCGGCGTATCGCGCGGAATTCGGAGGACGTGCTGAGGATTGCGCGTCTCCCCCCGGATGTTCACGATGACGTGGTGAACGGCTAGAGCCCCCGGTGGTGGCGGGCTGTATCTCGCTAGGCAGCTATTGTATTTTTTGGCCCCGTTTCCCGGTTAGGCTCCCCGGGTGGCGGGGCCGCTTTTTCGCGTTTTAGGGTAGGAAAGAAAAAATCCCCGCTAACGCGGGGAGAGTTTGAGCTACAGCGCAATGGGTGAACATCGGCAACGGCTCACCCCCGCTAACGCGGGGACGCCTTGTAGTTTAACGGGTGGTTACTTTTTGCGCAACCCGAGGGTTAAAGCGCGTGGCGCTCGATGATTTCCCAGAGGTCCGCGCCTTCCTTGATGCGGAAGCCGGAGCGGTTGACGTTGATTTCGCCTTTTGCGTTGTGTTCGTCGTGCCAGCCGATCATTTCGTCGGCAATGGCGTCGGTGTCGAATTCGTTGGCGTACTCACCGAGGGGTTCGATGATTTCACGCTTAATGGCTTCATCGCGGCGGCTGTACAGGGTCATTTCGGGTTCCTTTCTCCCGGTCTCTTTTGCTTACGTGTTCATTATAGCCCATGAAACCTAAATGTGTCAACTGGAGATTACGGAAAAATCCCTAATTTTGGATAGCGATCGGGTTCCGCGTGTAAAGCCCCTGAAGGCTGTACCCATGTTCCAAAAGGTAACTGTAAATATCCCGCTCCTGGTGCTCAAACTCATAATCGCCCGCGGCCATCGCGCGGGAAGCCTCGATATGCGGGATGAAGATCGTCTTAACGTGAGTTCCGTAATCGTCGCTATATAAGAGATGAATACCGTCTTTCATGAATGCAACGTCAAAAGTCATTACTTGCCTTCCTTAAGTACTGCATGAATGTACGGGCGGGCCAGGCCCGTTATCCGGGCGACCTCGGACTTCATCATTCCCGCCTCAACCGCCGCCCGTATCTCTGCGTGCCATTCATCGCGCGCCCGCTCGACCGCTTCCTGTGCAAGCTTGTACCGCATGCCGGCGAGGTCTAACTTCCGTCGCATTCCATCGCGGTCCATCGTTTCCCGTCGCATGCGCCGCAGCTCTGTGCTATCCGGATCGGTGAGGAAGTCCGCGGGCGGGTAGATAATGAACTCTTGTACGTACCGCTGGAAATCGCGGCCTTCCTCCCGCGCCCGGGCGGCGAGTTTCCTCATGAGCTCTGCCCCGGTGGCGTGCGATATGGCTATTTTTACTACCCCGTTGCTGGTGGTCGCTGTCCACCTATCCGGGGCGCGATCTGGATCCATTGCCAAAATATGACCCGGAAGCGGAGGGGTGATCCCGCAGTAGGCGGATAGTAGGGAGGCGAGCTCTTCGCGGGTGATTACCTGATTCATCGTTTCTCCATTCTTTCGGCAAATTCCTGTGCGGCTTCCTCGGCCTTATTGAATAGTTCCTCAACCGTGTCCGCGTCGAGGTGATCTTGAAGAATTGCCCGTAAGTACCCGAGGGTAAAAGCGTCGGTATTCATGGCGGTTCCTTAGCTGTAGATTTCGGCGGTGATTTCCTCGGCCACTTCGGCGGCCTCTTGTGCGCCGCGGGCGAGGTTGCGTAGAAATTCGGCGGTGCAGTCTAAGTTTTCTTCGTTGATGCGGTGGTCGGTCTTTACGTAGGTATCGAGGAAGGTTTCGAGCGCGGTGCGGAATTCGTCGGCGGCGCGGGTGTTGGTGTTGGGGATGTTGGCGAATACGAAATCTGTAAGTTCGGCGGTCTCTGCGTGGTGCATGGTGGGTCCTTAGGCGGGGTTGATTTGGTGGATAGAAATGATGGCGGCGGCTCCGAAATGTTCACCTTCGCGAACGTATGCCCATGATTCGCCGCAGTCTGCGAGGTCTTCGCCGTTTACTTCGATTAGGGCGCCAGCGGGGACCTGGACCGTCTCGTTGTCGTTGGTAAAGGTGGCTTCCTCGGCAAGGTGTCCGTAAAGAATCATTTTTCTTTCCTCTCTCTTTTGCTTACATGTCTATTCTAATCCATGGGCGCTAAATGTGTCAACTCTACATTACGGAAAGATTGGGGAGTGTGGTGAACGTCTCATTAGCGCTCTGCTGGACTATCCCCGGGCGTTCATGGCGGTGCAGGATCCCACATGGATCCCACTTCCCGGCTGTCATACGTGGCGTTGCTGGCATTCCTGGCACTAGTGGCACAACTCTGACCAGCGCGTATTCGGTTCCCGCTGGTAGGCGTTTCGTGCTGAACTTATGAGCTGGGTCAAAAACCCATTGGACGCTACTGCCTAAGGACGAGTCAACCTCTGGTTGATGACACCCTGCCACCCCTGGTGCTGATGACTTTTAACAGCCAAGCACGAGGGGCGGTACGAATGTTTTATTGATGTGCTCCTTGAAGGCCCTGCTCCAGAGTGTCTCGTTTGCCTCTTGAACTCAAGAGGGTGTTGATTAAGGGTGCGGACGCAGCCAAGCCCGCCATCCCGCAACCGACAATCGATTCCGGAGGCTCGAGTAAAAATAGAAACAGCGGGATTGAAACGAAAGCCGCGACAATAAGTCCTACCGCAGTCCATAATCGAACTTTGGATTCGTAGATCGCATAGAGGAAAGAAGATTCGGTTAACTTCCGATCAAGGACCATGTCTTCGTGGGCATCATCCATGATTCGGTCTCCGGATCCCGGGGAAATGTCATTGTGCTGCTTGATAATAGCAGGCAAGGGCGTGGGTCCCTCGTGCGTAAAAACAGCGAAGGGATCTTGTCCGATCTGGACTCTTCCTAAACCAGGGAGCGAATCGCTATTTGTCTGCGGATCGTTGATGCTGTCTTCCGATATGCGCGAGTTCTGCGGGTCTGGTTGCGAAGACGCGCCTGGTTGGCGGCTGAGCTCACTCTTTCTGATTGAGACATGTGGATCTTTCCCATGTCGCTGAGTGCCGTCCGAAGATTCATGGTTCATATCCTAACTTTGCTTCCTGTGCTTTGCGAGTAGTCGAGGTCGAGGCATTGTTGTTTCATCGTTCTTACTCTGCAAGTTTCGATGTAGAGGGGAGGGCCAGTTTCTCGACTACCGGGGCAGGTTCATCGAGATGACTCGCTCCTCAATGGTGATGAAATCAGAAGGCTTGGACATGGGGGCACCCGACCAACGCGACGTAGGGATATGGTTTCGGGTTGCCATGTAAGATTCGCTCATAAACGGGCACGATCTCACATCTGCGAGTAGGCTCAGAACCATGGGTTACACCACGCCAAGCTATGACCTTTCTGACCTCTTTGCCCGCATTGATCGCGGGGATATCCAGCTTCCAGATTTCCAGCGTGCCTACTCCTGGGACGAAGACCGTATCCGCTCTCTCATCGTGACCGTCCTGCGCGGCTATCCGCTGGGCGCCTTCTTGGCGCTGGATACTCGCAACGAGACGATGCGTTTCCGCCCCCGCCCGCTCGCGGGCGCGCCGGATACCGGAGTGAACCCAGGCCTTCTTCTCCTGGATGGTCAGCAGCGCCTCACCTCGCTTTACCACTGCTTCCGCGGCGATGGTTACGTGGACACGACGGACTTTCGCTCCAAGAAAGTCTCCCGCAAGTTCTACGTCGATCTGCGCACGGCCACGGGTGAGGACATCATGCCGGATGAGGCTGTCTTTGCGGTGAACCAGCATGGCGAGCTGCAGTCCCACTTTGCTCCGGAGATCGAGGGTTCGCTGGCAAACCGTGAGGCCGCTATTGATGCTTGCTGTATCCCCGTCTCCGCGTTGCTGAGCGAAGAAGGCACGAGCATGCTCTTCGAATTGGCTGCGGCCGACAATGGTGTGAATCGCGATGTTGTCGCTGCCTTTAATAACCGTATCCTGCGCCCGCTTTCGGGCTATGACGTGCCCATGATTCGCTTGTCCCGCGAGACTGCACAAGCAGGTATCGGTTCCATTTTTGCCCAAGTGAACTCCGCTGGATTGCAGATGGACGTCTTTGACCTTCTCACCGCGGTTTTCGCGTCCGAGGATCCGGATTTCCACTTGGCGGAGCATTGGGGGGACGTCGAGAAGCAACTGCGTGCCTTCCCGGCACTCGATGGCATTGGCCGCAATGAGTTCCTCTCCGCGGTCTCCTTGCTGGTCTCGGGTAAGAAGGGCACAGCTGGCGGGCAGCGCGAGGATATCCTGCAGCTTTCCCTGGCTGAGTACCGCGCTGCTTCGTCGACACTCGTCATTACCTTCCGTGAGGTTGCGGAATTCTTGACTGAGCGTTGCATCCTCTCCCTGGACCAGGTGCCGTACAACGAGCAGATTATTCCGCTCGCGGTTATCCTTGCTCGCCTCGCCGAGCGGACAGGTGTGCTTTCCACACAGGATTCGTGGGACCGCCTCAACCAATGGTTCTGGAGCGGTGTCTTTGGTGAACTCTATGGCTCTTCGGCCGTCAAGCTGCGCGCCGCACGTGATGTTGACGAGGTCACCGCATGGGTAGCAGGGGAGACCGAGCTCGTGCCCCAAACGGTGCGCGATGCTTCCTTCCGTGAATCGCGTCTTTTATCCGTCAGCGAGAATGACGGCGTGTGGCATGGCCTTTATGCGCTGCTTATGGCGCGCGGTGCGAAGGATTGGCGCACCGGCCAGCCCTTCAACCGCCACACCTTTGAGGACCTCAAACCCGGCTTCTTCCCGATCTTCCCGCTATCGTGGTGCCAGCGTCATGGAGTAAGCGCCGTGTTGGCCAACTCTGTGCTCAACCGCACTCCGATGGGCAAACGCACCGAAGTTGTCCTCGATGGCCACTCGCCGGAGCGCTACCTTCCGCGCGTGCAGTCCAAGTCCATCATGGAAGATGCCGAGTTCGATAGCGTGCTGGCCTCCCACGAGCTGGAACCGGAGCTTTTGACCTCCAAGAGTGCGTATCAGTTCTTTGCCGATCGCCGCGATCGTTTCGTGGGCATCGTAGAATATGCCTTGAATAAGGCCGTCATTCGTGACGTCGATGAAGCCAACCTGTCTGGTGGTGAGGAGGGCCCGCAGGCTTTTGCACACTAAAGCACTAGTGGTGGCGCTCGCAGTGGGATGTCTCGCTGCGAGCGCTTCTAGCTGTTCGTCCCTGGGCCGGGGCGAACAGTTGGTCACGCAAGACATTACGGCAGTGCCTGACGCCGAGATCGACCTTGCACGTGCCAGCGAAGAGAACCGCCTGCGGCTTATTGATCCTAAGTTCGACAACATGGTGGCCGTCCTCGACGACCCCTGGGGAGCGGAATCCGCACGGCTTTTCTTTAAGAACACCAACACACTCATTCTGGCCGAAAATACAGACGCTGCTGCTCTGCGTGCGGCAACGCTGAGCGTGTCCCAACGCGTTCCCATGGTGACGTATGACGAGTCCATTCGGGGACAAATTGCGGAGTTAGCGACGGATCTGGGGGTGGAACGCATCGTCGTCGTCGGCGATGTTCCCTGGGCTAGTCAACGCGGCGTGCGCGAGGTTATCCATGACCCCGGCAATACCAAGGCCTTAGGGGAATACACGGCCTTTCAATTCACTTCGAAGGTGGTCAAGGATCCAAGCCGTATGGTGGATAACATTGCCCATCTGGATTCCTCCGCGAAAGTTGAGCTCAAGGCGGCTTGGGATCCTCTGCCACAGTACATGACAAAGGAAAAGATGCCAGCGATCCCTGCGGAAGCGCGGCGCGATGCGCAAATGGCCCCCGTTATCGTTGCCACCGTGGATAGCCCAGTGGCCAACGTGGTGAACGCTAATGCTTATGGCGGTTCCGTGATGGTCATGCCGGATCCTGATCCGTCGGCGACGAAGGTCGGGGCGGCAATGACCGCGGGGCTTTCGGAGGGGCCTATCGTGGCACTCGGGCCGGAATTCGGTTCAGTGACAGAATTCACGCATAAAATAGATCAGGGCTGGAAATAATAAACTACACTTCACGGCATCCACTTATCAGCCTAGTGAAGGAAGTTATGTCGAAGCCGGTCGTACTCATCGCCGATAAGCTTGCAGAATCCACCGTTTCCGCGTTGGGAGACACCGTTGAGGTCCGTTGGGTCGACGGCCCCAACCGTGAGGAACTCCTCGCCGCGGTCCCTGAAGCCGATGCGCTCCTCGTGCGCTCTGCCACAACCGTCGATGAAGAGGTTCTTAGTGCTGCAGGCAAGTTAAAGATCGTTGGCCGCGCTGGCGTCGGCCTGGATAACGTCGACATCCCCGCGGCTACTGAGCGTGGTGTCATGGTAGTCAATGCACCGACGTCCAATATTCACTCCGCTTGTGAGCAAGCCATTGCTTTGCTGCTGGCTACCGCCCGCCAGGTTCCGGCGGCTGATCAGTCGCTTCGTCAGGGCGAATGGAAGCGCTCTTCTTTCAAGGGCGTGGAAGTTTTTGGCAAGACCATTGGCATCGTCGGCTTCGGCCACATTGGCCAGCTGTTTGCTCAGCGTCTGCTGGCTTTTGAAACTGTCGTCATCGCACACGACCCGTACGCGAATCCGGCCCGCGCCGCTGCACTTGGCGTGGAGCTGGTGGGCCTAGAAGAGCTCATGGCGCGCGCTGACTTCGTCACTATCCACCTGCCCAAAACCCCGGAGACCAGCGGCATGTTCGACGCGGAGCTCCTAGCCAAGGCTAAGAAGGGGCAGATTATCATCAACGCTGCCCGCGGTGGCCTCGTGGATGAAGCAGCCCTGGCAGAGTCCATCAAGTCGGGCCATCACCGCGGGGCTGGTTTCGACGTATATGCCACCGAGCCGTGCACGGATTCCCCGCTCTTTGAGCTCCCGCAAGTGACCGTGTCCCCGCACTTGGGTGCTTCCACCGTGGAAGCCCAGGACCGTGCAGGCACTGACGTGGCCGAGTCTGTGCTTAAGGCACTCGCTGGTGAGTTTGTGGCGGATGCCGTCAATGTGGAAGGCGGCAAGGTAGGCGAGGAGGTCGCTGGATGGCTGGACCTTACCCGGAAGCTCGGTCTCGTTGCCGGCAGCCTCTTGGGCTCCGCTCCTGTGGCAGTTGAGGTGGAAGCTTGCGGCGAGCTTGCGAACGAAGACGTCTCCGCGTTGGGCCTGTCAGCGGTGCGTGGCCTGTTTTCCGGTGTGGTCACGGAATCCGTGACCTTCGTTAACGCCATGCAAATCGCGGAGAGTCGCGGCGTCGACGTGGAGGTCAAGACGAACGTCGAGTCTAAGGGCCACCGCTCGTCCGTCGTCGTGAAGATTATCGGCTCCGGCGGTGAAGTGTCGCAGCTGACCGGTGCGCTCATTGGTATTGATGGCGTCGAGAAGATCGTCCGTATCAACGGCCGCGGCGTGGACATGCGCGCAACGGGCCGCAACCTTTTCTTCTCTTACAAGGATGCCCCGGGCGCTCTCGGCACGGTGGGCACCAAGCTGGGAGCGGCCGGCATCAACATTGTTGCTGCGGCGCTGACCCAAGGCAAGAAGGTTGATGATGCGGTACTCATCCTCCGCGTCGAGCGCGAGGTTCCGGAAGAACTCATCGAAGAAATCAACGCTGCGCTGGGTGCTAGCTGCCGCCAGATCGACTTCGGCGCTTAAGACGTTGTCGCAACGCGCCGTTCGCGTTGTCTGCGGTACATGCGGTTGAGTGATTTCACCGTCTGGTAGCCGGTGCCGTGGTATTCTCACATGTATCCAACAGGTGAGAAAGGAATCCTGCAATATGAAATTAGCAGTGATTGGCGGCGACGGTATCGGCCCCGAGGTAACCGCGGAGGCGCTTAAGGTTCTTCGCGCCGTGCGCGACGACATTGAGGTTACCGACTACGACCTCGGAGCCCGTCGCTATTTGCGCAACGGTGAGCTTCTCACTGAGGAAGACTTGGCTTCCCTGCGCGAGCACGATGCCATCTTGCTTGGTGCTATCGGCGCCCCTGGTGAGGTCCCGCCGGGCGTGTTGGAGCGCGGCCTACTGCTCAAGATGCGCTTCGCACTGGATCACCACGTTAACTTGCGCCCATCTAAGCTCTATCCCACGGCCACCTCGCCGCTGGCGAACCCGGGCGACATCGACTTCGTCGTTGTGCGTGAGGGCACTGAGGGCCTGTACTGCGGCAACGGTGGTACCCTCCGTGAAGGCACGGAGCACGAGGTGGCCTCCGAGGTTTCTCAGAACACCCGCTTTGGTGTGGAGCGAGTTGTGCGCGACGCCTTCGATCGCGCCATGACGCGCCGCAAGCACGTCACCCTCGTGCACAAGACCAATGTCTTGGTCAACGCTGGTGGCTTGTGGCAGCGCACAGTGAATGAGGTCGCTCAGGAATACCCTGAGGTGACGGTGGACTACAACCACATTGATGCAGCCACTATCTACATGGTGACTGACCCGGCACGCTATGACGTCATTGTTACCGATAACCTCTTCGGCGATATCCTCACTGACCTCGCCGGTGCTGTCACCGGTGGCATCGGACTGGCGGCCTCCGGAAACATTGATGCCTCTGGCACCAACCCGTCCATGTTCGAACCCGTCCATGGTTCTGCTCCCGATATCGCGGGCAAGGGCATTGCCGACCCCACCGCCGCCATCCTGTCTGCGGCTATGTTGCTGCGTCATCTTGGCGATGAAGACAATGCGGCGCGTGTGGAAGAAGCAGTCGCGCAGGATGTCTCCTCCCGGGGCGATGAGCCGGTGCGCACTGTTGAGATTGGTGACCGAATCGCCTCCGCGCTGGCATCCTAACCCTGTAGTCTTGGCGCATGAGCGTCGAATTAGACGAGGTAGTAAGCTTCCTCGCCCAGCACGAGCCCTTCTCCCGCCTGCCGGAGGAGGAGCTCGCCGCCCTGTCCACCCAGCTCAACATTATTTACCTGCGCCGGGGTGATAGGCCCGTTCAACGTGGGGAAACCAACGAGAATCTCCACATCATACGTACGGGCGCCATCGATGTGCTCGGTGAGGATGAGGTCTTGCTGGACCGCCGCGAAGCTGGACTGACCTTTGGGTATTCCACCCTGCAGGGCGAGCCAATCTCCGCCTATGACATGGTCGCGGTGGAGGACAGCCTCATCTTTACCCTGCCGCAGAAGGCTTTCAGCACGCTTGCCCAGCGCAATCCGGATATCGCGCGCTTCTTCTCAGCGCAGTCACGCCAGGTGCGCGCAGCAGCGCGGGAGCTTGCCGACGCCGCCCCGACCGACGTCCTCCGCACACCCCTTGGCGAGTTGATCCGTACCGATGTCCTGACGTCTTCAGCGGATACCACGATCGAGGACGCTGCCCGACTTATGACCGAGCATGCGGTCTCCTCATTGCTGGTAACCCGCGCGGACAACCAGCTCGAGGGTATCGTTACTGACCGTGACCTGCGCTCACGCGTGCTGGCAGCCGGACTCGATCCGAGACAGCCGGTGGGGGAGATTATGACCCCGAACCCGCTGACCGTTTCTACGGATGCACCTGCCATGGAAGCTCTGCTCCATATGGCGGAGCGCGGCATCCATCATCTTCCGGTGGTTGATGAAGGCCGCCTCCATGGCATTGTTACCCAGTCCGATGTGACGCGGTTGCTTCACAACGATCCTGTCTATCTGGCTGCGGATCTGTCACGTCGCAGCAGCCAGCAGGAACTTACCGGTGCGTTTACTGAGGCCACACGTCTGGCAGGACGTTTCGTGGAACGAGGATCCACCCCTGCGGAGGCATCCAGCTTGGTGACCCTCGCTGCGGATGCCGTGGCGCGCCGCCTGTGCACCTTAGCTGAGGAGGAACTGGGTCCGCCGCCGGTGGAGTATGCTTTCGTGGCCGTGGGGTCTCAAGGCCGCCGCGAGATGGCTCTGGCCTCTGATCAGGATAACGCCCTCGTCCTTGCGGATGATTACGACGCTTCTGTTCACGGTGAGTACTTTGCTGCGCTGAGCACCTTTGTGTGCGAAGGCCTCGCTGACGCTGGCCAAGTCTTGTGCCCCGGTGACATGATGGCTATGACGCCTGAGTGGCGCATGACGCGCTCGGAATGGACCGAGACCTTCCGCCGATGGATCCGTGACCCACAGCCGGATGCGTTGCTCAATGCACAAATCTTCTTCGACTTCCGCGTCCTCTATGGCAACGAGCGCCTTGGTCGCCTCGTCCACAATGCTGCCGTGGACATGGGTAAGGGGGCCACGCGTTTGCATGCCCACCTGGCTAGTTTGGCTGCGCGACGCGAACCTCCGCTGACCTTCTTCCGCGGGCTCGTCGTCGAGCGCGACGGTGATTATGCCAATACTCTCGACATCAAGAAGGGCGGTACGGCGGGCATCGTGCAGATGGGGAGGCTTTTTGCCTTGGCGTCTGGCTCGCCTGTAGTGGATACGCGGCAGCGTCTCCGTGAAGCTGCGGGTGATGCGGTGAGCCGCCAGGGAGCCCAAGAGCTTGTCGACGCCTTCGACTTTCTCCGCGCCCTATCCTTTCAGCACCAAGCCCGCCAATTGCGCGAAGGCGTTCCGCCGGACTACCACATCGATCCAAAGAGCCTCGGCCGCCTTGAGCGCGAGCGCCTGCGTGATGCTTTCCGCGCCATCAAGTCAATGCAGAATGCACTGGCCACCAAGTACCCGGTGAGGAGCATCTAGATGTGGGGGAGATGGAGCCGAACGCGACGCCGCGCTGACTGGGGAGCGCCGGCCTCCTCGACCCCAATCGATGATCTGGCTCTGCTTGCAGTGGATATGGAGACCACAAGCCTCGAACCCCGCACAGGCGACATCGTCTCCATCGGCTGGGTGCCGGTCAATGGCGGAACAATTGACCTCTCTGGTGCCGGATACTACATCGTTCGTGGCGCCCAGGTAGGGGAGGATGCCCACGTGCACATGCTGACCCAAGACATGGTGGACGGTGGCATTGAATTGGAGGAGGCGGCAACACACCTGCGGCAAGCGCTGGAGGGCCGCGCGCTCCTTGCACACTTTGCACACCTCGAAGTGGGGTTTATTGAGACGCTGTCCCAGCGGGTCTTTGGTGAGCGCCCGCAGCTGGCCGTCGTTGACACGTTTGCCTTAGAACGACGCCACATGGAGCGCATGGGAACCTACCCGCGCGGAGAAGATCTGCGCCTTGCGCGCGTGCGCCAACGCTATGGCCTGCCGCGATATGGCAACCACAATGCGCTCAGTGATGCACTCGCCTGCGCTGAGCTATATGTAGCCCAGCGAGGCAACACCCGCGCTGTCACACTTCGGGACGTGGCACTGCGTTAGTTCCTCTCCCTGGGCGCGAAACATTAACAGGATTTACACCGTAGCCTCGATGCGGTGTGAATGATCCTCGCGAGTAGTATGTCCGTTATGCGTTTAGGACGAATTGCCCATACTGAAGGAATCTGTTTCGCCATCATTGATGGCCCAGCTGATGTCCCACTGGAGCAGCTAGTTGCCAAGGAGATCGCTGGTACACCGTTTACCCCGCCCGAGCCCACCGGCCGCGAGTGGCCTCTCAGTGAGGTTCGCCTCTTGGCTCCGACCCTGCCCACGAAGGTTGTGGCCTTGGGGCGTAACTATGCCGACCACGTGGCGGAGGTCTTCAAGGAGTCTGCGGAGCATCTGCCGCCGACCATCTTCATCAAGCCTTCCACCGCTGTCATTGGGCCGGGCGCACCAATTAAGATTCCGGAATTCGCCACCAATGTGGAGTTTGAAGGCGAGCTCGCTGTCGTGATTTCTAAGGTGTCGAAGAACATCGACCCAGAGAACTGGCGCGATCACGTCGTGGGCTACACCATCTGCAACGATGTCTCTTCCCGTGACCTGCAGTTTAAGGACGGTCAGTGGGCACGTGCCAAGGGCATTGACACCTTCTGCCCGCTCGGCCCGTGGATTGAGACGGACTTGGATTGCATCAACCTGGATGATCAGAAGATCAATGCCTACCTGACTCACGATGGCAAGCGTGAGCAGAAGCAGGATTCCAACACGGACCAGATGATCGTGAAGATGGGCGGCATCATCGCCGAAATTTCCCAGTCCTACACCTTGTTGCCGGGCGACGTCATCACGACGGGTTCGCCCGCAGGTACCGCGCCGATGGTTCCGGGCGACACGATTGAAATCGAGATTCCGGGCGTAGGCAGCCTCACTAACCCGATTAGCCGCGCGTAGCGCTATAGATTGAGCGCGCGCAGGATGGTGCGCAGCTTCGCCGTGGTTTCTTGGAGTTCCGCCTCGGGATCGGAATCCACGACGATGCCGCCGCCGGCCCATGCGCGTGCCGAGAGACCATCGCCAGCGACCTCCGCGCAGCGGATGGCCACCATGTACTCGCCATCGCCGGAGCTATCGCACCATCCCACCGCGCCGGCATAGAAGCCACGGTCAGTCTCAGCGGTTTCAATCAGCGCCTGCGCGGCCTCGGTCGGCGTGCCGCAAATGGCAGGAGTGGGGTACACAAGCTCGGCCAGCTCTAGTGCTGTGATGCTGGGATCATTGAGCGTGCCCGCGATCGGGGTACCCAGGTGCCACATCTCGTTGGTGGAGGTGAGCTGCGGTGAGCTAGGCGCATCGAGGCTCTCACACAGCGGCTGCAGGATGCGGCGAATGTGGTCGACCACAAAGGCGTGTTCGCGCAGATCCTTGGCGGAATTATGGAGGTCTTGACCGGCTACGATGTCGCGTGCGCGGTCAGCGTGACGCGGAGCAGAACCCGCGAGGGGGAAGGCCGTTACCGTCGAGCCTTGCTTCTTGATGAGCACCTCCGGGGAGGACCCCACCAGCATTGCGCCTGGGCGTCCTGCAGGGCTGAGGTCGGCGATGAATCCATCGCGGTGTGAGGACAAATCGATAAGGCGTGCCGCCACGAACAGCGGATCCACGGGGGTTAAGAACTCGATATCGACCGCGCGTGCCAGCACGACCTTATCCAGTTTGGACGCTTCAATCGTGGCGATGGCTGCTTCAATGCGGCGCAGGTGTTCTTCGGGTTCCGGATCGAATCCGGTAACGCGAGCTTCGAGCGCGCCACTACGGTAGTAGGCATGCGGCTCCAGCGGACCATCTTCGCGGATGATGCTCTCGGGCACGGTAAGTGCTGCAGCCTCTCCCTTGTGAAAAGGAAGGGCGCCGACGACCATTTCTGCCTCACCACTGCGCAGTGCGGACACAGCGGCATCTACTTCGTCAAAGGTGGCTACCGATCCTTGGGTACGCACAGACCCCGTCGCACGGGACAGGAGGAAATCTGGGGCGGTGGAGGGTCTGTGAACACACATGAGGAACAATTCTAGTTCCTTTAACTGTTCCTGCTAAAACGAGATCGGCAGCTATATTTGCGAAGCCTTGGTTGCGAAGCTAGTCACGACGACGAGGCCGGAAGAACTGCACTGCGATAAACAGCCCGATTCCCAGCAAAAGAGACAGCGCTCCCATACCGGCGAGGAACCCCGCCCAGAAACCCACCATCGGTGCGCCATAGCTCATAGCCTGGATGTTTTCAGCCTGCGGCATGGTATCGCTGTCTTCTCCAGCTGCGCGGTTTTGTGCCGGCTGGGAGTCGCGAGCAGTCTTCTTATCGTCGTCCTTGGGGTTGCGTTCAGAGCGGTCGCGTTGTGCGGAATCTCTCTGTGCCCTTTCTTTGTGGGCTGGTGCGTTGCGCTGTGTTTCCTGGCGCTGTGATGCTGGACGGGGAGCGGCATTGCTGTCCTGCCTCCGGCTAGAATTCCCCTTATTGTCCGACTTTTCTTCCTGCGTCGCCTTGTTCTCCTGCTGCGTAGGTTCCTTGGCCTTGGAGCGCTCCGAGTCGCGAGACTCTCGGCTCCGGCGCGATTCACGCGGAGCTTTCGACTCTGACGGGGAGCCGCCGGTGAGGAAGGCATCGGCTTCCTTGAAGGTCTTGTCCATCGTCTTGTCTAACTGGGCAATAGCCTTCGACGTGTCGTTGATGTCCTTAGCCAGCTGCTGCGGGCGGCTTTTGGCGTTACCGGACCCTGAGCCCTCTGTGCTTCCTGCGGTCGAACCCCAGTCCAGCTGACAGAGCTCGGAAGAATCTGCTCCGTCGACCAGGAAGGGCACGTCGATAGAGTACTCAGAGCCGTCATTGAGCGTGAAGGTGAAGGTTACCGCATAGGCGCCAGGCTCGGTAAAGACGATGCCGGTATGGCTGTGGAAGTGGTCAGGATAGTCCCAGCTCGCATCAGGATTCTCCGAGTCAAACAACACTGTCGGTGCACCGCCCAGCGCGTTCTGGAAACCCACCACGCGCCCACCCTCAGGCCCACTGTGCAGGGTCATCGACAGCGTTGCATCCCGTGCGGTGTCCTCGTCGATGTAACTGGTGTTGAATCCCAGCCAGGGAATGTCCGGGTCTTGAGTTTGAGGAATCTGCCATCCGCGGGAGGGAATGTCCGCGCCGGCGGAATCTTCGAAGGCTGCGTTCGATCCCACCTCGACGTAGAAATCGCCCGAGGAATAGTCACGCCCGGATTCATCGTCGCGGGCAACGAAGTCTAGATCACCGCTATTGCCTATAAGCGCCAAGTCTTGGTGCCCACGGGTAAAGGCGTGCTGCGAATCGGCATCGCACGTGGAGTTGTCTTCGGCAGAGTCAGCAGCCCAGGCCAGTGGGGAAGCAGCAACACAGAGCGGAGTTGCGAGCGTCAAGGCCGCGGCGGTGGTGAGGGTCAATGGGCGGATGATGAAGCGGTTCATGCGGACAGGGACTCCTTAGGTTGAGGGGTAAGAGCAGTAGCGCGGCGGGAACTCAGGAAGGGAGACGCTACCCATGCCACGAGGAAGCAGGCGGTGAGCAGCAAAACGATGGTGGCTCCGGCGGGAAGGTCAATGGCCCACGCCAGGTAGATTCCGATAAAACTGCCCAGTGAACCAATGAGCGCAGAGCTCAGCATCATCGTTCCTAGTGAGTCGCAGAGCAGGCGTGCCGTGGCAGCCGGTGTAATGAGCAATGCGAGAACGAGGATGTTGCCAATCGTTCCGACCGAAATCACTACCGCGCCCGTCACGCACAGGTAGAGCACGATATCCAGAGCGAAGACCGGCAGGCCCATGGCGCGAGCGGTCTCTTTGTCCAAGCACGTCGCGGTGAGCTGTGGGCCGAGAAGGACGATGACACCCACGATGAGCACGGTGACAACGAGTGCCGTGTAGAGATCCGTGCGGGATACACCGGTCAGTGAGCCGAAGAGGAAGCTGGTCAGGGATGCCGTGTAGCCCTCGACACGGGAGATGATCACCATGCCGAGTGCAAAGGACGCGGCAAAGAAAATGCCGATGACCGAATCTTCCCGCACTGTGCGGCGCTGTGAGAAACACGCAATGAGTAGGGCCACCGTACAGCCAGCCACGGCACCGCCTATAAGGACAGAACCTTGGAGCACGAAGGCTATGGCCAGCCCTGGGAAGACAGCGTGGGAGACTGCATCCCCGATAAACGCCATGCCGCGCAGTACGACATAGCATCCCACGACGCCACACACGATGGCAGCAAGGATGGAGATACCCACCGCGCGGGCTAGGAAGTCCAAGTTCGGGTTGACGAGGTCTTGGAAGAACTCGAACAGTGAAATGTCGATCATGCTGCCACCCCAATCGCGGACAACAGCGGCGACGAGGTCGACACACCGAAGGTATCGCTCCAGGGCTGTGGACGCAGACGAATCTCCTCCGCGGGACCGTCGGCCACAATGCCCCGGTTAAAGAGCACAAGGCGTGAGCAGGAGTGGGCCGCCTCAGAGAGATTGTGCGTAGACATGACCACGCTGGTGCCCTGCGAGGTGAGTTCGTCAAAGAGGTACAACAGCTCTTCGGTGTTGGGGGCGTCGAGGCCGGTAAAAGGTTCGTCGAGAAGCAGCACGTCCGGTTCGGTGGCAAGGGCACGCGCGATGAGGACGCGCTGGCGCTGGCCGCCGGAAAGCTGCGCGATGGGACGCCGAGCGAACTCTTCTAGGTTGGTGAGTTCAATCGCGCGGCGCGTTGCCTCCTTGTCCGCATGGCGGGGTCGGCGCAGCCACCCCACGAGCCCCGTGCGGCCGCTGAGCACGGCTTTAGCCACGGTAATGGGAAAATCCCACTCCACGTCATGGCGTTGGGGCACGTAGCCCAGCGAGGTGGTGACGTCAATCGTGCCAGTGGATGGAACGAGGCCCAATATAGCGCGCAACAGTGTGGTCTTACCGGCACCATTGGGTCCCAGCAGTCCGATAAACTCGCCCGGGTTGACAGTCAGGCAGGCGTTCTCAATTACGCGACGGCCCGCCAGAGTGACGCTTAAGTCTTCTACGGAAATGAGGGGACTAGTCACGTCGCCCTCCCTTCGTGCGTGCGGCGGCGATGAGAGCAGCTACGAGCACAAGCACACCAAGGCCCGCGAGAGCCCATACCCACACTGGGACGGCACCGGGGGAGGAAGAATCGTCCGCATTCATGCCCGCAGCAGAGTCATCCCACTCGGTGGCCTGTGCTTCAGCCACGTCGGTGTCGTTGCCCACCGCGAATGTCAATGTGGCCTCTGCAGAAACCTCAGAACCAGCGCTATCGCCAGAGCCCTCGCCCGTCATGCGCACTCGCACTTGGTGGATACCTGGCTCGGTGAATACCCAGTTGGCGTGGGTATGCGTGCCCAAGTCCACCCAGAATCCTTCGGTAGCGGCGTCGGCGGTGGACCACAGCAGCTGCGGTGGTTCAAAGCCTCCATTTTGCAGGAAGAGGGAGAAATCACCTGGCCCTTGGTGTCCGATGAACTCCATGGTGAGGCCGCGGTCAACGTTCTCGTTGAGCGACGGCGCTTGCGTATTCCAGCCCAGCCACGGAACGTCGGCTTGTTCGGTCTGGGGAACTACCCAGACGTGAGAACCTGGGTCTGCGCCAACAAAGGAAAAGGCCTCGTCCTCCGGCAGAGTAAGTTGAGCATCGTCGCTGACATCAAAGACAACGTCATCGAGCTCGCGCCAGACTGGCTTCTCGGCCGAATCATCGCGGGCTAGAAAGTTCGCCTGCCCGTCAATGACCTGCAGACCTAGATCTACGTGGCCGTGGTCGATAGTGGTTTCGGTACCGGGTGCAGCGACGTCTTCGTCGGCGCTGACAACCTGCGCCAGATCTCCGGCCCAGGCGGCGGATGGGGCAATCGCTAGGCATGCAGCGGTGAGCGTTGCAGCCAGCGCTGTCATGAGACGCGGGGCATAGCGTGGACGGGTAACGGTAATGGTCATTTATTCTTTCCTTTATGAGAGACAGCGGTTGAGTGACTCGGCGTTAAATCGCATGAGGTCGAGGTAGGTGGGGACAGCGTCATCGAGAGTGTCGCCGTAAATGGGGCACACCGCAATCCCTAGGGAGTGCGCGGCTTCTCTGATGACATCGGCGCTGGCCTGTTGCGTGGGCTCGATGAAGACAGCGGGCAGCTGTAGGTTCTCCAAGGTTCGGCGCAAGGCAATGACGTCGCGCGGTGAAGGCTCGATGGCGGGGTTCGGGGTGACAAATCCGGCGATATCAATGCCATAGCCTTGCTCGAGGTAGGCGTAGCCGTGATGTGGGGTCACCAAGTGACGGCGGCGCTCAGGGAGAGCAGTCAGAAGGTCACGGACATAAGAGTCCGTATCTCGTAGCTGTGCGGCGTACTCCTGGGCCCGGGCGCGGTATTCGGCGCCATGCGAAGGATCCGCCAGGGCGAGTTGGTCGGCGATAACTTCGGCGTAGGCGATGACATTCTTAGCGTTGTGCCACAGGTGTGGGTCGACCTCACCGTGGATGTGCTTGCCCAGCACTGCTTGGGGGAGCAGATAGGTCTCGTCGCCGGGCCGACCGAGGAAGCGGTAGGAGGGATCCGGGGGAATTTCTTGCAAGGTCGAGGACGGGACACTGAGTGCTGTGGTGGCGGGGTCAAAGTGTTCACCCTGATCTTCAAGGCCCAGCTTGCCTGTGCCCAAGTCCGCGGTGATGTCGACGTGGCCCTCACCCAGTGAGTGCATCCCCTCCGGTGGCGTAACGCCAACGGCGACCGTGATGACTTGTGATGCCGAGTCCGTTGCGCCGAAGGTCAGGCGATAAATGCCGGGCTTGCTAAATGCCCAGGAGACATGGGTATGAGCGTTGGCCGGCAGCGTGGTGGAATCCTCGCGCTCGCTGACACCATCGGCCGTGTTGAATAACGGTTCTGGGGTACCGAAAGTGGAGACCACGTAGGCGGCCACATCACCGGGACCTGTGGCGTCGAGGAGCTGCATTGTGACACTGTTGCGCCCGGCAGGTGCGTTGCGCACGCGCAGACCCAGCCAGATGGCATCCAGTGCCACATTTTCCACCAGCGGCACGAGCGTGGCGCCGCGCGTCGACGCTTGGTCCGCTACCTCCGTCACGGGAACGTCGGAGGATTCGTTCATGGATTTCATGAGGTTCTGCGGCTCCAGGAGCAGGCCGTTGGCCAGCAATACATCCGCGGTGGCGATATCCCTGACAGTGCGCAGGCTCGGCTCGAAGGTGTGCGGGTCCTTGCCAGCAGGGATCAGCGTGGTCACCTGGGCGTCGGGGCCGGCGATGTGCTTGGCGACGTCCCCCAGAATCGGCGTCGTCGCCACCACCTTCATGCCCCCATCGGAAGCATTCTCGCCGGCGGCGGTGCTCGCGCAGCTGGTAAGTATTGCTGCCACTGTGGTTAGCGTGATGAGCAGAGCTCCGCGGCGCGCTGCTCGTAGAGTTGCCAAGGGCATCAGTCGCGGCCCCTCGCCAACGCTAGGCGTGCTACAGCCAGGCCGAGAACCAGCATTCCGAGGCCCAAGATTCCGATACCCCACGGTAGGAGGCTCTGTCCACTGTCGTAGTAGCCGGTAGCGGCCACGGTGTCGACATTCTCAGCAGAAGGACTCGTGTGTGCAGTGCGCTCAGCTCTGCGCTCCTTGCGATCCTTTCGATCAGTGCGCTCTTTCCGGTTCGACCTGTCTTTGTCTTCCTTAGGCTTATGAGTGCCTTTGGCACTCGCTGCTGCTGCAGGACCATTGGCCACGCCGGGGGCGCTGCCAGAACTCACGTGGGATTCGCCACCGGCATCAGAAGGGGACTGGGGGTTGGGGGAGGCGTCGCCAAGCACAGCATCCTCACCGTGACCGGCACCGTCTTCGGTCTCATCCGACTCGTGCTCGGATTCATCCGCATCCTGCGGTGCCATCTCGCCGTCACCGACGTCCCACGTGTAGGTCACCTGGTTGCTGGCATCGCCATTAGAGACCGCCTGAACTGTCATGGTGTAGATACCAGGATCCGTAAACGCCCAGTTGACGTGGCGGTGCGCCGGGTAAGCTTGGTTGATGACATCACCGCTGACCAGGTCCAGTGCGCCTTCCTCTGTAACCGGTTGAATGTCGCCGAAGCCAGCGGTTTCGAAGACGAAGATGTCTCCAGGTCCGGTGACTTCAACGAACTCAAGGTCAACGTCCTTGTACCCTGCGGACTGCGCTGGCTGGGTATCCCATCCCGGCCACAGAAGCGAGCTGTCCTGGGTCTGCGGCAGGTAGTAGGTGGGAGTTCCGATACCGTCGATACGCTCAGTGGCGTCGTTCCATGCTTCCTCGGTGACCTTGAGGGTGACATCGTTGCCGGGGTGGACAACACCACTGCCGGTGATGTCCTCCTTTAAGGACAACGTGAGTTCGCCATCAGGGGCGGTGACGTAGAAAGCATCGACGTGGCCGGAATCGAAAACCTCGCCGTCAGCATGGGCCGCGGGCACCGGGGCGCCCATGAGCATGAGGGATAGTGAGGCCGTTGCCGCCACGGGGGCGGCAGCCGTGCGGTGAGAGATAAAGTTCACGGTGAAACTCCTTATCTAGCGGCGAAAGAGCCCGTTGAGACGGGCCGTGATGTCCTGGCGGTGGTCGTTATAGAAGTTGAGGAAGCCCTGGAACACGATGGCCAGGACGACGGGAAGCACAAGGCCCCACAGTCCCTGGAGCTTCGGCTTCGAAGACTTCAAATCTTTTGAGGAAGCGTCAGGCTTGCTCGAGTTTTCTGGCTTCGTGCCGTCACCCGTGGAGCCGCCTTGGCCCTTGGAACCGCCCTCGTCTTTGGAGCCGCCCTTACCTTTGGAGCCGCCCTCGCCCTTCGCGCTCACACAGTCCTTAATCGCGGCGTCGCCAGCGGCCACGGTGAGCGCCTGGGGCGCAGACGTGATGTCCTTGCCGTCCTTCGTGGTGGCGGTGTAGGTGATCTCGAGTTTGTAGATGCCCGGCTTGGTGAACGCCCAGTTGGTGTGCGTATGAGAAGCGAAGGTGGTCTCAATGGAATAGTCACCTTCGGCGGAATTCACCAGTGGGGTAAAGGACTTGCCAAGGCCCTCGGTAGTAAAGAGACCAACATTGCCACCTTCCGGCATGTCGGTGGGCTTGATGTTGAGCGTCACCGTGCCGTCTTTGTAATCGTCATAATTCAGGCTCTGGGTGTTGTAGCCAGGCCAGATGATGCCTTGCTCTTGAGTCTGCGGCAGCAGGTAGAACTTGTCCTCGCCCAAGTAATCAAATTCCTTGCCCTTGAGAACCTCTGGGCGCGCACGCAAAGCGTTGTCGTGGATAGCAAGGACGACGTCATCGAGCGGGCGCTCAACGGTCTTCTTATCCACAATGGCGGTTTCATCCTTGAGACGCGCGGCGAAGGAGTCGCCGTCACGGGCGGCTGTGATGTCGACGTGGCCGTGGTCCAGAATCTTCTTGTTTGCGCAGACTCCGCTGCGGGGGCTGGAACCAGGTGTGGCATCTCCCTTGTCGCCCGGTGTCGTTTCCGGCGCGGTGGATTCCTTGCCGAGTTCACCGGTAGCTTCGTAGTTTTGACCGAAGTCAAAGGAATCCGTCAGGGTAATGGAGCCGGAATTCTGCGTCACCGTCGGGTGCGGGAGGATATCGAGCCGAACCTTGTTGCCGTTGAAGTTCTTGTCGGCACCAACGACAAACTCGGCGCGGCCGCCCGTGATGACACCGTCGAAAGGAATGTCGGCGTAGTCGCTGTCCCCGCTGAAGAATCCTCCGTGGACATAACCGTCGAGCTTCTTATCGGCAGCCTCAACGATGATGCGCGTAGCATCATCACCTTCGGGAACAGCGCGAGCGGTGATACTCGGATCTGACACGGAGATTTCCTCACCGGAGGAAAGCTCGCGAGGGTTGGAGGTCTCAGTCCAAGAATCGGCGGATTTCTTGGATGATGTGCTGAGCTTCGCGCCCTCGGCGTAGTCGAGCTCCTCAGATACCCAGCGAGGTGAGTCGTCCTCCGGGGTGTAGACGGCTTGGATCTTTGAGGCCTCGGGGCCGAGGAATTCATCAAAGTGAGCTTTGCCGTCAGTGACGGGGAGGTCGGTGAGGAAGTAGCCGTCGATAAGCAGTGTCAGGGTACCGTTCGTGCCGCCGGAGAAGTCGATGGAGGAGAGGTTCTCATCGCCATCCTTCTCCTTGTCCTTCTTCGGAGCGATGGTGAGCTGGTAATCCTTGGCGGAGGCGTCACCGCTCGATGCCGCGTCAAAGCGCTCGCGCAGGGACGGCGTGGCCTCCTTGAGCGGGCGCTCACCGCCGACCTGGATAGACGTGGTGACCGGCTCGGAGGCAATGAGCTTGCCATTCTTGTCTCGGGCGGTGGTTCGGTAGGTGAGCTCGTAGCGGCCGGGCTTGGAAAAGACCGTGTAATTGTGAGTGTGCGTGCCGCTGGTCAGCCATGCGGAATGCGGGGCGCCTTCAGTGGTGCCAAAGAAGCGCTGCAGGCCGCCAGGGCCGGGGTAGTAGCCGAACATTTCGACCTCGCCTGGTCCATCGACGCTGAGAAGGTCGAGAGAGGCGATATTGTCGCGGAAGTCATCGACGGGCAGCTCAGTGTCCGCACCGAAACCCATCCAGACCGGATCGAGGGTGCCGTTCACGCTAGCGGGGGCCATGTAGTAGGTCTTTCCAGCCTGTCCTGCGAAGGAGAGGGCAGGATCCTCGGGGACAGTGAACTGGTATTGGTTCTTGCCGTTTTGGCCCCAGCCTTTGCCTACCCATGCCACAGTCTCGTCGAGAGCATGATCAGCGTCCGTCGAGTGAGATTTTAGAGTGAGGGAGTTGTTCTCCCAGAACGACTTTGGTGAGTCGATGTGGGTTTGTGTGGCCACGTGCTTGCCGTCGTCAGGGCCAGCGAGCGCAGGTGCGGGGGAGGCAAGGAGGGTGGCGCAGGTAAGAAGCGCCACAGTGCGGAGTCGTGCCACGGTGGAGTGAAACCTTTCTTGAGTTCTAATGGGAGATTTTCACTATAAGTAATGATTATCATTCCCTATAGTGTTGTTGGAAAATCCCTGCACGCAATTAGTGGAAACTGCTTTCATCTACCCCCAAGTGGGGCGGGCGGTGCGCGGTAGATGGGCTGAACTACGATGGGGAACATGACTGAGAAAACTTCCGACGTCCGCGTACGTTTCTGCCCTTCACCGACTGGCACGCCCCACGTGGGCATGGTCCGCACGGCCCTGTTCAACTGGGCTTATGCCCGGCACACCGGGGGCAAGCTCATCTTCCGCATCGAGGACACTGATGCCGCTCGCGACTCCGAGGAGTCCTACCAGGCCATCATTGACTCCCTGACCTGGCTCGGCTTGGGTTGGGACGAAGGTGTCAACGTTGGTGGCCCTGATGAACCCTACCGCCAGTCCCAGCGCATGGATATCTACGCCGATGTCCTGCAGAAGCTCAAGGATGGCGGTTACGTCTACCCGGCATACTCCACCAACGAGGAGGTCCAGGAGCGGCACAAGGCGGCCGGCCGTGACCCGCAGCTGGGCTACGACAACTTTGACCGCGACCTCACCCAGGAGCAGATTGATGCTTTTGAGGCGGAAGGGCGCAAGCCGGTGTGGCGCCTGCGCATGCCGGATAAGGATTGGTCCTGGACGGACCTGGTACGCGGGGAGATGACCTTCAAGTCGGAGACTCAGCCAGACTATGTCGTGGCTCGCTCCAATGGTGCCCCGCTCTATACCCTGGTCAACCCGGTCGATGACGCGCTGATGGGCGTGACCCACGTCCTGCGTGGCGAGGACCTGCTGTCCTCCACGCCGCGCCAGCTTGCCCTCTATGAGGCACTCATCGAGCTGGGTATTGCTAAGCAGACTCCGGAGTTTGGCCACCTGCCCTTCGTGATGGGTGAGGGCAACAAGAAGCTGTCTAAGCGTGACCCGCAGTCCAACCTGTTTAATCACCGCGACAACGGCATTATCCCGGAGGGCATGCTCAATTACCTGTCCCTTCTGGGCTGGTCGCTGTCTGCGGATCAGGATATCTTCTCGGTGGATGAGCTCATTGCCAACTTCGATGTGCACGACGTGCTGGGCAACCCGGCTCGCTTCGACCAGAAGAAGTTGGAGGCCATCAACGCCGATCATATTCGTCTGCTCAAGCCGGAAGACTTTGCGCAGCGCCTTCGTGAGTACCTGAGCGAGTACACCGACTTCCCGGCAGATTACCCGGAGGAGAAGTTTGCTTTCATCGCAGACTTGGTGCAGACCCGCATCAAGACCCTCTCGGATGCCTATGGCCTCATGTCCTTCCTCACCACTCCGGATGCGGAGTTGAAGCTCGATGAGAAGGCCGCGAAGAAGAATCTCAAGGATGACGCCGTGCAGCCGCTCGAGGTCTCTATTGCCAAGCTGGAAGAGCTCGGGGAGTGGAAGACCGAGGAGATTGAGAAGGTTCTCTCCGCCGCGCTTATCGACGACCTCGGGCTCAAACCCCGCAAGGCCTACGGTGCCCTGCGTGTAGCCATCTCCGGTCAGCAGGTCTCCCCGCCGCTGTTTGAGTCCATGGAGCTGCTGGGCAAGGAGTCCACCTTGGCGCGCCTCAAGGCTGCTCAGGCAGTCACGCCGTGGAGCGCTGAATAAGCGGACGCTAGGCTCGGTTCGCCAGACTGACAGAGGTGTAATTTCGGGGCGTTTGAGTTCACTCTTAGCGCCCCGAAAATTCCCTCTAGCCTGGCGATTTGTGTGGATCGGGTGTGCTGGATATAGTTATAAACCGTTGCAGCGAGCAGCGAGGGGTTCTGCCCCAAGCGAGTTCACCGCAATAATGGCCTATGGTGTAATTGGCAACACAACGGTTTCTGGTACCGTCATTCTAGGTTCGAGTCCTGGTAGGCCAGCAGTGATAACACTTTAACGCTGCACCGCACGTTAAAGTAAGTCGTCACAGTTCTATGCCCCGTTCGTCTAGCGGCCTAGGACGCCGGCCTCTCACGCCGGTAACACGGGTTCAAATCCCGTACGGGGTACCACTTAAGGAGTGGCAAGCATCAGATGCTTGCCACTCTTTTTCTCTATGATTGTCAACCATGCACTTCTACATCGTTCATGGATACCAGGCCAGTCCTGATAGTCACTGGTTCCCGTGGTTGGAGGGCCAGCTGACAGCCGAAGACCACACGGTTCATACCATTGCGCTGCCAGAACCGAATGCGCCGAAGCTCGATGAGTGGGTTGAAGCGATACGCAGAGATATTGGCCGTCCAGATGCTGATACCTGCATCATTACCCATAGCCTAGGCGGCATCGCGGCGCTGCACTATCTCACGGCATTGGAAGGCGAGTGGGATCTTCCCGGGCTCTTTATCGTCTCCGGGTTCGTGGAAAAGCTTCGCGTTATTCCAGAACTCGACGAGTTTATTGGCCAAGCACATGTCGACGTGCCTGGTATCAAGCCCCACATTGCTCATTCAGAGGTCTTCGTGTCCACTAACGATATCCTCGTGGACCCAGACTTGACGCAGCAGCTTGCCGACGCCCTCTCGGCCACCCCCATCACCATCCACGATGCGGGGCATTTCCTCGAAAGCGACGGCTATACCGAGTTTCCACAGTTGGAGGAGCGCCTCACGCAGTGGCTGCGCGGGCTATAGGCCCTTGGTCATTGCTTTGAGTGCCTCCACGTGCTGCGTGTAGGCCTGAGTCCCTGCCTCAGTAAGCGTGACCCACACGGTATCCTTGGCGCGCGTGGAGCCGTACTCGCGAGTACGGCTGACATAGCCCTCGTCTTCGAGGTGCTTCAATTGCTTCGACAACGTATCGGCGGGAAGTTCTGTGAGGACAGCAAGCAGGCTGTATTTCATCTGCCGGCCGTCAGTAGCGCCTGCGGAGAATAGCGTGGCGCAGATTTTCAGCCGATTAATGGGATGGATGATCGGATCCAATTCGGCTGGGCGGTGCGTAGATTCCTTAGGCATTGACGCCCTTTACAGCTGCGTTACGGTTCTCATACAGCATCCACGCTGTTGCCGCAGAAACAATTGCGCCACAGACCACCATCCACGGCCACGAGTCTGGAGTTGGGGTGGTGGACATGATCATTGCACCGGGCAGCAGTACCCGTGACCAGGTCGCGCGGTCGTTACTTGGCCCCATATTCGGATCAGGGCGCACGAAGGGGTTCGCAATCTTGTCCTTGAGGAGATAGCCCAGAATAAAGGTCGGTACGAGAACTGCGAGGCCGTACCACCAGGACGCCTTAGTCACCGCGAGGCCACATCCGATGCCGAGCGCGACAAGCGCAACCGCCCACGGACTTTGAGTCCAGGCGGTGCGTTTCTGGGCTTCCTCAATGACTTTTAGATCATCGTTCATTGCTCATCTCCCTTACTTGCAACTAATGCAAAACTAACACTTGCAAGTGGTGCAAGTAAAGGGATGTAGTGAGAAGCATTGACAGGAAAGATGGGGTCGCTTTTCTTGGCTTAGGAGGTCAGTGGTCTTGTTGTGCCCCATACCGGTGAGGGGAGAGCCTAGGTTCAAGAGAACTGAATTTAAGGACCAGGGGGCAAACCAGTGTCCAATTGGTCTAAGTGCTTCCGGTGTGCGTGCGCTGGGCTTACACTGCAGGTACAGGACATTCCCGGAAGAAAGGAGAGCGGATGGCGGAAGCTGAAAATCATCACTATCGCCGACGCGACTCTAGCAGATAGTACGAGGCGGCATCGCCATAATCCATAACTTCTTAAAGCCAACACTCGAGCGAAGTAGGAGCCTTGCACCACATGCTGTTAGCGCACGTGTCTTCCCGAACCTCCAGCGTTGCACACTAGTGTTCCGGCCTTAGCTGCCCACGGTAAGCCAGCGGAATAACCACTGATTCGATCCGCACCCAGGCCGAGAGAATTCAAGTAGTCACCGCAGCCACAACAGGGCAACGAGGTTCGGGATTTTATCTGTTTGAAAGTACTTTTACCTGCCGATTTGTGCAATCTTTCGGAGATCCTATAGTGTTTAGCAGGTCCGCAACGGACAGCTAAACGAGCCCCGTTCGTCTAGCGGCCTAGGACGCCGGCCTCTCACGCCGGTAACACGGGTTCAAATCCCGTACGGGGTACAACGAAAAGCGCTAAGCCATTCACGTGGCTTAGCGCTTTGTTGCTTTCCGAACTATTACACAATCATGATTTCGGCGTTGTTGCCGCCGGTACAGCGGATGATCTCGCGGTCGTCGGTCTTGCAAGCGAGGTTGTAGGTTTGTTGGGTTACCGGACTAGTTACGGAGATCTGTGGGGGGACGTACCCACGCAGGTCTTCCAAAGAGCTGTAGGTGAGCCCCATGAGGTGGCCAGCGGTTGAGCGGGCAAAATCGCAGCTGGTATTTGGTCCTGCAAGGACGTAGGTGATGTTGTAGCCATCACCTGTCTGACACATCGTGGCAGGGGTACCGAAGACATCGACCTTGGCGCCGTTAATCTGGTTCTCTGGTAGCTGCTCGTGTATGTGGTTGAGGGAACCAATACGCGCGGATTCAATCGTTTTCCTGCTTCCAGGTGGCATGACATATTGTCCGGGTTCTACTCCCTGGAGGTGGGGAGGCGTAGTTTGTGGAGCTTGCTGCTGTGCAGCTTGCGGCTGAGCACCTGCTTGCCCTTCTGGCGCGGAGCCACCAGGAATGGTGGGCTCAGGGCCTGCAGGTACCTCGACGTGGGAATCGTCGTTAAGCGGCTTGAAAGCTGGGTAGGTGTTCTTGAATGAAGGCTCTGCTGCCTCGGAGGTGGCTGGGGCAGTGGCTGGGGCGGCGGTCTCGGTGGTGGTAGAGGAGCAGCCAGTTGCGAGGAGGCCCGCGGTGGCTACGGCGGTCAGTGCCGTGAGGAATCGGCGTGCGGAGGAAGGGGTCTGTGAGGAAGTCATGGCCCCACACTAACGCCTGCCTAGCCATATGGTGTGGGAAAACGGGGAACGCTGCCCTGCTCGGTGGAGTGCTGTAGCTGGGCAGCGCGTGGAGGTGACTGGGATTTAGTGATCGTCCCAGTGTCCGTCGTGAGCGGCGTGGCGGTGGCCATCGTGCAGGTAGTCGACGTGATCGCCGTGCGGAATGGCGACGTGGCCGCAACCTTCGCCGTGCTCGTGATCGTGGTCCTCGTGAATGTGGTGCTCGGACGTCTCGCACTCGTCCCAGTGGCCCTCGTGCTCGCGGTGGATGTGGCCATCGTGAACGTAGTCGGTGTGATCTCCGTGCTGGAAAGCGACGTGGCCGCAGCCTTCACCGTGGTTGTGGGCGTGCTCTTCATGGATGGTGTGGGTCATGACTTCTCCTTAGTGAACCCGTGTGTTTTCAGTCTGTTTTCATTTAAGTGCTTTTTCATTAGGATTTCAATAGTGGGGGTAGTGGGGGTGCTACAGTAAATGCATGACGACGAAACTCACGCGTAGCCTGATGGCCGCTGCCAGCACTTTTGCTGTGTCAATTTCGGTATTGATTGCACCAGTTGCTACTGCTGATGCCACAGTTCAGATCACGCAGGGGCAGAAAATTATCACCTCGGACGGCGCGGAATGCAGTGTCGGCTATGTTGAGCCAACTCGCGCTTGGACTTCGGCCCATTGTGGGCTCGATGGTGGGCAGGTTTATACCGATTCCGGTCAGCACGTAGGTACGTTGCGATGGTTTAAGCCGTCTGGCGCTGCAAGCCACGACTTGGCCTATATCCAATTTGCAGGTGGAACTTCTTCCGGGGGAAATCCACTGACGGGTGACGGGATGGCACCCCCACCCGGGGAGGGTGTCAACGTGTGTATGGATGGCCGCTACGCAGGACGCCACTGTGGGCCGACCGTGCGTGGTCCAGGAGTGTTTCCAGGGATGCACTACGCCGCAGGTTTTTCGCTTTCCCCTGGGGATAGTGGCGGGCCAGTGTCTATTGAAGGTCGCCCCGGAGTGGTGGGGATCTATCAGGGCATTACCGTGGTCAACCGCAATGGTCAGGACATGACCTTCTCTAACTATGCCCGCATGCCGCATGCGGATGAGCTCGCGCGATTGCCTCACCAAGGCTATGTGCCGCGTCGTCCGAATCGTGAACCAGCCAATGTGGTGCGATCGGTCCAGGAACGGGGAGAGGCCTTCTCATCTACGAGTAGTAAGGGCCCCGAAGGGCTGCGCGGACTTGCTGCTTACTTCGGCTTGAGTATGTAGGAGGACCTTCGGGCTCACTTAGGCGCTATCAGTGGAGAGTGCGTCGGTGAGGCGCTTGGCGGCGTCGACCAGCACGGGCGCAAACTTCTCCGCCGGGGAGGGGCGAAAGCGATCTGCTGAGCCTGACACGGAGAGGACGGCAATAAACGTCCCCGCGCCATCGAAGACGGGAGCAGACACGGAGGCGAGGTTAGACTCGCGCTCTTCGATGGATTCTGAATATCCATTCTCGCGTGCGAGCTCAACATCGCGCTCGCTGAAGAGGGCGTCGGCCACATGGGCGTCCCCAAACGCGGCGAAGATGCGTGCTGCCGAGCCAGAAGTGAGGGGTAGCTGGCGGCCAACGGGGACTACGTTGTGCAGGCCAAACTCCGGCTCGCGCGTGGCGATGCAGGTGCGTGTTGTGCCAGAGAGCTCGTAGAGTTGGACGGATTCACCGGTGGCCTCGAGGAGTTCCTCCATGATAGGGCCTGCGGTTTCGATGATGCGGTCTCGGTTTCCCGGCAGGGCAGGGCCCGCGCCCCACTTGCCGTCGGCGGTGCGGGTGAGGATGCGGTGTGCTTCCAGTGCGGTCGCCAGACGGTGGGCGGTGGCTCGTGGTAAACCTGTGGTCTCGCAGAGCTCGTTGAGTGTGGAGGGGTGGTTGGTTGCGGCCATCATGATTGCGACGGCGCGATCCAACACCTTTATTCCTGATACTGCGCTATACTCTCCCATACAATGAAATTTACGTCCCATTAATTGAGATTTCAAGTGGAGAGGCTTATGACTGAGAAACTGACACTGGCAGAGAAGGTGTGGCGTGACCACATCGTGCGCAAGGGCGAGAATGGGGAGCCAGATCTCCTCTTTATCGATTTCCAGCTCCTGCATGAAGTTACCAGCCCGCAGGCCTTTGATGGGTTGCGCCTGGCTGGACGCACGATGCGTCACCCAGAGCTGCACCTAGCCACCGAAGATCATAACGTTCCTACTGTGGGTATCAAGACCGGTAACCTGCTGGAGATTAAGGACGAGGTATCCCGTACCCAGGTCTCCACGCTGCGCAAGAACTGCGAGGAGTTTGGCGTACGACTGCATGCGATGGGTGACGAACAGCAGGGTATCGTGCACACCGTTGGCCCGCAGCTCGGTATTACCCAACCTGGCATGACCATCGTGTGCGGTGACTCTCACACCTCAACACACGGCGCGTTCGGCTCCATCGCGATGGGTATTGGTACCTCTGAAGTCGAACACGTCATGGCTACCCAGACGCTGTCACTGAAGCCTTTTAAGACCATGGCCATTGAGGTCTCCGGTGAGCTGGCTGAAGGAGTAACTGCCAAGGACCTGATCCTGGCCATTATTGCCCAGATCGGCACCGGCGGCGGCCAAGGCCACATTATTGAGTACCGCGGCGAGGCTATTCGAAAGATGTCGATGGAAGCTCGCATGACCATCTGCAACATGTCTATTGAGGCTGGCGCCCGTGCCGGAATGGTGGCACCAGATGAGACCACGTTTGAGTACGTCAAAGGCCGTGAGTTTGCCCCGAAGGGTAAAGACTGGGACGCTGCCGTGGAGTACTGGAAGACGCTGCCGACTGATGAAGGCGCTGAGTTCGATACCGTCGTGGAGATCGACGGCTCCGCGCTGACCCCGTTCGTTACCTGGGGAACTAACCCGGGGCAGGGCCTGCCGTTGAGCGCCTCAGTGCCGGACCCGGAATCCTTCGGCGATGAAGGTGAGAAGGCGGCGACCGAGAAGGCTCTGGCCTACATGGATCTCACGCCGGGCACTCCGCTGCGAGACATCCAGATCGACACCGTATTCCTCGGTTCCTGCACCAACGCGCGCATTGAGGACTTGCGTGCAGCCGCCGAGGTGGTGAAGGGTCGAACCATTGCTGCCGATACTCGCATGATGGTTGTTCCTTCTTCTGCTGTAGTTAAGGCCCAAGCTGAAGAAGAAGGTCTGGACAAGATCTTCACTGACTTTGGCGCGGAGTGGCGTACGGCTGGCTGTTCGATGTGTCTGGGCATGAACCCGGACCAGTTGAAGCCGGGGGAGCGGTCGGCGTCGACAAGCAACCGCAACTTCGAAGGCCGTCAGGGCCCTGGCGGGCGTACTCACCTAGTCTCCCCAGCTGTTGCAGCAGCCACCGCGGTTCTGGGCCACCTGGCATCACCAGCAGACATCGACGCCTAAGAGGCCACGAGGAAGTACAAGGAAGATTGGGAGAAAGCAGAAGACAATGGACAAGTTTGTAAACCACACCGGTGTTGGTGTTCCGCTGCGCGCTTCGAACGTGGATACAGATCAGATCATTCCGGCTCGCTACCTCAAGTCTGTCAAGCGCACGGGTTTTGCTGAAGGGCTGTTCTCAAATTGGCGCTCGGATGAGAACTTTGTGCTCAACCAGCCACAATTCAAGGATGGTTCAGTCCTCTTCGCCGGTCCAGACTTCGGCACGGGCTCCTCCCGCGAGCACGCAGTCTGGGCGCTGGCGGAGTACGGTTTCAAGGCCGTATTTTCCTCGCGCTTTGCTGATATCTTCCGCGGCAACTCCGGCAAAGCCGGGCTGTTGACCGGGTTGATGGCACAGGAGGATATTGAGCTCATTTGGAAGCAGTTGGAAGCCGGTGAAACTCAGGTGAGCGTTGATCTTGAGGCACGCACCGTGACCGTGGGCGGCAACAGCTATACGTTCGACATCGATGACTACACTCGTTGGCGCCTCATGGAAGGCCTCGACGATATTGGCCTTACCCTGCGTAACGAGGCGGACATTGAAGCTTTCGAAGCTGGCCGTCTCTCGTTCAAGCCGAAAGTTGGCGCACAATAATGGTCGGCATCGCGTGAGAATGTGTAAATATCGTTAACCCCTTCTGAGGTAGGAAAGGGGTGGTATTCCCCGTCTCATATGGCACCCCTAACAGGGTGCCGTTAGTGTTTTCCGCATGACCAACCCTTTTGATAGCAATAGAGACCCGTCCGGCAATCAGCAGGGCGGGAACAACGGCCAGAACGGCTTCGACTCCTTCGGTTCCGACAGCGGAACCTCCACCGGCGGCAACGCCTATGGCTCCTATGGGTCCGACCAGAGTAGCTTTGGCAACAACGGCTACGGCGGAACTTCGTACGGGGAGAACTCCTACGGTGCCAGCCAGGGTATGTACGGTCAGGAGTACCAGGATCCCAACGGATACGGTCAGGGATACCAGCAGCAAGATGGCTATGGCGCGGGCTACCAGCAGCAAGGTGGCTATGGCGCGGGTTACCAGCAGCAAGGTGGTCTGACCGTCTCGCCGGTCGACGCCATGGATTCCATCGGTCAGGCGTTCAAGGGCTATTTCAAGCAGCCTATGCCTGGTGCTTTGGCTGTTTTAACTTACTACGCAATCGTGGCCCTTGGTGTTTTTCTGCTCATTATGGTCCTGAGCTTAGGTGCTGCGTCTACTTCCGCGACGTCGTATGACCCAGCGACTGACACCTTTTCCGACGGCGGCGCTGCGGGCCTTGGGGCATTGAGCATTCTCGCTATGGTCGTTGTTTACCTCTTGATGATTCTTCTCGATGTTTGGATGTATGCCGGCTGCGTCTCCGCCTCATGCAAGATTGCTAATGGGCAAAATGTCTCTTTCGGCGACTACTTTAAGGGTGGCAACGTCAAGGGTATTTTCGGTGTGCATATCTGCTACATCATTGCCGTTATTATCGGTACCTTTACCATCGTTCTGGGCATCGTGGCGGCCGTGCTTTTCTGGGCGGCACCGGTGATCAAAGCTGAAGACCCCGAAAAGAGCATTGGTGAGTGCTTCAAAGAATCGAAGAACCTTGTCGTGAATAACTTCGGTCAAATGTTCCTTTTCTACCTCGTGTTCACGATCTTGGTGAACTTGTTCATGTTGATTCCCATTGTTGGAATACTCTGTGCTCCTCCGCTCTTGGGCTTGGGACACGTCCTCTTCGTGCGCACCGTGCGCAAGCGTCCGGCCATGCGCTGGGCCTAACATCTGGATCGTGTGGCAGGGGCGTGCGTCAAAGACGGCGCCCCCTTTCGTCGTGGGCGGAATGACTTCACCTGCGTTGTGTGGGGAATAGACCCCTGTTATTGCCGGGATGGAGGGCACTTCAGCGCGCCGACACCGAAACTCCCTATAGACTCCAGTGCATGACCAACCCATATGAAGGATTTGACGGGCCATCCGGGTACGCCGGGAATGGCGGATTCGGAGGCTCCTCCAGCCCCAACATGGGGCCACACCAATCTGGTTATGGAGCGCAGGGAGGAGGGGTGCCGCCCTACTCAGGGCACGGTGGCCCCTATCAGCCGGGGCCCTATGGGGGTGGAAACTACTCGGGCTCCTATGGGAACCACTTCAACGCAACCGGCCCGTATCAACAAGGGCCATGGCCGCAGCAGCCCCCAGTGATGATGGGGGTGCCGCAGGCAGAGCCCGGCTATATTATTGGGCAATCTTTTAAAGCCTTTGGGGATGCTGCTGCGGAGTGGATTGTTGGCGTCCTTGCCCATCTGGGCATACTTACCGCTGTCTATTTTGCGGTCAATTTTGCCGTGATGGCGGTGTCCTTCATCGGCGCCATTGTTATGGGCAGCTTTTCCTCAACCGCGGCCTCTGAGCCTTTGAATTTTGCGGGCGTCGTCGCCTTGCTGCTGACGTTCGGCGCAATCTTTGGTTGCGTGTTTGCCTGCATGTTGTGGATGCAGGCAAACTTTTGCTATGCCGCCAATAAGGCGATGGACGGTGAAAAACTCACTTTCGGAGACTTCTTCCAGTTCAAATCCGTCGCTGGTCTGATGAAGGTCTTTCTGTGCGTTGGACTTATTGTCACCGTGGGCTTTGTGCTCATCATCCCCGGCATTATTGCGATGGTGCTGTTCTGGGCAGCACCGGTCATTAAGGCCAAAGAACCCTCCCTTTCTGTGGGGCAGTGCCTGAGCCTGTCCCAACAGATGGTGCGCCAGAACTTCGGTACCTCCTTGGGCATTGTCGTTCTACTCGGGTTGATACAGTTCGCCTTCTCGTTGATGCCGTTGATCGGCTTCATCCCCGCCTTTCCCATTACAGCGTTGGGTTACGCGATTGCCGCTCGTGCCCTCTCACAGCAGCAGTGCAGGCTGTGGCCATAATCGTGAAGGCGGCGGAGGCATGAGCCAAAAGACGGAATGCCTCCCCGTGAGTAATCCTTCCAGCGAGTAGTTAGCGCACTGGTAGTGGGCTAGCTAGGTAGTCCGCGCCGGTGAGCTCGCCATCGTTGAAGGACAGAACCCAGACCGAGGCTTTCTTAAACTTCAGCTCCTCAATCGGAGTGGTGATGAACTTCGGGGCATAGGACTCGATGATGCCGGGAATAGTAAGTCCCTGGCTGACAATGACGGGGACTCCGCCGCCGTCGACGACGCGCTGAAAAGCCGCGCGCGCGACATCGGGATTGGCATCAAATACTTCATCGCCGAAGGCCTTGTTGATGGCAATGTCCATCCCCAGCTCATCAGCAAGCGGAGCAGCAGTCTGCTGACAGCGCTGCGGAAGGGCGCAATAGATGGCCGTGGGATGATACGGGGTAAGCATAGGCACGAGCATCTCTGCTTGGCGGCGGCCCTTCTTATCGAGCGGGCGCAAGTTATCGTCGCCCTCCCAGGAACGGCGCTGATGGGCATGGGCATGGCGAACGTAGAGCACGCGCGTCGTGGGTGCCAAGCGCAGGCGCTTCTGAGCTTTAGCAAGGACCTGCGTGTCCACTTCGTAGGAGAGTAGTTCGCAGGCTTCATCAATCTTCATCCAACGCAGCTCATCGGTCTCATCGTTGGGAGTGTAGGTGCCCTCCAGTACGCGAGCCATCCAGTAGTACACCACCTTTGTACGGCCTTGGACCGGGTAGGCTACCTTGCCAATGAGCTTGCCCAGACGCACCGTGTAACCCGTCTCCTCAAGGATTTCGCGCGCTGCTGTTGTGGGAAGAGACTCGCCCGGGTCAACCTTTCCCTTGGGCAAGGACCAGTCGTCATAACGCGGGCGGTGAATGAGGGCGACCTCCGGATCTTGCGGATCGCCACGCCACAAAACGGCACCGGCAGCGAGAGTGGTGCGCTTGAACTCATCGGCCGGATCCTCAGGAACCTCCTGGTGACGGCCGGAAATAAACACTTCCGACTGAACGTCCTTGTCCGTTTCGTGCATGTTTTTTGCCTTGGGCATGCTGCTCCTTCAAACGCCGGTGTTTTCGCGTGTTCCATTTTCCTCCACTGGCCACAATGATGCAGTCTTACGCGCCGAACGTGCTCTAAAGCGGACCGTGCTTTAATGGTGAAAACCGACAAACCTGTTCTAAAAGTGAGGTAGCACATGGTTAATGTGGCTGTCATGGGAGCTGGATCGTGGGGAACCACGCTGGCCAAAGTCTTTGCGGACGCCGGGAACGAGGTCCGTCTGTGGGCACGCCGTGAGGAGCTGGCCGCAGCTATTAATACCCGCCACGAAAATCCTGACTACTTGCCGGACCTGCCACTGCCCGAGAGCATCGAGGCAACGACGGATCCCGCACAGGCATTGAGCGGTGCGTCCATTGTGGTTTTCGGCGTGCCTTCCCAGACCTTGCGTAGCAACCTGACAACCTGGGCGCCCATGTTGCCTAAAGACGCCACGCTGGTCTCCATTTCCAAGGGCGTGGAGAAGGAAACGCTGAACCTGATGAGTGAGGTCATCGCCGACGCCGCAGGCGTAGAAGAAGACCGTATCGCCGTACTCTCTGGGCCGAACCTGGCCAAAGAGGTGGCCCAGGAGCAACCAGCCGCTACCGTTATTGCCTGTACCGACGAGAACCGTGCACAGGAAGTCCAGCACGCGGCCGCAGCGCCGTACTTCCGCCCCTACACGAATACCGATGTCATTGGTGCAGAAATCGGCGGTGCCTGCAAGAACGTCATCGCCCTCGCCTGCGGTATGGCCTCCGGCAAAGGATTGGGCAATAACACCATGGCCACCATCATCACCCGCGGGTTGGCAGAGATAACGCGCCTTGGCGTGGAGCTGGGAGCAGATCCCTTTACGTTCTCCGGGCTGGCTGGAATGGGTGACCTTGTGGCCACGTGTAGCTCGACGCTCTCGCGTAACCGCACCTTCGGCTACCGCCTGGGCCAGGGCGGGACATTGGAGGAAGCCAAGGCGGCCACTAACGGTCAGGTAGCGGAAGGCGTGATTTCCTCTGACTCGATTTTCCGCCTTGCGCAGCGCGCGGGTGTCGAGATGCCGATTACCCAGGCCGTCTATGGCGTGTGCCATCGAGGGGTCAGTGTGGACGACATGATCGTGGCTCTGATGGGTCGCACCAAGAAGGCGGAGTAAAGCCGAGTAAAGTTGCCGGGTATGACTGAAGCGAAACCTGTGCGCGTGGCCGTTGTGTACGGTGGGCGCAGCTCCGAGCACTCGGTGTCCTGCATTTCTGCTGGTGCCATCATGGAGCACCTCGATCCGGCGAAGTATGACGTTGTGCCCATCGGTATTACCCGTGAAGGTACGTGGACCCAGGGCACCCGTGAGGGGCTTGAGACTGTCAACGGACGCATGCCGGAGGTCGAGCTCCACGATGAGCTTGCGCTGTCTCTTAATCCGGCCACCCGTGGTCGCATCCACAATGTCACCCGCCACGAGCATTACACCGAGGTCGATGTCATCGTGCCGGTCCTTCACGGGCCTTTCGGCGAGGACGGCACGGTGCAGGGCCTCTTCGAGCTTTCGGGCATTCCCTACGTGGGGGCCGGAGTGTTGGCTTCTGCTGTGGGGATGGACAAGGAATTCACCAAGAAGCTTCTCGTGGCTGAGGGCTTGCCCGTGGCACCGCAGGTGGTACTTACTGGAGAAACGGCGCTGGACGACGTCCAGAAAGACCGCCTTGGCCTTCCCGTTTTTGTGAAGCCAGCACGTGGTGGTTCCTCCATCGGGGTCTCCAAGGTCTCGGCCTGGGAGGATTTTGAGGCAGCTGTGAAGCTGGCCTACGAATCTGACGATAAGGTGCTCGTGGAGCCCGAAATCTGCGGAGCCGAAGTCGAAGTAGGCGTACTGGAACACCCGGATGGAACCCTTCAAGCGTCTGTCCCGGCCAAGCTATTGGGGACGACCGAGTCCGAGGAAGGCTTCTATGGCTTCGATGCGAAGTACCTTGATGAAGGTGTCTCCGCTGAAATTCCCGCGCCACTGAGCGAGGAACTTACCTCCGAAATCCGCGAGCGCGCTATTGAGGCCTTCCGCGCGCTAGGTGCGGCAGGTCTGTCCCGCGTAGATTTCTTCATCACCGAAGACACCTACTACATCAACGAGGTCAATACCTTCCCGGGCTTCACCCCGATTTCGATGTACCCGCAAGTGTTCGCCGCAGGCGGTGTGAGCTATGCGGAGCTTCTCGATACGCTGATTCGCACTGCGCTGTCGCGCGGTTGATGCCCCGCGCCTAGCTTTGCTCCGGCGTGGCCTCGGCAAGGGCGTCGCTAAGCCGCACCAGTGCCGAGTTCGCCGCATCCTGCGGAGCTGAAAGTGCGAGGTCTTCGGCGCGTCCCAAGGCGAACCAGGTGCCGGCCGTCGTGCCCTCGCCCAAGGTTGTGTCCTCAAACCACGGCACTTCGTTGACTTGCTGCAGCTGCGCACCGGCAGCGTAATTCTCTGGGGCGGCTACACCACAGCGCACGACGATCTCCTCGCGGCCCGGCGCGCTAAAGACCCACGTGTTGTCATCGCCCATGTCCTCGCGGCGTGTGTAGCCCTCCGCGAGAGATTCTGGCAGTGCCGCCTCAAGGTCCGGGCACATGGAATCCGGACCGGACGCAAGCTTCGACAGCGGGGCAGGGTTTGGCTGTAGGGATTCCTGGGGGAGGGACGAGAGGGCGTCGTCAAGCCCCTGCGGTGCCTTGTCACCTGTGGTCGTCACCGCGATAGCAGGGCTGCGCTTAGTGGTGTACCAGGTGGTGAGATGAGAACCTGGGGTGGCGTCGATGACCTGCAGCCAGGCCTCACCGTCGACGTCAGTGGTTTGTGAATACTCAGTGTATTGCTGCGGCAGGTCCACGCCGCACCGAAGAGTAACGCGCTCCTGGGAGGAGCTCGACCACGCGGCAGCGCCAGCTGGTGCGGGCTCGGCGAGCTCGGCACGAGGGTGGCCCAGAAGCTCGTCAGGAAGTGCTTCCACTAGCTGCGCACACTCGGGGGAGTCTGCAGCCTCAAAAGGCGTAGGAGGCAAGGCTACCGGCTGCTGCGCGGCGTTGGTGAAGACGAGTTTGGCGCCCAACAACACCGCAAACACCATGGCGATGGCTAGCCCGAGTGAGACGTAGATGGCGGTGCGGTTAAATTGGGTATCCATAGGGGCATATCCTAACCCCCGAAGCCAGAAAATTGAGAAGGAGGCGAATGGTTTGTCGCACACGCTCGAGCAAGCCGGGGAAAGGCATGTCATTCATGAGATCGTTGCCGCTGCGCCCAGCGCTCTTAACGGTGACGACGCGGCAGTGCTGTACCCAGCAGCACCCAACTCCCGCACTGTGGCGTCTACGGACATGATGGTCGAAGGCCGCCACTTCCGCCGCGACTGGTCCACAGCCTCGGAAGTGGGCCAGAAGGCGATTGTGCGCAATTTTGCCGATATTGAAGCCATGGGTGCGCGCCCAACTGCGGCCCTCCTCGCCATTGCGGCTCCTGGAGACACACCGGTGAATTTTGTGCGCGGCATTGCACAGGGAATTGCCGAGCGCTGCGCAGTGTATAACGCCGAGCTCGTCGGAGGTGATCTCACCCGCAGTGATCACTTCGTGCTCAACGTCACGGCGCTTGGTTCGCTAGGCGGCAGTGGCGCACCGTTGACCTTGGATAAGGCGCGCGCAGGTCAAACCCTCGTGGCACACGGCAAGATTGGATACTCTGCCGCCGGTTTGGCCTTGCTCGAGCGTTTCGGTCGGGCACTGCCGCAGGAACTAGAAGATCTGTGGCCGCTTGTCGACGCCCACTGCACCCCCACCCTCACCCCGGGGCGAGGCGTCATTGCGCGCGCTACCGGTTCGACCGCAATGACGGATAACTCCGATGGACTGGTGCGCGATGTTGGCCTCATGGCGCAGCGCTCGTCGGTGCACATTGATCTGGATCCGGCAGCTATTGCACCTGACCCTCTTCTGGCTGCTGCCGGCGCGGTGTTGGACGTGGACCCATGGGAGTGGGTTCTCACCGGCGGTGAGGACCACACGCTGCTGGCCACGACGTGCAAGGCCGCTCCTTCTGGCTTCCGAAAAATAGGTACGGTCCTGCGTGGAACAGGCGTTACCGTGGGGGGCGATGAACCTCGTTATAGCGGTGGTTGGGAGAGCTTTGCATGATTGATACCTCGCGCATCCACTATTCCTGGATGCCTCACATCCGTGAGGCGCTGGAGGAGAACCTTCCGAGCATTGAACAGCGCATTGGACAAAGTTATCTGCCTCCGGCTGAGGATGTTTTCGCGGCATTGTCTCTGCCAGTTGAGGAGGTCCGCGTACTCATCGTGGGCCAAGACCCGTATCCCACCCCGGGGCATGCGATGGGCCTGTCTTTCTCCACACGGCCAGGTGTGGCTGCACCCCGGTCGCTGAAGAATATTTACGCTGAGCTTCACGACGACCTGGGTATTCAAGGCCGTGCAGACGGGGATCTGCGCGCCTGGTTCAACCAGGGTGTGCTGTTGCTCAACCGAGTTCTCACCGTGGCGCCTGGTCAGGCAGGATCACACCGACGCATTGGCTGGGAACCGATCACGGAAGCCGCTATTCGGGCGCTGGCGGGCCGTGACATTGTCGCCATCCTGTGGGGACGCGATGCACAAAGCTGCCAAGCTTTTCTTCCTGACACCGAGTGCATTACCTCACCGCATCCTTCACCGTTGTCAGCACGGCGCGGATTCTTCGGTTCGAAGCCCTTCTCCCGCGCCAATGCCGCCCTTGAGGCCCGCGGCGTCACGCCCGTGGACTGGCGCTTGTAAACTAGCCCACATGTCGTATCCCGCCGAGTTGGACGCGCGCGGCCTGCATGCCTGGGCAGTGCGCACCGTGGAGGAACTCACACGCCGTCGCGCAGAGATTAACGCGCTCAACGTGTTTCCCGTCCCCGATTCCGATACCGGATCCAACATGGCACACACCATGGAGGCCGCCCTGGCGGAGGCGGATAAAGGCGAGATGGACGTGGCCGAGGCGCTGGCGCTGGGATCCGTGCGGGGAGCGCGTGGCAACTCAGGCATGGTGCTCTCGCAGGTTTTGCGCGGCGTAGCAGAGGCGACGACGGAGTCGCGAGTGGATGGCGTTGTCCTAGCCGCCGCCCTCACGCACGCCGTCGATCTCGTCGACCGCGCCCTCGCGGCTCCCGTGGAAGGCACCATCATTACCGTGTTGCGCGCTGCCAGTGACGCTGCGCGCGCTGCGGCTGAGAAGTCCGGTGCGCAGCTGCACGACATTCTTGTCTCGGCACTCGATGCTGCCCGGCGCGCACTTGCTGAAACCCCCTCGCAGCTGCCTGCTCTGCGCGAAGCGGGCGTCGTGGACGCCGGCGGTGCGGGGCTGGTGATCTTGTTGGAGTGTTTGCTGGCCCAGGTCACCGGCGAGGAACCGGATGTGCAGCCACTGAAATCCGGTGAGTGCAAGAGCAGCCCGCGGCCCGGTTCTGAGACGGCTGGGACGGAGTTGCCTGGATCCGAGATCGAAGCCATTTTCTTCTATGAAGGCGATTTGGATGTGCTCCAAGAAAACTTGAGCTCCATGGGCAATAGCCTCGTCATTGCGCGCGCCACCGATGAATCTGCGAGCGTGCATATCCACAGCGCCGAAGCTGGGGCGGTCATCGAAAAGGCCTATGCGCTGGGCAAGGTCAGTGACGTGAGGCTGGAAGCGCTACCGGCGGTAGAAAAGGCGGCGGAGGACACCGCAGGGGAGTCAGCGCGACGGATCTTCGCTGCCGTACCAGACGGTGCGGTCAGAGAGCTTTTTGAGAAGGTCGGGGTGCAGGTGGTCGAACCTGGCGTCACAGTGGACGAAGCTGTTGCGGGCGATCTTTTCCTGACCAATGGGTACGGAGGTGATGCGGGGAAAGCTAGCGTCATTCCCGCCGATTCTCTGGTAGCGGGCCTAGCGGCGATGTCCGTCTATGAGCCGAATAACCCGGATACTGCTGAGGTAGTAGCTGTCATGGGCGATGCGGCACGGTCCATGCGTGTGGGGCATCCAGCGGAAGAAACCGTGGACGCAGTCGAGCAGGCTTCTCGGTCGCTGTTAGCCCATGGCGGTGAACAAGTCACCGTGCTCACAGCCCTCGAGGTGTCCGACGAGGAACTCGCTCACAGCCTGGGAGTGGACGTGGTCGTTGTACGCGTGCCGGGCACGCGCACTGAGATTGGAGTGGAATAGACCGTGCTGGGGTGGCAGGATGACCGCAAACTCACTGACGTACTAGAGAAGAAGGATGCGGCGGCGCTTAAAAAAGCCTTCGGCTACACCAGCTGCGGTGAGTTGCTCAGTCACTACCCGCGCGACTACATCCGCCACAACAAAGAGGTCGGCCTGGGTGGTGCCGAGGAAGGTGATCAAGTCACCATCACCGGCGTTATCCAGGACGTTCGCACTCGCCACACCTCCAAGACCGTCGTCTTTACCTTGTACATGGATAGCGGGATCCAGGCGGCGTTTTTTAACGCCTACTATGTCCAGCGCATTCTCCGCAGCGGCATGCGCATTATGCTCTCCGGCAAGTTGAAGTATTTCCGCGGTATACCAAGCCTTCAGCACCCGGATTTTCTCATTTTGGATCCTGGCAGCCTCCACGACTCGATGTGGGATAAGGCTGCCGGAAAAGGCAGTGGTTCGCTGAAGAAGCTTGCGCAGTTTGGTTCGCTTGATACCTTCCTGAAGCGCGAGTGGATTCCGGTGTACCCGGCCAGTGGAACGGCAACGTCGTGGTATGTCATGGGCGCAATCCACAAAGTACTGGAGCAGACTCCGCCGATTCCAGAACCATTGGATTACCGCATGATGGTGACCTTGGATCAGGCAGTACGCGAGATTCACGAACCTGGACCGACTGGGCCGGAACGTGCAATTCAGCGCCTCAAATACAATGAGGCTCTGTCCATTGGCCTTGTGATGGCGCTGCGCCAACGCGATGTCAAAGCGCGTACTGCCACCCCGATGCCCGCCATTATTGATGGCTACCGTGATGAGCTGCTGTCGGAGCTTCCATTCCAGCTGACGGATGGGCAACGCCGCGTGATAGGAGAGATCGATGCCGATCTTTCCGGCACCGTCCCGATGATGCGCCTGCTGCAAGGCGAGGTCGGATCAGGCAAGACGCTCGTTGCCACGTGCGCGATGCTGCAGGCGGTGGATGCTGGAAAACAGGCAGCGCTGTTGGCCCCGACGGAGGTGCTGGCGGTGCAGCATGGGACGTCGATAAGCGCCAGCGTTCCCGAAGGGGTAACCGTTACTGTGCTGACCGGGTCGATGAAGACTGCGGAGAAGCGCCAGGCTCTGTTGGAGATTGTGTCGGGCGAGGCTGACATCGTCATTGGTACGCACGCCATCATTCAAGACACCGTCGAGTTTTTCGATCTAGGCCTGGTTATTGTGGACGAACAGCACCGATTTGGCGTGGAGCAGCGCGATAGCTTGCGCACAAAGACCAGGGAAGGCACGAGCCCCCACCTGCTGGTGATGACGGCTACACCTATTCCCCGCACGATTGCTATGACCGTCTTTGGCGACTTGGCAGTCTCCACGCTCAAGGAGCTGCCCGGTGGACGCAAACCTATTCTGTCTGCGGTCGTTCCCGAATGGAAACCCGAGTGGGTTCGTCGTGCCATAGAGCGCATCCGTGAAGAGGTAGAAAAAGGCCACCAGGCCTATATCGTGTGCCCACGCATCGAAGGTGATGGCGGGGTCGAGCAGCTGTCCGTGCAGCTGCGTAACCTGCCCTTCCGTGGGCTGAGTGTTGAAATGCTCCACGGCAAGATGCCAGATAAGGACGAGGTCATGGCGAGCTTTGCACGCGGCGACATCGATATTCTTGTGTCCACGACCGTCATTGAGGTCGGCGTTGACGTTCCCAACGCTACGGTCATGCTGATTCGTGAGTCAGAAAACTTCGGTGTTTCCCAGCTTCACCAGCTGCGCGGCCGCGTGGGGCGTGGCGGCAATGCATCAGTCTGCCTGCTGCACACCACCGCTTTGCCAGACTCAAAGTCCTATCGGCGTGTGGCGGCTATCGCAGATACGCCATCTGGTTTCGATCTAGCCGAGCTCGACCTCAAGCAGCGCCATGAAGGAGACATCCTGGGCACGTTGCAATCTGGAACCAAGCGCACGCTTAAGTTGCTGGACTTGAGCAACGATCGTGAGATTGTCGAGCGCACCCACGCCGACGCCGCCTCGATGGTTGAGCGTAACCCGGAACTGGCAGAAGAACTGACGCACAACCTCACCGCAGACGAGCAAGACTTCCTAGAGAAGAACTAAACCGAGCCGGACTTGAGGGGAGACGTCTCGCCACTGGGCCCAAGGGCGATAGGGTAGAAGCTATGACGAGAATCATCGCTGGGGAAGCCCGCGGACGCAGCATCAAGGTTCCCGAATCTGGGACGAGGCCGACGTCCGACCGTGCCCGTGAGGGCCTCTTTTCTTCATTAGACGTGCGCTGGGGGTTCACCGATTCCCGCGTGCTTGACTTGTTTGCCGGTTCCGGTGCGCTGGGGTTGGAGGCGGCGAGTCGCGGCGCCGAAGAGGTGGTGCTGGTGGAACATAACCCTGCCGCGGTCAAGGTGATTCGCCACAACATTGGCGTGGTCAAGCACCCTCGCGTCGAAGTACGTGAAATGAAAGCCTCGACCTACTTGGCTACCGCACCGCGCGGCTACTTCGACATCGTCCTTGCGGATCCTCCCTACGAGTTCGACGACGTTGATGGCTTGCTCGAAGCCATTGAACCTGTGCTGGATGACGATGCGATTGTGGTGATCGAACGCCACGTCGATACACCCCAGACGGAGTGGCCCGAAGGGTTTGAACCCACCGGACAGAAGCTCAAAAAGCGTACGTTTGGTATCGCGCGCTTTGACATGGCCATTTATCACCGAAGCGAGGAGAACTAAGCACTATGCCAACCCACGCAGTCTGCCCTGGTTCCTTTGACCCCATCACACTAGGACACGTTGACGTGTTCAAGCGCGCGGCTGACCTCTTTGACAAGGTCACCGTGCTCGTCACCGCGAACCCGAATAAACCTTCTGGCTTGTTCACCGTGGAGGAACGCGTGGACCTCATCCGCCACACAGTCTCACCGGAAATTGAGGTGGATTGGTGGGGAGGCCTGCTCGTGGACTACACCAGCGCTCATGGAGTCGATACCCTCGTCAAAGGCCTGCGCTCCTCACTGGACTACGAGTATGAGCTGCCGATGGCGCAGATGAACCGCCGCTTGTCCGGGATTGATACCGTCTTCCTTCTCACGGACGAGAAATACGGCTACATTTCCTCCTCTTTGTGCAAGCAGGTGGCGAAATACGGCGGCGATGTGACGGGCATGTTCCCTGAGCACGTGGCTAAAGCCGTGATGGAGCGCTACCGGGATCAGCAGCAGTGACCGTACTGGTCATCCCCCTCGCTATCCTTCTCATCGTCGCTGTGGGCTCGTGCTTACAGCGCGTGTCCGGCATGGGGTTGGGGCTTATTGGTGGCCCCATTTTGACCCTTATGTTGGGGCCGGTGGAAGGCATCATGGTCACCAACGTGCTGGCCTGCCTTAATGCGGTCCTCACGACGTATTCCATGCGCAAGGACGTCGATTGGGGTAAATGGGCGCGCATCGCCCCTTTCATGGTGTTGGGCTCTATTCCGGCAGCCCTGCTCATTGCGCGGATTGATACAGCCATGCTGCTCGTCCTCGTCGGTGGTGCGCTCCTCACCGCACTGGGCGTGGTGTCCTTTGGCCGGCACTTCGTTCCCGAGCTGCATGGCACGGGTCCGGCGGTGTCCGCCGGAATTCTAGGCGGCTTCACCAATACTCTGGCTGGCGTGGCAGGCCCCGTCATCACCGTTTATGCCCAAGCAGCGCGCTGGCCGCAGGCAGATTATGCAGCTACGCTTCAGCCCTGCTTTTTCGTCGGCGGGCTGTTCTCGGTACTCACGAAGTATTTTCTAGGTGCTGGCGGCTTTGAGGGCTTGCACTGGCTGGTATGGCCCTTCGGCATCATTGGAATGTTTATCGGCATCCAGGTGGGCACGAAGATTGCGGGGCGGGTGTCCCGTGAGTTCGCACGCAAGCTCTCCCTGACCGTGGCGAGCCTTGGCTCCCTGAGCGCGCTGATTCGTGGACTCATGACGCTAGGAGGGTAGGGAGGCTTCTGTAGGCTGGTCGCCATGGCCAAATTCAAGATTGAAGATGCACTCAACTTACGCGCGGGCAAAAACTTCCAGATCGACTCGGTAGATCCCTCGAGCACCCCAGGTTTTGACGGGGATAAAGACGAGCTTGATGCGCGGTTTTCCAAGTACGATGATGAGCTCTACGAGCTGCAAGAACGTCTCTTTGCCAACGGGCGTGCGTACGGTGAGGATGCCCCGGCCGCACTCATCGTCCTGCAAGGCATGGACACCTCCGGTAAAGGTGGTGCCATCCGCCACGTCCTTAACACTTTTGACCCGCAAGGGACGACGACTGTCGGCTTTGGTAAGCCCACCGAGGAAGAACTGGAGCATGACTTCCTCTGGCGCATCCGCAAACATGATCCGAAGCCAGGGCAGATTGTGGCCTTCGACCGCTCGCACTATGAGGACGTGCTTATCCAGCGCGTACATGAGTGGGTAGATGAAGAGGAAGTCGATCGCCGCATTGAGGCTATCCGTGACTATGAGCTGGAACTAACGGCTCAAGGCGTGAAGGTAATCAAGATCTTCCTGCACATCTCCAAGGAGGCTCAGAAGGACAATCTGCTGGAGCGCACGGAGCGCGACGATAAGTTCTGGAAGTACGATCCTTCAGACGTTGAGGAACGCGCATATTGGGACCAGTACATGGAGGCGTACCAGGACGCGATTCAGCGTACTGATGAGAATTACGCCCCCTGGTATGTCATCCCCACTGACAATAAGAAGTATGCCCGCATGGCGCTCAAGTTCCTCATCGTGGATCTCCTGCGCCACCTGCATCTGGAGTGGCCAGCGCCCGACTTCGATCCAGAGGTCGAGCGCGAGCGCATTGAGAACGCCGATTAGGCACGGTTTCTCTGCGCTGCCGATTTATTAACCTGACAGCAGTTTAGTCGTCACTGTCTGCGAGTTCGCGGGCAGTGGCGTTAAACGTATCCAGGACGGATAGCAGTGCCTCCTGCGCATTGATGATGGCCACGTTGAGGGCATGGAAAAGCTGGTCCTCGCTGAGACCCGCGGTGGTGACGAAGCAGGCGTCGCCCCGCAGTTCAATGCTGTCTTCATCGACGCCAACGAGCGCACGGCCGTCGAAAGCACCCGAGTTGAACTCGTTGCACAATACATGGAAGAGGGAAACAACGTCTGCGCCAAGCTGAGTGGGCAGAACGCATTCCAGGCGTACAAGGCCTTCCTCGACGGTGATGACCCAATCCAGGTCATTGAGTCGAGCGACAGCGGTGGTGTCATCCTCTGGGTGAGCGGTAGCTGCCATGTCGAGTTGCGCGCCATTGAGCAGGCTGAGGACGCGATCGCGGGTGACCGCCGGCAGGGGAGAGCCAGACAAAATCTCGTAGGGATCAGCACTCACGATTAGTCCTCTGCTTCCTGTTCTTGGGTGTCATTCCACGTCACTGCCTGTGGGAAACGCTCGGCCACGATCTCAAAAATCTCGGCAAAGCTCGCCAGGGAGCTGAGCAAAAAGTGGCCGAGTTGCGCCAGGGACAGGCCTTCGCCCACTGCCATGGCGCGGTTGGCGCACAACTGGACCTCGGCGCCATCTGATGGCTCTTCTGGACCGTCTGCGACGAAGTAGCTCAACGTTGGCGCAACGCTGGCCCAGTTGAGCTCAGCGACGGTGGCCGCAACCTCTTCTTCCGCGGACTCGGGAAGGGTACCCTCCCACGTGGCGAAAGCGCTCAAGGTATCGCCTTCCTCATTGAGGTCACAGTGCACTGCAATGTGGGGGATACCAGTCTGGAGCACGCGGTGGAAGGTGGTTCCAGCCTCATCACCGGCATTACTGGCATCGTCATCGAGAGATCGATCGTCGGCCCCATCGGCGTGGATATCCGCAACGCCAGTGGTGCGGGGAGCTTCGAGGATGGCATAGTCGGCGTCGATAAGCTCGCACAGTTGCGCGAGCCTATCGATGCTTACCGGTTCAACAGCGTGGAGGTCGGTCACTGCTCCGCGCCTTCAGGGCTGCTTTCAGGGTTGCCTTCGCCGGCCTGTGCGGCGGATTCGGAACCGAGCTTGGCCATCTCCTCAGCGGCAGCAACCATGGCGTTTTGGGCGTTGATAACGCCATCCACAGAGGCACGCAGAGCAGAAGCTAGCTGCTCGTCATTCATGCCGGCGGCGCAGGGGATATCGGACTCAGTGCGCACCAGCAGCATGCCGTCGAAGTCCGTGATGACCGCGCTGGCACCCATGGCCACCGAGTTAATCTGGTTGGCGGCCAAGAAAAGCCCGGCGTCAGCCTTGGCATACTCGGCGTCGGTCGGCACGTCGCAACGCACAATGGCCACGCTGTCGAGCACAGCGAACATGCACGGCAGGCCGTTGAGGTTGGCGGTGGCGGCGTCGGTGCGGCCGGTGACGGGCTCGAGCTCAATATCGAAGGTCTTCATCGCGGCGATGATGCGGTCGAGGGTGACGTCGGGCAGGGCATGAGGATCCTGAGCCGGCTTAGTCATGGTTGTGCTCCTTCCAGGTCACAAGCTGCGGGTAGTGCTGTTCAATCCACTCGAAGGACTGCAGGATGGCATCCAAGGTGGACATCACGAAGGCGCCCAGCTGATTGCGGGAAGCGCCATGCGTCGTGTCGAGTTCCCGGGCGCCGGACACCGCCAAGGCATTGTCGGGGGCCTCGAAGAAGCGGAACGTCGGCGTGAAGTGGTCCTGGTTCCACGAGTTGATGTGCATGAGCAGGTTCGGTGCCTCGGAGGAAGGTACCGAGCCACGCCAGACGGAGTCCACGATAAGGGAGGAGCCGACGAGCTGGAAAGCAATGGCCGCGTTGGAGAAACCCGTGCGCAGTAGCGTCACGGTGCCTTGATTCTCAGTCTGCTGCTCCTCTATGCGGTACTCCAATCCTTCGGAATCGAAGATTTCCGCAATACGCTCGAGCGTTACGTCCTCCACTGGGGTATCGGGCAGCAGGACGCGCTCCTGCGCGCCGCCCTGGTTAGTAGCGTCAGTCAATTCTTTGTCTCACTCACTTCGCTTGGTTAACAACCACGTTTTTCTTTACGCCCCGACCCTACCGGAGCCAGGTTGGTCGGGTACGTCCTAGGGGGTCTGGACGAGCTCCTCGCCGCCCAGCTCGTGCGCCAGAGCCTGGCTCACCTCGGGATAGCGGAAAACATGGCCCAATTCTTCCAATTTGGCGGGGACTACCTTCTGGTTGGCTAGTGCCAATTCCCGGGCGCCTTCTTTGCCAAGGAGCAGGGTGGGGCCCAGGCTAGGGATAGGAATAACGGTGGGGCGGTGCAGTCTACGACCCAAAGCGTCGACATAGTCGCGATTGTGAACCGGGGTGGGGGAAACAGCATTAATGGGCCCTTCCCACTGCGGGTCGAGGGCGGCGCGAACATACATGTCCTGGAGATCATCCTGGGCCACCCAGCTGTACCAGATGTCCCCCTTGCCAAACGCGCCGCCGAGGCCGGTAGAAAACACCGCACGCAGCAGTGGGAGCATGCCGCCGTTTCCTGCTTGCACAATGCCTGTGCGCATATTCACCAAGCGCTTGCCGGCATCGCGGATTGGTGCGCAGGCGTTTTCCCATGCTTCGACGACATCGGCAAGGAAACCTTCACCGCGCTCAGAGTTCTCGGTAAGTTCTTCATCGCCGCGGTCAGGGCCGTAGAAACCAATGGCGGAGGCGCACACCATGGCGCGCACAGAATCCGTAGTGGCGGCAACGTGTGCGAGCAAGTGGGTTGGTCCGACGCGGGAATCCCGAATAGCTTCCTTGTGAAAGGAGTTGAAGCGCCCGAAGATGGGCTCGCCGGCGAGGTGGATGAGCACGTCGACGCCCTCTAGGAGATCCTTGGCGGGAAGTTGAGGACGCCACAGACGCTCGCCGGCTGCTGGGGTGGAACGAACCAGCGGGATGACGATGTGGCCCAGTGTGCTTAGCTGCGCGGACACTGCCTTTCCCACCGTGCCGTGCGAGCCAGTAAGAGCCACCGTTAACGGGGTGTCATTCAACCCGCCCAGGCGCTGCTTGAAACGGAAATCCTCCACGAGCTGATGCTGGCGGTAGGCAAACATGGACTCAATCACTGCGGTGGGGATGCGGGTATCCACCTTGTCCGTAATGAGCGTGCCCTCGGAGTGGTCCTCAAAGAGGTGCTCGTGGCGCCAATGGGCTACTGCGCGGAACGGCGCGTTGATGCACACGTCTCGGAAGGACTTCTGTGGCTGGTATCCAGCTAAGTCATGGCGCGCAACCCACTTCAGGCCGCCCGGCAGTCCCAACACTGAGGTGCCAGTGGCCAGAGATTGCGCTTGTTGCAGAGGGGTCATGAATCCAAACGGTGCGTTGAGCCTTGTCAGCGCTCCGGGGCGCTCGTGCCATTGCCACACCTCCTCGCGCGGTGCTGGAACAACGTGCTGGGTGGTGAAACTCACTGTGTAAAGACCTGCCTCACGGTGATTGGGGGTAAGAAAGCTCAGCGCGAGCCTTCAAAAGAGCAAGGGAAAAGTGCTATCGTTAGTGCTGGCTTTCAAGCATAGACAGTCTAAGTAACCCTTGTCCGACATCCTTTAAAGACCGCACTGTGAGGCGGGGAAGGAGGTCACGATGAGTGAAACCGACATTCACGCGGAGTCCAATGAGCTATTGAGCTCGTCCGACGTCGCGCGTACCGTCGCACGCATCGCGCACCAGATCATTGAAAAAACTGCGCTTGATTCGAGTGATTCTCCTCGGGTCGTGCTCTTGGGCATTCCCTCTGGTGGCGTGCCGCTAGCACAGCGCCTCGCTGACAAGATTGAGGAATTCTCTGGGGTGGAGGTTCCCTGGGGTTCCCTTGATATCACCTTGTACCGTGATGACCTGTATTCGCGCCCGCATCGCGCGCTCAAGCCCACCACGGTGCCCGATGGCGGCATCAATGGCGCCACCGTCATTCTCGTGGATGATGTGCTCTATTCTGGCCGCACCATTCGCGCTGCGCTCGATGCCCTCGCCGATATTGGCCGTCCCGATATTATTCAGCTCGCCGTCCTCGTGGACCGCGGCCACCGCCAAGTTCCTATCCGCGCGGATTATGTGGGCAAGAACATCCCTACCGCGCGTGACGAGGACGTCACCGTCTACAACGCCGACATCGACGGTCGTGATGCCGTCGTGCTCACTCGCTCTACCGCATCGGCCGAGCCCGGCAAGGAGGACTAAATGAAACACCTCATTAATATCGCTGATTTGAGCGCTGCTGAAATCTTGGCCCTCATGGATGAGGCGGACCGCTTCCGTGAAGCGCTCAACGGCCGCGAGGTCAAGAAGCTTCCGACCCTGCGCGGCCGCACCGTGTTCACTTTGTTCTACGAGAATTCCACGCGCACGCGTTCTTCCTTTGAAACTGCCGGCAAATGGATGTCTGCAGACGTTATTAATCTCTCCGCGTCCAGCTCGTCAGTCAAGAAGGGCGAATCACTCAAGGACACGGGCTTGACGCTGACCGCTATTGGTGCTGATGCGATCATCATCCGTCATCCTTCTTCGGGTGCAGCACAGCAGCTGGCCAGCTGGGTAGCCCCAGGAGGTCAGGGACCGAGTGTTATCAACGCCGGTGACGGGGCACACCAACACCCAACGCAGGCGCTTCTCGACGCCACCACGATGCGCCAACGCCTAGGCCTTGACACCGAACGTTCCGGCTCTGGTACCGGCTTTGAAGGACTGAAGGTCACCATCGTGGGTGACTGCCTGCACTCTCGCGTGGTGCGCTCTAACGTGGATTTGTTGACCACCTTGGGTGCTGACGTCACCTTGGTAGCGCCACCCACATTGCTGCCCTTCGGCGTGGAGAACTGGCCGGTACGGGTATCCCACGATTTCGATGCTGAGGTTCCCACCTCGGATGTGGTCATGATGCTGCGCGTTCAAGCCGAGCGCATGAATGGCGGCTTCTTCCCTTCGCACCGCGAATACGCGACGCTGTATGGCTTGTCCAAGGACCGTGCCGCGGCAATGAAGAAGGACGCCATCATCATGCACCCAGGCCCCATGGTCCGCGGCATGGAAATTAACTACGCCGTCGCAGACTTCGCTAACTCGGCTGTGCTCCAGCAGGTCAACAACGGCGTCCACGTGCGCATGGCTACTTTGTTTACCCTGCTTACTAATGGCGAGAACGCCGGAATCTAGACGAGGAGATACCTAGATATGACTACTTATCCCGACACCGGCGTGCTCTCCGCCCCAGCGGCGGGCACCCTTCTCATCACCAACGTGCGTCCCTACGGTGAGGGCGAGCCCACGGACGTCCTCATCAAAGACGGCGTTATCGCGTCGATCGGTGCTGGGGCCGACGCGGCGGGGGCCACGGGCAATGAGTCCGGCAACACCACCCCAGACCGCACCATTGACGCTGGCGGTAACGTCTTGTTGCCGGGCCTGGTAGACATGCACGTCCACCTGCGTGAGCCTGGTCGCGAGGACACTGAAACCATTGAGACCGGCTCCCGCGCTGCTGCCAAGGGGGGGTTCACAGCAGTATTCACCATGGCGAATACCACTCCCGTGACTGACCAGCCGATTATCGCCGAGTCCGTATGGGCAAAGTCCCAGAAGCTGGGCCTGTGCGATGTCCACCCGGTCGGCTCCATCACCAAGGGCCTCGAAGGCAAGACCCTCACGGAGTTTGGCATGATGGCCCGCTCCGATGCCAAGGTGCGTATGTTCTCCGATGACGGCAAGTGCGTTGAGGACCCGCAGCTTATGCGCCGTGCGTTGGAATACGCCAAGGGCCTCGATGTCCTCTTGGCCCAGCATGCTGAGGATCACCGGATGACTCAAGGGGCCTGCGCCAATGAAGGTGAGGTCGCCGCGCGTTTGGGCCTGCGTGGCTGGCCGCGCGTGGCTGAGGAGTCCATCGTCGCGCGCGACGCACTCCTTGCTCGTGACTACGGCAACCGCATGCACATCTGCCATGCTTCGACGAAGGGAACCGTGGAGCTGCTCAAATGGGCGAAGGAGCAGGATATCCCGCTGACCGCGGAGGTTACTCCGCATCACCTGCTCATGACGGATGACAAACTGGTGTCCTATGACGGTGTCTTTCGTGTCAACCCGCCGCTGCGTGAGGAGAGCGATACCTTAGCGCTACGCCAAGCTTTGCTGGACGGGCTTATCGACGTCGTGGCTACCGACCACGCCCCGCACGGCAGCGAGGATAAGTGCGTGGAGTTTGAAAACGCCAAGCCCGGAATGTTGGGCTTGGAGTCCTCCCTGGCCGTCATCGCCAAGCTTTTTGTTGCCACCGGCTTGGCGGATTGGCGCTTCGTCGCCCGCGTCATGTCCGAGCGCCCGGCCGAAATTACCCGCCTGCCTGGCCACGGTCGCCCCATTGCCGAAGGCGAGCCGGCCAACCTCACCATCGTCGATCCGGAGCACCCGTGGGTCTCTGACTCCACGCGCTTAGCTTCTAAATCCGAGAACAATCCTTACGAGGGCGAGGAATTTGGCGTACGCGTTACGCACACCATCCTGCGCGGAGCGGTGACCTATGATCTCGCCGCAGAGTCTGACGACGCCGCCGAGACACCCGCCGGCACAGCTGCCGAATAATCGGAACAATAGATAAAGACACCACGAGCAACCCACGCTTTCTATTCGAAAGGCCACCACACACCGTGACTTCCACAGAGACTTCTACTGCAACCTCGACCAGTGAGGCGCGTTCCGGCACGAAACCTATTCCAGCCATCCTGGTTTTGGCTGATGGCCGTACCTTCCGCGGCTTCGGCTTCGGTGCTACCGGCACTACCTTGGGAGAGGCCGTGTTTACCACTGCCATGACCGGCTACCAGGAAACGATGACGGATCCGTCTTACCACCGCCAGATTGTGGTGACCGCCGCACCGCAGATTGGTAACACCGGCTGGAATGATGAAGACAACGAGTCCCATGACAACCAGATATGGGTCGCTGGCCTCGTGATACGTGACCTTTCCCGCCGCGTTTCCAACTGGCGCGCGGAGCGATCCCTGCCGGAGGAAATGGAGAAGCAGGGCATCATCGGCATCGGCGGTATCGATACCCGCACTCTGGTCCGCCACCTGCGCAATCACGGCTCTATCAAGGCCGGTATCTTCTCCGGTGAAGCAGCAGAGCGGGACGTCGAGGAGCTGCTCGACGAGGTCAAGAACCAGGCCTCCATGGCGGGGCTTGACCTCTCCGAAGAAGTAACCACCGACAAGCCGTACACGATTGAGGCAGTCGGGGAGAAGCGATTCACCGTCGTGGCCTATGACATGGGTATCAAGACCGCGACGCCGAACAACTTTGCGCAGCGGGGTATCGAGACCATCGTGGTACCTGCAAATACCCCGTTCGAGGAGATCAAGCAGTACAACCCAGATGGCGTCTTCGTTTCCAATGGCCCGGGCGATCCAGCGACCGCAGACGTCATGGTGGGCATCGTCCGCGACATCCTTGCAGCCGAGTACCCGTTCTTTGGTATCTGCTTTGGGAACCAGATCCTCGGACGTGCGCTGGGCATGGACACGTACAAGTTGAAGTTTGGCCACCGCGGCATCAATGTACCGGTGCGCAACCAGCTCACTGGCAAGATCGACATCACCTCCCAGAACCATGGCTTTGCTCTAGCCAGCCCGTCCGGCAAGGAAGACCCCGCCGGCGAGGAGTTCGATACCGACTTCGGTCCGGCAGTGGTTTCCCACACGTGCCTCAACGACAACACCATCGAAGGCGTTGCCCTCAAGAACGGCATGGCTTACTCCGTGCAGTATCACCCCGAATCTGCCGCCGGTCCGCACGATGCGAACCCGCTCTTTGACCAGTTCATCGAGCTCATGGCCGAGAAGTCCCCGAACAAGTAAACCGCAACCAGGAAAAGGAAGAAGAAACTTATGCCAAAGCGCAACGACATCAATCACGTCCTGGTTATCGGCTCCGGTCCGATTGTCATCGGTCAGGCTTGTGAGTTCGACTACTCCGGTACCCAGGCCTGCCGTGTCCTCAAGGAGGAGGGCCTGCGCGTAACGCTGGTTAACTCCAATCCGGCCACCATCATGACGGACCCCGAGTTCGCCGACCACACCTATGTCGAGCCCATCGAGCCAGAATTCATTGAAAAGATCCTCCTCAAAGAAAAGGAGGAAGGCCACCCCATCGACGCTGTTCTGGCAACGCTAGGTGGCCAGACCGCCCTCAACGCCGCGGTCCAGTTGGACCGCCTGGGCATCCTGAAGAAGTACGACATCGAGCTCATCGGTGCCGATATTGACGCGATCGAACGCGGTGAGGACCGTCAGAAATTCAAGGACATCGTCGCCTCCATCGGCGGTGAATCCGCTCGTTCCCGCGTATGCCACACGATGGAGGAGGTCCATGAGACCGTAGCGGAACTCGGACTGCCGGTAGTGGTGCGCCCGTCTTTCACCATGGGTGGCTTGGGTTCCGGTCTTGCATTCAACGAAGAAGACCTCGAACGCATCGCTGGTGGCGGCTTGGCAGCGTCCCCGGAAGCCAACGTTCTTATCGAAGAGTCCATCCTGGGGTGGAAGGAATTCGAGCTAGAGCTCATGCGAGACGGCGACGACAATGTCGTGGTCATCGCTTCCATCGAAAACGTCGACGCGCTTGGCGTTCACACTGGTGACTCCGTGACCGTGGCCCCAGCCCTGACCTTGACGGACCGCGAGTACCAGAAGATGCGTGACCAGGGTATTGCCATTATCCGCGAGGTTGGCGTTGACACCGGCGGCTGCAACATCCAGTTTGCTGTGAACCCGGATGACGGCCGCATCATCACCATTGAGATGAACCCGCGTGTATCCCGTTCCTCTGCGCTGGCCTCCAAGGCCACTGGTTTCCCCATCGCCAAGCTGGCCGCCAAGCTGGCCATCGGCTACACCCTTGATGAGGTTCGCAACGACATTACCGGCGTGACGCCGGCTGCCTTCGAGCCGACGCTGGACTACGTCATTGTCAAGGCCCCGCGCTTTGCCTTTGAGAAATTCCCGGGTGCTGACGACACCTTGACCACGACGATGAAGTCCGTGGGCGAGGCCATGGGCATTGGCCGCAACTACATCTCGGGCCTCAACAAGGTCATGCGCTCCCTGGAGGGCAAGCCTGCCGGATTCTGGACCCAGCCGGACGAGTACTTCGCCGGCGAGCGCGCAACCGATCTTGACGCTGTGCTCAAGGATCTGGAACGCCCGACTGAAGGCCGCATGTACGATATCGAGCTGGCCTTCCGCCTAGGGGCCACCGTGGAACAGCTGTATGAACACTCGAACGTTGACCCCTGGTTCCTCGCGGAGCTTGAGGCACTCGTTCAGTTCCGCACCGAACTCGTTGAGGCACCGGTGCTCGATGCTGAGCTCCTGCGCCGCGCTAAGGTTTTCGGCCTGTCTGATGCCCAGATTGCCGCGCTGCGTCCGGAGTTCGCTGGCGAAGACGGCGTACGTTCCCTGCGCTGGTCCCTGGGTATTCGTCCGGTCTACAAGACGGTCGATACTTGTGCTGGTGAGTTCGAGGCTCAAACCCCGTACCACTACAGCACCTATGAGCTGGATCCCAACGCCGAATCCGAGGTCCGCCCGAGCGCGGACGGTTCCAAGGGAAAGGTCATCATCTTGGGCTCTGGCCCAAACCGCATCGGCCAGGGCATCGAGTTTGACTACTCTTGCGTCCACGCCGCACTGGAGCTCTCCCGTGAGGGCTACGAGACCGTCATGGTCAACTGCAATCCGGAGACGGTTTCTACGGACTATGACACCGCCGATCGCCTCTACTTCGAGCCGCTGACCTTCGAGGACGTCATGGAGGTCTACCACGCAGAAGCCCAGTCCGGAGAGGTTGCCGGTGTCATCGTTCAGCTGGGTGGCCAGACTCCGCTGGGTCTGGCAGAGCGCCTCACCGCTGCCGGTGTCCCGGTCGTCGGTACCTCCGCTGCCGCCATTGACTTGGCAGAAGACCGTGGTGAATTCGGCAAGGTCCTTGCGGAAGCTGAGCTTCCAGCCCCAGCGTTTGGTACCGCAACGTCCTTCGACGAGGCACGCCAGGTTGCCGCAGGTATCGGCTACCCGGTGCTAGTCCGCCCGTCCTACGTCTTGGGCGGCCGCGGAATGGAGATTGTCTACGATGAGGACTCCCTGCGCGACTACATTGAGCGCGCAACTGAAATCACCGCGGATCACCCGGTACTGGTGGACCGCTTCCTCGACAACGCTATTGAGATCGACGTCGATGCACTCTGCGATGGCGAGGAAGTCTACCTTGGCGGCGTGATGGAGCACATTGAGGAAGCCGGTATTCACTCCGGTGACTCGTCGTGTGCACTCCCGCCGATGACGCTCGGCCCGCAGGATATTGACAAGGTGCGTGAGTCCACGCGCCGCCTTGCTCACGGAATCGGCGTCAAGGGACTCATGAACGTTCAGTACGCACTGAAGGACGACACCCTCTACGTCATCGAAGCCAACCCGCGTGCTTCTCGCACGGTGCCGTTCGTGTCTAAGGCTACGGGCGTACCGCTGGCCAAGGCCGCTGCACGCGTCATGCTTGGTGATTCCATTGCACAGCTGCGGGAGGACGGCATTATCCCGACTAATTACGATGGCGGCTCCCTTCCGCTCGAGCACCCGATCGCGGTGAAGGAAGCGGTTCTACCGTTCAACCGTTTCCGTCGTCCAGACGGCCGTTTGCTGGATACTTTGCTGTCGCCTGAGATGAAGTCCACTGGTGAGGTCATGGGTCTGGCCGATAACTTCGGCGCTGCCTACGCCAAGGGCGAGATGGCCGCGTTCGGTGAACTGCCGACCGAAGGAACCGTCTTCGTGTCTGTGGCTAACCGCGATAAGCGCACACTGATTTTCCCGATTCAACGCTTGGCCTACATGGGCTACACCATCGTCGCTACTGACGGTACGGCGCAGATGCTGCGCCGCAATGGTGTGGAGTGCGAGGTAGCTACCAAGGTGTCTGAGGCTGGGGACGGCCAGGAGTCCATCGTTGATGCCATCCTTGGCGGCAAAGTTGATCTCATCCTTAACACGCCAGCTGGCTCCGCCGGCGCTCGCCACGATGGCTACGACATTCGTGCCGCTGCAGTGTCCGTCGGCGTGCCGCTCGTGACCACTGTTCAGGGCGTGACCGCAGCAGTGCAGGGTATCGAGGCCCTGCGTCGAGGCGACCTGAAGGTTCGCGCACTCCAGGAGCTTGAGCATGCCCCAGCCAACTAAATCTACGGTGACCTTCGGCGAGAAAGCCGTTGCCGCTGGCCGCGAGCGTGGACGGCTGTGCGTCGGCATTGACCCGCACCCGCACCTGCTTGAGGCCTGGGGATTGTCTGCTGACGTTGACGGTCTTCGTACCTTCACCATGACCTGTGTGGAAGCCTTCGTGGATACCGCTGCCATGGTGAAACCGCAGGTAGCTTTCTTCGAGCGCTGTGGCTCCCAGGGCTTCGCGGTGCTGGAGGAAGCTTTGGCTGCTTTGCGTGAGGGCGGTTGCCTCAGCCTGGCCGATGCCAAGCGTGGAGATATCGGCTCCACTATGGCTGGTTATGCCGAAGCGTGGCTGGGGGAGGACTCCCCGTTGCGTGCAGATGCGGTGACCGTCTCCCCGTACCTCGGCGTCGGTGCACTCAGCCCGGTCTTCGATGTGGCCGAGCATTCGGGTCGGGGAGTGTTTGTCCTAGCGGCAACGTCCAACCCAGAAGCGAAGGCCCTGCAATCGTTGAGCGTCGAAGGCCGTAGCGTAGCCCAGCGCGTCGTTGATGATCTGGCAGAACGCAACGCAGCGGTGGCCACTCAAGGCGACGGTAATGAGCCGAGCGTCGGTGCTCTGGGCGTCGTTGTAGGAGCAACGCTCGACACTCCGCCAGAGTTAGACCAATTGAACGGTCCGGTTCTTTTGCCGGGCGTGGGTGCTCAGGGAGCTACGCCTGCAGATGTTCGAGCGCTGACCAAGGCAGCGCCGGAGTTAGGCTTTGCCAACGTGTCACGCGCAATTCTTTGGTGCGGCCCGAAGGTCGATGACCTGCGGAAAGCGGTAATAGAGACGGCGGCAGAGTTCCGAGATTAAGTTAACGGCGTGCCCAATTAACGAGCGCGCCGTTTACCTGGTATTTTGTTTAAGGCATGTGCGTTGACGTGCAGGAACCTTTAAAAGAAGGGGACCGGGTTACGTCATCGCGTACAGACCAGTGCTAGGATTGCCAGAAGTCGGTTCGTGGAGGTAGTAAAAGCTATCCCCCGCTGGGGAAATCATGCCCCTGAGGACCGAGATTCTGGTGCCAGCCATCAGAAGAAAATGTTCACACTAATGAAATCGGAGGAAACCCGTGGCCCTTCCCAAGTTGACTGATGAGCAGCGCAAGGAAGCTCTCGCAAAGGCCGCTGAGGCCCGCAAGGCTCGTGCTGAGCTCAAGGCTGCGCTGAAGCGCGGCGAGACCAACCTGCAGGACGTTCTGGAGAAGGCTGAGACCGATGAGATCATCGGCAAGACAAAGGTCTCCGCTCTCCTCGAGGCCCTGCCGAAGGTGGGCAAGGTCAAGGCTAAGGAAATCATGGAGGACCTGGAGATTGCTCAGACCCGCCGCCTGCGTGGTCTGGGTGACCGTCAGCGTCGCGCCCTGCTCGAGCGTTTCGGCTACGGCGAGTAAATAGCGCAATGGCTGACGAAACTGCACGCGGACGCCTGGTTGTTCTGGCCGGGCCGTCTGCAGTGGGTAAGTCCACTGTGGTTTCGCGCCTGCGCGACGATGTCGACAACCTCTACTTCAGCGTCTCTATGACGACGCGCCAACCCCGTCCTGGCGAGACCGACGGGGTTGACTATTTCTTCGTCACCCCGGAGGACTTCCAGGAACGTATCGACGCCGGAGACATGCTCGAATGGGCAGAAATCCACGGCGGCTTGCAGCGTTCCGGCACGCCGGCACAGCCGGTCCAGGAAGCCTTGCAGGCTGGCCGTCCGGTGTTGGTGGAGGTTGATCTTGCAGGCGCCCGCAACGTCAAGGCGGCGATGCCGGAGGCAGAAACCGTGTTTCTTGCCCCACCCTCGTGGGATGTTCTCGTTGAGCGCCTGACCGGGCGGGGAACGGAACCCCAGGATGTCATCGACCGCAGACTGCAGACTGCAGAGACGGAGCTTGCCGCGCAAAAGGAGTTCGACCACGTCGTAGTCAACAATGAACTCGATGAGGCCGTAACTGCTATTAGTGCTATCCTGCGTGGATAGACCAAGATTTTGACCATCTACCAACAGTAAAGGTGCATGTGACCAACGTGACCACACCTGCTAATTCTGAGGCCGTAAAGCCTGAGCCAGTTTTCGATCCGCCAACGGGTATTACTGACCCGCCGATTGATGAGCTGCTGGATAAGGTCTCTTCCAAGTACGCACTGGTGATCTTCGCCGCGAAGCGAGCGCGTCAGATTAACAGCTACTACCAGGAACAAGACGAAGGCGTCTTCGAGTTCGTTGGACCGCTGGTGACCCCGGAGCCGGGTGAGAAGCCGCTGTCCATCGCCCTGCGTGAGATCGAGGCCGGTCTCCTCGACCACGAGGAAGGCAACTAGGCTCTACGCGGGTTAACGCGTCGACTGACTGTGTCTCGTGGCTTCCGGGCCTGCCGGGCCGAGGGGTTCACCGCCGGGCGATTGAACACAGTGAATTGTCTTCGATACCCACCCATGCATCTTGAAGGAAGCATGGGTGGGTTTCCTGCGTCTTGGGTAACATCGTCCGGGTGAAGGACGTACAGGAAACCCCAGACATGACCAGTGCCCACCGTCGCATCCTTGTCGGTGTGGCCGGCGGCATCGCCGCATACAAAGCCTGCCACCTCATTCGTGACTTCAAAGAGCAAGGCGATGATGTTCGCGTCATACCTACTGAATCTGCCCTGAATTTTGTCGGCGCGGCCACCTTCGAGGCTCTATCAGGCAACCCGGTCTCAACTTCTGTGTTTGATGCGGTGGATGAAGTTCAGCATGTGGCTTTGGGCCAGCAAGCAGATGCCGTCGTTATCGCGCCAGCAACGGCGGATCTCATTGCACGGCTAGCCTGTGGCCGTGCGGATGATTTGCTCACTGCATCCGTACTCGTGGCGACATGCCCGGTCATCGTAGTTCCCGCGATGCATACTGAGATGTGGCTGAATCCGGCAACACAAGACAACGTGGCAACGCTGCGCCGCCGTGGGATTACCGTTATGGAACCCGCACACGGACGTCTTACTGGTAAGGACACTGGTGCTGGACGGCTGCCGGAGCCGAACCAGATCGCCGAGTTTGCACGTACCGTCATGGACGGCCATCAGGTTCCTTTCGACTGGCAAGGCTGCAAGGTTGTCGTTTCCGCCGGTGGCACCCAGGAGAATCTGGATCCAGTACGGTTCCTTGGTAACCGTTCATCGGGCCGCCAAGGCTTTGCATTAGCGGAGATTGCCGCTCAGCGCGGGGCTGATGTCACAATCGTTGCGGGAGCTACTGAGGATCTTCCGGTTCCCTCCGGTGCCGACGTAGTACGCGTGACCTCAACACGCGATATGGAGGCTGCCATGAACGAGCATTCCGCAGATGCCGATATCGTCATTATGGCCGCCGCGGTAGCGGACTATCGCCCAGCACACGTGGCCGATTCCAAGATGAAAAAAGGTGCCGCTGACGAGGATTTGGCGCGACTCGAGCTCGTGGAGAACCCAGATATCCTCAAAGGCCTCGTGAAGCGACGCGACAGTGGAGAAATCAACAAAGACGCCGTCATTGTAGGCTTCGCTGCCGAGACCGGCGATGACAACACAAGCGTTCTTGAGTACGCCCAGCAGAAGTTTCACCGGAAGGGCTGCGATGTCCTTATGGCCAATGAAGTGGGCGAAGGCAAGGTCTTTGGACAACCCACTAGCGCGGGGTGGATCCTTCGGCGCAATGCTGAGCCGGTAGTGGTGGAGCACGGCAGCAAACAAGTAGTGGCGGCGCAGATTCTTGATGCAGTGAATGAAATGCTTCCGGTGTAGCGGTCATTCTTGCAGCTGTAGACCGCTTGGTCTACGATGGGCTGGTGTCAACGCGCCGCTACTTCATGCTGGGATCTATGACCAGCCTCTCAACCCATCTCACGGCGCGCGGAACTAGCTTAAGGACAATGTGTGACTGAATCAGCTACCCAGGCAGTACGCCTCTTCACCAGCGAATCCGTGACAGAAGGTCATCCGGATAAGATTTGTGATGCGATCTCGGACGCCATTCTTGACGCCCTACTGGAGGTCGACCCCGATGCCCACGTCGCCGTCGAAACGATGGTGACCACGGGCCAGGTCCATGTCGTGGGCGAGGTCCGCACCTCCGGCTATGTCGAAATCCCTCAGATTGTTCGCAAGACTCTCGTGGACATCGGATTCACCTCGTCTGATGTGGGCTTCGATGGCCGTACCTGCGGCGTCAACGTCGCCATCGGTGAGCAGTCTCAGGAGATCGGCGCCGGTGTGGATGCCTCCACCGAAGTTCGTTCCGGTGACTATGAGGATGATGACCAGTACGGTGCCGGCGATCAAGGCCTCATGTTCGGCTATGCCACTAACGAGACGCCTGAGTTTATGCCGCTGCCGATTTCCACGGCTCACCGCCTATCCCGCCGTCTGACCCAGGTGCGTAAGGAAGGAATTATTCCCTCCCTGCGTCCCGATGGCAAAACTCAGGTGACCTTTGCCTACGACGAGGACGATGTACCGACCCGTCTGGAAACTATTGTGATCTCTACCCAACACGATCCGGACGTTACGCAGGAATGGCTCACTGAACAGCTGCGTACGCACGTGGTGGAATGGGTTATCGATGATGCCGAGTTGGGCAAGTACTACACCGATGACACCGAACTGCTCATCAACCCGTCTGGTTCCTTCATCTTGGGTGGGCCCATGGGTGATGCCGGTCTGACCGGCCGCAAGATTATCGTCGATACCTATGGCGGCATGGCCCGCCACGGCGGCGGCGCGTTCTCCGGCAAGGACCCAAGCAAGGTGGACCGTTCTGCTGCCTACGCAATGCGCTGGGTGGCTAAGAACATCGTGGCTGCCGGTCTTGCTGACCGCGCCGAAGTTCAGGTGGCCTATGCCATCGGTCGTGCGAAGCCGGTAGGCCTGTACGTCGAGACTTTTGGCACTGCTAAGAACGGGTTGACCGACGGAGCCATTCAGGCCGCTGTCAACAAGGTCTTTGACCTTCGACCGGCTGTCATCATCCGCGATTTGGACCTGCTGCGCCCGCTCTACAGTGCGACTGCCGCCTACGGCCACTTCGGCCGAACCGACGTCGACCTGCCGTGGGAGGACACCTCCCGCGCTGAAGATCTACGCCGCGCTGCCGGCCTGTAGAATCGGGCACTATGCCCAAGAAGACACCCGCCGCCCATCAACCGGTCGGGCGGGTGTTGCCTTTCTTGGGGGTAGCACACCTGGACCGTGCCTTTGATTACCTCATTGATGAGGCAGATTCAGAGGCAGCGCAACCGGGTGTTCGCGTGCGCATCCGGTTTAACGGGCGGCTGGTTGACGCCATCCTTCTCGCCCGCGGTAGTGATTCAGAATTTGAGGGATCGCTGCGCTATATTGACCGAGTCATTTCGCCGTACGCGGTATATACGCCCGTCATGTCAGCATTAGTGGATTCTCTAGCAGCCCGTTATGGCGGGGTGCGTTCTGACATTATTCGTACGGCTATTCCGGCACGTCATGCGAAGGCGGAAGAAGCCGATCTTGAGACGCCGTGGGAAGAGTTAGGCAGCATTGAGCACCCAGATCTTTCTGCGTGGTCACGGTATGAATATGGTGAGTCCTTCGTTGACTCGGTTCTAGCTGGGCACATCGCTCGTGCTGCCTGGCAAATAGCGCCTGGCGCAGATTGGGCTGAAGCACTCGCAGCTCTCGGCGCGAGCGTGGCGATCAAGGGCGGGGGAGTGCTCATGGTCGTTCCTGACCAGCGAGACCTCGACCGGTTGGAAAAGGCCTTCCGGCAGTATGTCTCCGCCAAGCAGGTTACTGTGCTTGCTCACAGCACTGGCCCCCAGGCGCGCTATCGGCGCTACCTTTCTGCGCTGACTGGTCAATCCCGCATTGTCATTGGAACGCGTTCGGCGGCTTTTGCTCCTGTCAAAGACTTACAGCTTGCGGTCATCCTCAATGATGGTGACGATAACCTCGTGGATAACCTTAAGCCCTACGTCCATGCTCGCGAGGTACTCAGTACGCGTTCTGCACACGAAGGCTGCAGCTTCATTGTGGCTGGTCATTCGCGTACCGCTGAGGTTCAGCTCTTAGTGGAGTCTGGGTGGGCCCACAACCTCGTCCCCACAGAAGAGGCGCTTAAAGCCTCCCGCCCTGACATCGTCCCGGTAGGTGCCTTCGGAGTACAACTCGCTAGGCACATGCAGGGAGGAACCACCTCGGTTTCTGGTCCAGCTTTCCAGGCCACGCGAGCTGCCCTCGACCGTGGCGAGCCTGTCCTCGTTCAAGTGCCGCGTAAAGGTTACGCACCAATCCTTGCCTGCGGGCAGTGCTCTTCCCCGGCGCGCTGCCGGCACTGCAACGGCCCGCTGGGTCTTCCCGCCGCCGGAAGTACCAACTCCCAGTCGGCGTCTTTGCCTACCTGCCGTTGGTGTGGGCGAGTGGACACACACTATCGCTGTTCCGAGTGCGGCTCACCGCGTCTGCGCGCCATCGTGCTGGGGTCCGAGCGCACAGCGGAGGAGCTAGGCCGCGCCTTCCCCCAGACTCGTATTATTCTGTCGGGTGGTTCGAAGGTGATCGATGAGATCCCACAAGGGCCGGCTCTCGTTATTGCAACACCCGGTGCGGAACCTTATGTGGCGGACAACGGTCATTATGGTGCAGCATTACTCGTGGAGACTGGTGCGCTATTGGGCCGCCAGGATCTGCGCGCAACGGAAGATACCCTGGCTAAGTGGGCTGCCGCGGCGAGTCTCGTCTGCCCAGCGGAAGCCGGTGGTGCGGTCATTGTGGCGGCTGACGAACAGCTACCACTCGTGGGCTTCTTTATGAACTGGGACATGGTGGGCGCTGCTGCCGCAGAGTTGCACGCACGTCGGGAGGTGCGTTTCCCACCCGCCGTGCATATGGCAGCTATCGATGGCGCTGATGCTTCCTTGGCTTCCTTCCTTGAGCTGGTAGAGCTCCCGGAACATGCTGAGCTTCTCGGCCCCGTGCCCTTGCCGCCTGGTGTGAGTCTGCCGGGCGACTATGACCGCGAGCGCGGCGGCGAGCCTCAGCGCTTGCTCTTGCGCACCCCTCTAGGGCCGCGTTCGGAACTTGGAGTGAGGTTGCGTACCGCGAACGCGGTGCGCAGTGCACGCAAAGATGTGTTGCCGCTACGTATCGCCGTCGATCCCATCAACATTGGTTAGGCAGCACGCACGAGGGGTACCTCGTCGGCGCGGATGGTGCGCGGTGAACTATTGTCGGTCAAGAACATCCCAACGACGAGGAGTACTCACCATGACTGTGCGCGAGGTTCGCCTATATGGCGATCCCGTCCTGAATACCCGTGCCGAGGAGATTACCGAGTTCGGGCCATCCCTCGAGCGCCTTGCTCAAGACATGCTTGAGACGATGGAGGATGCCGGTGGAGTCGGCCTCGCTGCTAACCAAATTGGCCTGACCAAGCGCATCTTTGTCTTCGATTGCTCGCATTATCAAGATGGGCTTCGTGGGGCCATTGTCAATCCAGAATGGGACGCCATAGGGAAGGATACCCAGCTAGGAACCGAGGGCTGTTTGTCCATCCCGGGCATCTCGCAGCCAACTGAGCGCTACAACACGGTCCGAGTGCGCGGCTCCGATCCCTCAGGACGGCCCTTGGCGATGGTGGCGTCAGGCCTTATGGCGCGGTGTATTCAGCACGAGACCGACCACCTTGACGGCGTGCTTTTCCTGCAGCGCTTGAGTAGAGAGCTACGGAAGGAATCTATGAAGACCATCCGAGAATCAGACTGGTTTAACGCGTAATACACATCCGCATTCGCGAACCCTATACGTTTACTAGAAAGGTACGAGTCTTACAGTGCGCATCATTTTCGCCGGAACCCCCGAGCCAGCCGTTGTGGCGCTGGAGAAGCTCATTGCTTCCCGTCACGAGGTCGCTGCCGTCATTACCCGCCCAGATGCCCGCCGCGGTCGTGGACGCACCCTTCACCCGAGTCCGGTCAAGGTTCTGGCGGAGAAACATGGCATTGAGGTGCTGACGCCGTCCACACTGAAGCCGGGGACCGAGGACGGCGATGCCCTTCGCGCACGTCTCGCCGAGCTTTCTCCCGAGGCCATTCCGGTGGTGGCCTATGGCAACCTCATTACTGAAGACCTTCTTCAGGTTCCGGCCCACGGTTGGGTAAACCTGCACTTCTCCCTGCTTCCCGCGTGGCGCGGCGCGGCCCCGGTACAGGCATCCATTGCTGCCGGGGATGAGGTCACTGGAGTCACCACCTTCCGCATCGACAAGGGGCTGGATACCGGTGACATCCTTGCGACCTTGGAGGAGCGAATCCAGCCCACCGATACCGCAGATGATCTGCTCACACGCCTTGCTTACGCAGGGGCGGACCTCCTCGTAGAGACGATGGATGGGCTCGAGGACGGCAGCATTTCCCCGCAGCCGCAGGAAGGGGAAGCGACGTACGCGCACAAGATTGCTACTGAGGATGCCCGGATTGAGTGGGCAGCGCCTGCCGACGTCATCGACCGCCACATCCGCGCTCACACTCCAGGTCCAGGTGCATGGACGCTGCTGGGCGAGTCCCGCCTTAAGGTCGGCCCTATCAGCCTGGCTGATGGTGAATCGGGCGCGTCTGCGTTGCGCCCAGGCGAGGTCCGAGTAGGAAAAAAGGAGGTCCTCGTCGGCACGGGCAGCACCGCAGTGCGCCTGGGACAGGTTCAGCCACCAGGAAAGAAGATGATGAACGCCGCCGATTGGGGCAGGGGATTGAGCAGCCAGATGGCCAAGGATGAACAGGATGAGGTGACCTTCTCGTGAGCGGAGGCTTCAGATCTCGCAGCAAGTCCGGTGACCCCGCTGATCGCGGACAGAAGAACCACGACAAAAAGCGTCATGGAGGCACGCAAAAGCGTGCCTCCACGCGCCACAACAATCGAGGCACCGCCGCGGGGCGCCGAAATGATCGCGTTCGCCCCACAGACTCGCTGATTCAAGCCGCGCGCCGCAGCGGTGTCGATGTCCCGCGCGCGGTGGCATTCGACGTATTGCGTCGCGTGGCTGCCGATGACGCCTTTGCCAACCTCACACTGCCCAAGGCGCTCAGCGCGAACAAACTCACTGGACGCGATGCGGCGTTTGCTACAGAACTTACCTACGGGACCCTGCGTACCGAAGGCGTACTCGATGCAGTTATCTCTCAGTGTGCTTCCCGGGGGCTCGATGCGATGGCGCCGGAGGTGCTGACTGCGCTTCGTTTGGGTACGTACCAGGTGCTCTATACCCGTGTGGAGGCGCATGCTGCAGTCGATACCACCGTGCGCCTCGTCGAGGCAGCTGGCCACGAGAAGGCCAAAGGTTTTGCCAATGGCATCATGCGCACCATCACGCGCACTCCGGCAGAGGAGTGGCTCGAACAGCTGACACCGAGCGGCGAGATTGCCGCCCTAGCCTTCCGCCACGCCCATCCTGAGTGGATTGCGAGCTCTTTTGCGCGCGCCTTAGGTGACTCGGAGGAGTTGGAGAGAGCGCTTGAGGCTGATTCCCAGCGTCCCATCGTGCACCTCGTAGCACGTCCAGGTGAGATAACGGCAGAAGAGCTCGCGCTCATGACCGGCTGTGAGGAAGGCCAGTATTCGCCGTACGCGGTGTATTTGGAACACGGTGACCCCGGTTCCCTGGAACCCGTGCGCCAAGGCATGGCGGCGGTACAGGATGAAGGTTCGCAGCTTATTGCACGCGCAGTCACGGAAGCTCCCTTGATTGGTGATGACACCGGCCGTTGGCTGGATCTCTGTGCCGGACCAGGTGGCAAGGCTGCGCTCATGGGGGCGATTGCCCGAATCGACAGCGCTACTGTCGACGCCATCGAGGTCTCCCCGCACCGAGCAAAGCTCGTGGAAAAGACCGCGAGGGATCTACCGGTGCGGGTGCATACGGCCGATGGCCGCTCGCCCGGCCTCGAGCCAGGGTATGACCGCGTTCTTGTCGACGCCCCCTGTTCCGGTCTCGGAGCCCTGCGTCGCCGACCAGAAGCTCGATGGCGCAAGTCTGAGTCCGACATTAAGGACCTCACCTCACTGCAGGCAGAGCTTCTCGAATCTGCACTCAACCTGGTTCGCCCGGGCGGCGTTGTGGTCTATTCGACGTGTTCGCCAGACCTGCGCGAAACCCGCGAGATTGTCGACGCGGCCGTCGCCCAGCATGGCGAGGGGGCAGCGTTGCGCATTGAAGAGCTCGATGCGCGCCAGCTTTTGCCGAACATGGGCAATGTGGGCAGCGAACTGTCCGCACAGTTGTGGCCCCATCGCCATGGCACAGACGCCATGTTTTTCGCAGTCCTTCGTCGACTCGCGGACTAGAAAGGACGAAGGGACTAGGCTATGTGACATGTCTGCAGAAAAGTCTGGTCCCATCATCGCCCCGTCCATTCTGGCCGCCGACTTTACCCAACTCGGTGAGGAAGTCCGCGCAGTAGCCAACGCGGACTGGATCCACGTTGACATCATGGATGGTCATTTCGTCCCCAACTTGTCTTTCGGCCCGGACATCACCGCCACCGTGGACGGCATCACGACGCAAACCCTAGACGTGCACCTCATGATTGAGGAGCCGGAGAAGTGGGTTGAGACCTACGCTAAGGCGGGCGCTGATTGCATCATCTTCCACGTTGAGGCTGTCAGCGATAAGGACGCAGCGCTAGCGCTCGGGCAGAAGATTCGTGACCTCGGCGTGCGCGCAGGATTCTCCATCAAGCCAGGCACCCCGATTGAGCCGTGGTTGGATTCTTTGGAGCACTTCGACGAGGTTCTCGTCATGTCTGTGGAGCCGGGCTTTGGCGGGCAAAGCTTCATGCCTGAGCAACTCGACAAAGTCCGCACCTTGCGCCAGGTTATTGATGAACGCGGTCTCGACGTTCTCATTGAAATCGACGGTGGCATTTCTGCCGAAACCATCCGCCAGTCCGCAGAAGCCGGATGTGATGCCTTTGTGGCGGGATCCGCCATTTACAAGCAGGCGGATAAGGCCGCGGCTGTCGATGAGTTGCGCCGCCTAGCCACGCTGTAACCAGAGCTTTGATTGAGAATGCAGTGCGCCTGGCCATGACAGCCGGCGCCCAGGCACGAGGCACCACCAGCCCCAATCCACCTGTCGGAGCGGTCATTCTGGACGCCGCCGGTGAAATTGCCGGCGTGGGCCACACGCAGCCGCCCGGCGGACCCCATGCGGAGATTGTGGCGCTGAAGATGGCAGGGGAGAAGGCCCGCGGCGGGACTGCCGTGGTGACCCTGGAGCCTTGCAACCACACCGGCCGTACGGGACCGTGTGCGCAGGCGCTTATCGACGCCTCCCTGGGCAGCGTTTACTTCCTCCATCCTGATCCCACTCCGCAAGCAGCGGGCGGTGCCGCCGCACTAGCAGCGGCCGGTATCACCGTCGGCACGGTTGAGGCGCCCGCAGGGGTCGAGGATGTGCTCATTCCCTGGCTCACTGCGATGGAGCTGGGCCGGCCACATGTCACGCTGAAGTTTGCTCAAAGCCTCGACGGCTTTACCGCTGCTGTTGATGGCACAAGCCAGTGGATTACGGGTGCTCGGGCCCGCGAACACGTCCATATCGATCGCACTCGGCGCGATGCCATCCTCATCGGTACCGGCACGGCGTTGGCCGATAACCCTTCGCTCACCGCGCGCTACCCGGACGGTGGATTGCGGGATAACCAGCCGCGGCGTGTCGTGGTGGGACGTAGGGACGTCGCCAAGCACAGCGCTCACAACCTCGCACGTCTAGGTTTCGAGCAATACGCCACGCCTCAGGCAGCTCTGGCTGAACTGTACGCCAGTGGTGCCCGTGACGTCCTCGTGGAAGGCGGAGCCGGACTTGCTTCCAGCATGCTGGAGCTCGGGTACGTCGACTCGATCCAGGCCTACCTGGGCAACGTCATCCTCGGTGAAGGCACTGGTGTGCTTAAGCACGCGGCCGCATCGACGCTGGCAGAAGCGCCGCGCTGGTGCCGTCACTCGGTCAAGATATTAGGCGATGACGTGCTTATTGAATATCAGAGGAAAGGATAGAGACTCGGTGTTTACCGGACTTGTAGAAGAAATTGGTCGCGTGGAAAGCGTGGAGCACCAGGGCGATGCCGTGCGTCTCGGCATTGCTGCGGCGGCGGTTTTAGACGACGCCCAGCTTGGTGATTCTATCGCGGTCAACGGTGTGTGCCTGACCGTAGCGGAACTTGGCGAGGGCACCTTTATCGCCGATGTCATGCAGGAATCCCTGGATCGCAGTTCACTGGGAGAACTAGAAATTGGCTCGGCGGTCAACCTCGAGCGCGCGGTTCTTCCCACAACGCGCCTTGGCGGACACATTGTGCAAGGGCACGTGGATGGAACGGCACAGTTGCTTTCTCGAACCCCATCAGAGAATTGGGAAGTTCTGCGCTTCAGCCTCCCGCAGGATCTAGCGCACTACGTGGTGGAGAAAGGTTCCATTGCTGTGCAAGGCACCTCGCTGACTGTCTCGGCAGTGGGAAAGGACTACTTCGAGGTCTCACTCATCCCGACCACTCTGCGCGATACTGTATTCGGTTCCCTGGAGCCTGGGGCAACAGTAAACCTGGAAGTTGACGTGGTCGCTAAGTATGTGGAGAAGATGGTTTACCCTAACGTCACTGCGCATTCTGCTGAGGGATAGAGTTAATCCTTATGACCGCCGCAGATTCAACCTTCACTCTAGATAGCGTCGACCAAGCCATCGCGGACATCGCGGCCGGCAAAGCTGTCATCGTCGTGGACAACGAGGACCGCGAGAACGAGGGTGACCTCATTTTTGCCGCTGAGCTGGCTACTCCAGAACTCGTGGCTTTTATGGTGCGCTATAGCTCCGGCTATATTTGCGCACCACTCCTGCCGGAGGATTGTGAGCGGCTCAACCTGCCGCCGATGATGGCCGTGAACCAAGACGTGCGTCATACCGCTTACACGGTGACGGTGGACCTAGCCAACGGTTCCACGGGCATTTCCGCCACCTCGCGCTGCGAGACGATTCGTGCGTTGGCGGACCCTACCTCGGAACCTGCAGACTTTACCCGGCCCGGACACGTGGTTCCTCTCGCAGCACGCCCCAACGGTGTGCTTGAGCGCGATGGTCATACCGAGGCATCCATCGACCTGGCCCGCCTCGCAGGGCTGCGACCCGCAGGTGTTTTGTGTGAGATCGTGTCCGAAGAGGACCCGACCGATATGGCGCGTTCCCCGGAACTGCGACGCTTCGCCGATAAACACGGGCTCACGATGATTTCCATTGAGCAGCTCATCGAATGGCGCCGACACAACGAGCAACAGGTTACCCGCCAGGTAGAAACCCGCCTGCCCACTGAGCACGGCGAATTTAAAGCGGTGGGTTACCGGAATGACGTCGACAAGCACGAGCACATTGCACTCGTCGTCGGTGACGTCAACGATTACGCTGGCGCCACGGATGTGCCGGTGCGCGTGCACTCGGAGTGTCTTACTGGCGATGTTTTCGGTTCCCAGCGCTGCGATTGCGGTCCACAGCTGCAGGAATCCCTGCGTGCGGTGCAGGAAGCCGGACGAGGCATTGTTATCTACCTGCGTGGCCAAGAAGGGCGCGGCATTGGGCTCATCAACAAGCTTAAGGCCTATAGCCTGCAGGACGGCGGTTTGGACACCGTTGACGCTAACGTCGAGCAAGGCCTGCCGGAAGACGCCCGCGAATACTCCGTAGCCGGACAGATCCTGCGGGATCTCGGCGTTTCTTCAGTGAACCTGCTCACCAACAATCCGCACAAGGGCGAAGGCCTGCAGGGCTTTGGCATTGATGCCTCTGCACGCACCGCGCTGGCTACCCCGGCGACGGAAGACAACATCGCCTACCTGCGCACCAAGCGCGACCGTATGGGCCACGACCTGCCGCAGGTGGCAGAGTGGGACAAGAAGCACTCTTAAACGTTCACGACTTCAAGGTTCACAAAGGAGCACACAATGAGCAAAGACGGCCTTCCTACTCCAAAGAATGTCTCCGGTAAGGGCATCCGCGTGGCCGTGGTAACGGCGACGTGGAACGAGGAAATCTGCGATCAGCTGCACCGCCGCGCTATTGAGACCGCTGAAGAAGCTGGCGCGGAAATCACCGCTGTGCGCGTCGTCGGCGCGTTGGAGCTGCCCGTGGTGGTCCAAGCTGCGGCACGCACGCACGATGCCGTCGTTGCGCTCGGATGCGTTGTCCGCGGTGGGACCCCGCACTTTGATTACGTGTGTGACTCGGTAACGCAAGGCCTCACACGCATTGCTCTCGATGAGTCGACGCCGGTAGGCAACGGCGTGCTCACCGTCAACGAGTATGACCAAGCCGTCGACCGCGCAGGTTTTGAAAGCTCCGCCGAAGACAAGGGCGCGGAATCCATGCACGCAGCTTTAGAAACCGTGCACACCTTGCGTACACTAAACGAGTCGACCCCGCAGTAGCCCGCAGTAAGTAGGCCACGCGGCGCTTGCTGTGACAAGCCGTGACAAGATACGCCGAGAAGCGGGAGTGATACATGGATGGAGGACTCGATGACGGACCCACAGATTCCTTCGGAGAAGCAGCCGATCGCTGCTCGCCCCGAACTGAGCGATGAGCAGGTGTTGGCCTATACCAGTGCCGATCCCTTTGCGAAGACGTCGACGAAGCCCTGGGAATACGAGGCCCGTTCACCTTTCCTTCGTAAGGTAGCGATCGTCTGGGTCATCCTTGTCATGGCGGCGCACCTCTTCATGGGCTTCACTGTGGGCTTGTCTTTTACCGGTGCCAGCGTGACCACCATTGATAAATTCGCTTTCCCCGGCGTCGGCGTGCTGATTTCTGTGCTGTCCTGGTTCGCCCTTACCCGTCCGCGCCTCCGCGCCAATTCTGACGGAGTGGAGGTTCGCAACATTGTGGGTACGCGTTTTTACCCCTGGCAGGTGATTTATGGCCTGTCCTTCCCGGAAGGTTCGCGCATGGCGCGCATCGAGCTGCCGGACTTCGAGTACGTTCCGGTGTGGGCGCTGCAATCCGGCGATAAGACTGACGTGATTCCGAAGGTGCGTTCCTTCCGCGACCTTGAAGCCCGCTACATGCCGCAGGATGACTAGTGGCTGATCCCACGACCTACCGCCCGGCTCCTGGAAGCATTCCTACGGACCCGGGCGTCTATAAATTCCGGGATGAGAACCGCCGCGTTGTCTACGTGGGCAAGGCAAAGAACCTCCGTGCACGTTTGTCCAACTACTTTCAGGACATCACGCAACTACATCCGCGGACCCGCCAGATGGTTCTCACAGCCGCGTCGGTGGAATGGACCGTGGTGGCCAGCGAAGTGGAAGCACTCCAGCTGGAGTACACGTGGATTAAGCGCTTCGATCCGCGGTTCAATGTTATGTACCGCGATGATAAGACTTACCCCATGCTCGCGGTTTCGGTGGGAGAGACCATCCCACGCGCGTTCTTCCACCGTGGCCCGCGCCGCAAAGGCGTACGCTATTTCGGCCCGTATTCGCATGCGTGGGCAGTACGTGAGTCACTCGATCTCCTTACCCGTGTGTTCCCCATGCGCACGTGCGCTAAAGGCGTGTACAACCGCCACGAGCGCCTAGGCCGGCCGTGTTTGTTGGGGTACATCGGCAAGTGCGACGCGCCCTGCATTGGCCGGGTCAGCCCTGAAGAACACCGCGAGACGGTGAACCAACTCATGAGCTTCATGAACGGCAACACCGCGCCCGTGCGCAAGCGGTTGACGCACGAGATGGAGGAAGCGTCGGAGAACCTAGAGTTCGAGCTGGCCGCACGGCTTCGTGATGACTTGGGAGCGATTGACAAGCTCATGGAACAGCAGGCCGTGGTGCTCTCTGATGGCACTGACGCCGACCTCATTGCGTTTTGTTCGGATGAGCTTGAAGCCGCGGTGCAGATTTTCCATGTGCGTGCCGGCCGTATTCGCGGCCAGCGCGGGTGGGTCGTAGAGCGATCAGGCGATCAGGCCACAACGGAGCCCATCGAGGAAGGCAAACCGGATCCCGGCCTGCCGGCACTTATCCAGAATTTCCTTGTGCAGTTCTATTCCGATGCCGTTGACAGGCAGCGCCAAGAAGCCGCTGAGGACGCGAAACTGGAGCGCAGGGGAGTGGACCAAGAGTCCCACACCGAAATGCATCGCGGCAACCCTATACCGCGTGAAATCCTGGTGCAGGTCCCGCCGGAGGAGGCCGAGCAAGTCACGATCGTTTTGGAAGAATTACGCGGCGCCCACGTAGACCTGCGTGTCCCGCAGCGCGGCGATAAGCGCGCCCTCATGGAGACCGTGGAGCGCAACGCCAAGGAACAGCTGCGTCAGCACAAGCTCAAACGCGTAGGCGACCTCACCGCACGGTCGGCAGCATTGCAGGAACTGCAGGAAGCCTTAGGAATGGACTCCGCCCCGCTGCGCATCGAATGTACGGATATCTCACACATCCAAGGCACCGACGTGGTGGCTTCTCTCGTTGTTTTCGAAGATGGACTCCCACGCAAGTCGGATTACCGCCGGTACCGCATCAAAGAAGCCGCCGGTGATGGACACTCGAATGATGTAGCCTCCATTGCCGAGGTCACTCGACGCCGTTTCAAACACCACCACGATGACAAACGTGCCTTGCCTGATGAGGAGCTGGAGAACTCCACATTTGCTGAGGAACGCGTGCGTGAGGAATCCGCCAGCACGTCGACCCGCAGCTTCTATCCTCCACAACTCTTTATCGTCGATGGTGGCGCGCCCCAGGTTGCTGCTGCCCAGGCGGTCTTTGATGATCTGGGGATTGTCGATGTCACCCTGATTGGCTTGGCTAAGCGTCTGGAGGAGATTTGGGTTCCCGGTGACGATGAACCAGTCATTCTTCCACGTAGTTCACAGGCGCTATTCCTCCTTCAGCACCTGCGTGATGAGGCACACCGCGTGGCTATTACCTATCACCGTCAGCAGCGCTCAAAGCGGATGCGGACATCGGTGCTTGACTCCATACCGGGCTTGGGACCGCAACGCCGCACTGACTTAGTTAAACACTTCGGATCCGTGAAAAACCTCAAGGAAGCCAGCGTGGAGGATATCGCTGAGGTCAAGGGTTTTGGCCCGAAGCTCGCGCAGACGGTGTACGACCACTTGCAGAAGTCCTAGATATCTGTAGATATCTACTGGGCCGCTCATCGCTCCGCACGAAGTTGCACCTCCGTCACGGTATCGTTGCCGTATTCACACCGAATCTTCAGGTGAGGTGGTAAGAATAGAGGCCATGACGTTGTTTGATTCCCCGCCCATTTTGGTGACCGGCATGTCCGGTGGAGGCTTAACCTCGGCAGCCAAGGTGTTGGAGGATAAAGGCTACTATGTGGCCCACAACATTCCGCCGAAGGCCATCGTTGACCTGCTGAAACTTTGTGCACGCCCCGACTCGCCCGTGACCAAAATCGCGGCGGTGACGGATGTGCGCTCCCGCATGTTCCCGGGTTCCCTTCCGGAGACACTCGACGAGCTGGCAGAACTGGATATGAAACCCACGCTGCTCTTCCTCGATGCACGCGATGATGTCCTTATCCGCCGTTTTGATTCGGTGCGTCGAACGCACCCGCTCCAGGATGGTGAGACCCTCAAGGCAGGTATCCAGCGTGAGCGCGTGGCGGTTCAAGACATCCGGAATCGTGCGGACATCATCATCGATACGACCAATCTGTCCATCCATGATCTGCGCCGAGCCATCGAGGCATCGTTCGGCGAGATGGGGCATGAACGCCAGCACGTAACGCTTGAGTCTTTCGGCTTCAAGCATGGCTCACCGCGTGATGCCGATCTTGTCGTCGATGTGCGGTTCCTTCCCAATCCTTATTGGGTTCCGGAACTGCGCGGCTACCGGGGTACGGACGAGCCGGTGGCTGACTATGTGTTGTCACGTGACGCGGCGCAGCCTTTCATACAGAACTTCATTAACATGCTTGATTCCATGCTTACTGGCTACCGTCATGAAGGAAAGAACTTCATCACGGTAGGCATTGGCTGTACCGGTGGTCACCACCGCTCCGTTGCAATCACTGAAGAAATCGCACGCAGACTGCGCGAGCGCGGCGACATCGACGTCAGCACGCTGCACCGCGACATCAATCGCGATTAATTTCACTCTCTCTCACACATCTCACATCGAAAGCCGGTACTTACGTGACCCCAGCTCCTTCCCATATGGCCAGCCTTGGCGGTGGCCATGGTCTTTACCAAACCCTGTTGGCAGCTCGCCGCACAGGCGCCGAGGCAATCTCTGCCATCGTGACAGTGGCGGATGACGGCGGTTCTTCCGGTCGGCTTCGCCGTGAACTCGACATCATTCCACCCGGGGACCTGCGCATGGCATTAGCAGCGCTGTCGAGCGATTCCGAACAAGGTCAGCTGTGGGCGACTACCTTGCAGCACCGTTTCGGCGGCAATGGTGCCATGGCTGGCCACGCCGTGGGCAACCTGCTTATCGCCGGTTTGAGTGACGTGCTAGGCGATTTTCAGGCCGCGCTAGATGCCGTAGCTAAGCTCACAGACTCCGCCGGGCGCGTGCTTCCGTCCGTCAACCTTCCGCTCAATATTGAAGCGGATGTAGCCGGGCTTGACGACGACCCCCGCGTCATGCGCTCCGTTCGCGGTCAGGTCGCCGTTGCCTCGACGGTGGGGCAGGTACGCCGCGTGCGCATCATCCCGGAACGTCCGGAGGCAAACCAAGCAACGCTCGATGCTCTACATGAGGCGGACATGATCACGTTGGGGCCTGGGTCGTGGTTTAGCTCTGTCTTGCCCCACGTTCTGGTTCCGGACATCGTGGAAGCCATTACCTCCTCTGACGCGTTGCGCGTTGTCGTGCTGAATCTGTCGGCAGAGCCAGGGGAGACCCAAGGTTTTTCTGCTGAGCGTCACCTTCACGTACTGGCACAACATGCTCCGAATCTGCGTGTCGACCGCGTCATCGTCGACAGTGAAAGCCTGCCAAATGAATCCGAGCGCGTGTTTGTCCAACGTGCTGCAAGCGTCTTGGGCGCAACGGCAGTCTTCCGCGACGTGTGCCAGATCGATGACAACGGGCAGATCCTTAACAAGCATTGTCCGGATAAGCTTGCTGCGGTGTTTAACGAGCTCTATAACGAGTACGTTGGCGAGGCTGAATAGCCGCGGCGTGGACTAACTATTAGGTCCGGCAGCACGGTTCGGTAGGCCCCTAGCGTGCGCGTGTGCACGACTCGCACGTTAAACTATGGGGCACTCACAGCCGCATGGCGGCATCAACAGTCGAAAGGGGAGACACGAGGTGTCTGCGTCATTGACCAATCAGGTCAAGGAGGAGCTAACGGCGGTTTCCGTACCGCGACAGTCTGCCCGCGCGGCAGAAGTTGCCGCTATCTTGAGGTTCGCCGGTGAGCTACACGTTACTGGCGAGCGCGTGACCTATGACGTCGAGCTGGAGTCGAGCACGGTGGCCGACCGCCTCGTCACCGCTCTTGATGAGCTGTATTCCATCACTGCCACGACGAATTTGGCGGGCCCTGCGTCCTCGTCAAAAAAGAACCGCATTCAGGTGCGGATTACGTCTGGGGCGAAGGAACTGACCCGCCGTCTCGGCCTCGTGACGCGTTCTGGCCACCCAGTAGTAGGCCTGCCACCACAGGTTATCTCCGGCTCTATCGCAGACAATGAGGCTGCGTGGCGTGGAGCATTCTTGGCGCAGGGCTCTCTTACTGAGCCGGGTCGTTCTTCGGCTCTGGAAGTTACTTGCCCCTGCCAAGAGGCGGCACTGGCGCTCGTGGGTTGTGCTCGTCGCCTTGGAGTGTCGGCTAAGACGAAGGAAACTCGCGGTGCGGACCGTGTTGTGGTGCGTGACGGCGACGCTATCGGTGCACTGTTGACCCGTATGGGCGCGCAAGAAACGCGCTTGACATGGGAGAAGAAGCGCATTCAACGCGAAGCTCATGACACGTCCCGTCGTCTCGACAACTTTGACGATGCCAACCTGCGTCGCTCGGCACGTGCGGCTGTCACTGCGGCTGCCCGTGTAGAGCGCGCAATGGTGATTTTGGGCGATGACGTACCTGAGCACCTAGCGGATGCAGGCCGTTTGCGCGTTCAGCACCGTGAAGCCTCCCTGGAAGAGCTAGGCCGCCTAGCGGACCCGCCGATGACCAAAGACGCGGTTGCAGGCCGTATTCGGCGACTGCTGTCCATGGCGGATAAGCGCGCGAAAGAGCTAGGGGTCCCCGACACAACGAAGTCCGTAACCGAGGACCTTTTTAACGATGCCTAAGGAATGTTAATGCCCGTTCGGACATTAGTCTGACGGATTTTTGCGAAGCCACCCTGAATGTATGTCTGGGTGGTTTCACTAGTTTTTGGTTGGGTGACATATCCCACTTCGAGTCAACACTATGCAACATAACCCCACACGAACGGTCATATCTGCAGGTGTATCGGTCTATACGGCCCCCGAGCCCCCAAAACCAGCTCCACCAGTGTACGCCTCTTTTGGACGCGCTGCTCGAGTGGTTGTTAAGGGAGCTACGGACCTCTGCGAAGGTCAAAAACCGTGGGTAGTATCGGCCGTGTTGGGAAAACCGTCGACGTCACGAGAGAGTGGCCGCCTATCGGAAGTCCCCACGCAGAACTTCACTCGATTATTTGAGGAGACATTACAGTGACCATTCGCGTAGGCATCAACGGCTTTGGCCGCATCGGCCGTAACTTCTTCCGTGCAGTTGCACAGGGCAACAATGACCTTCAGGTCGTCGCCGTCAACGACTTGACCGATAACGCTACTCTGGCAAACCTGCTCAAGTATGACTCCGTTCTCGGTCGCTTCGATGGCGAGATTGAGCACGACGATGAGTCCATCACCGTTAACGGTCACCGTGTTGCAGTGTCCGCTGAGCGTGACCCGAAGAACCTGAACTGGGCTGAGCACAACGTTGACATCGTCATCGAGTCCACCGGTTTCTTCACCGATGGTGAAGCAGCAAAGGCACACCTTGAGTCTGGTGCCAAGAAGGTCATCATCTCTGCACCAGGCAAGAACGTGGATGCTACCTTCGTCTACGGTGTCAACTCTGATGAGTACGACGCTGACAACCACAACGTCATCTCGGCCGCATCCTGCACCACCAACTGCCTCGCTCCGATGGCTAAGGTCCTGCACGAGAAGTTCGGCATCGAAAAGGGCCTGATGACCACCATCCACGCTTACACCGGCGATCAGCGCATCCAGGATGCCCCTCACCGTGACCTGCGCCGTGCTCGCGCTGCAGCCGTGAACATGGTTCCGACCTCCACCGGTGCAGCCAAGGCAGTCTCCCTCGTTCTCCCGGAGCTGGAAGGCAAGCTCGACGGCTACGCTATGCGCGTACCGACCATCACCGGTTCCGCTACCGACCTGACCTTCCAGGCTTCGCGCGACGTTACCGTCGAGGAAATCAATGCTGCCATCAAGGAGGCTGCTACCGGCGAGTTCGGTGAGACCCTGGGCTACACCGAGGACCCGATTGTCTCCACCGATATCATCACTGACCCGCACGGCTGCATCTTCGATGCTGGCATGACCAAGGTGTCCAACGGCAACTTCGTCAAGGTACTTGGCTGGTACGACAACGAGTGGGGCTACACCTCCCAGCTGGTTCGTGTCACCTCCCTGGTGGCTTCCAAGCTCTAAGGCTTCGGCGCCTTTAGATGACCACAGTGATAGCGCTGTGACTACTCCGGCCCATGCGCCACGCCCTTTCTATCGTGGCGTGCGCTGGGCCGGTCGTCGTCTGTGGGGGTGACGAGGATGCACCCTCCCACACTTCTTAACTGAATACCTCTAACCTTTAGCTTGAACATTGACCATTAAAGGAGAACACCATGGCTTTCAAGACTTTGGATGACCTGCTCGCGGAAGGCGTCGAGGGCCGTCACGTCCTCGTCCGCTCGGATTTCAACGTCCCATTGGATGATGAAGGAAACATCACTGACTCCGGCCGCATCACCGCGTCTCTGCCCACCATCAAGGCTCTCGTAGAGGGCGGCGCCAAGGTAATCCTGTCCGCTCACCTTGGCCGACCGAAGGGTGAGGCCAACCCGAAGTACTCCTTGGCGCCAGTTGCTGAGGCGTTGTCCGAAGCCCTCGACCAGTACGTGGCGCTCGCTGGCGATGTCAGCGGGGAAGACGCTCACGAGCGTGCCAACGGCCTCAACGATGGCGATGTACTCCTGCTGGAGAACGTTCGCTTCGATGCTCGTGAAACCTCCAAGGATGAGGCAGAACGCGGCGCCTTCGCCGATGAACTCGTTGCTCTAGCTGCCGACAACGGTGCTTTCGTTTCCGACGGTTTCGGCGTTGTTCACCGCGCTCAGGCTTCCGTGTACGACGTGGCCAAGCGCCTTCCTGCCTACGCCGGAAAGCTCGTTCAGAAGGAAGTAGAGACCCTTGCTGCTGTAGCTAAGGAGCCGGAGCACCCCTACGTCGTCGTTCTCGGCGGCGCCAAGGTTTCCGACAAGCTCGGCGTCATTGAGGCGCTAGCTGGCAAGGCCGACAAGGTCATCATCGGCGGCGGCATGTGTTACACCCTTCTGGCAGCACAGGGTTACAACGTACAGAACTCCCTGCTGCAGGAAGACCAGATTGACAATTGCAAGGATCTGCTCGAGCGCTTCGGCGACAAGATTGTCTTGCCAGTCGACCTTGTTGCTGCCACCGAGTTCAATGCAGAGGCCGAGAACAAGGTCGTCGCCCTGGATGGCATTCCGGAGGGCTGGATGTCCCTCGACATTGGACCGGAGTCCGTGAAGAAGTTCGACGAGGTCATCGCCACCTCCAAGACTGTCTTCTGGAATGGCCCCATGGGCGTCTTCGAGATGGAGGCTTTCTCTAAGGGCACCGCTGGCGTGGCACAGTCCATCATCGATGCCACCGCTAATAGTGGCTCCTTCACCGTCGTCGGTGGCGGCGACTCCGCTGCCTCCGTCCGGCTGTTGGAGCTGGACGAGGATGGTTTCTCCCACATTTCCACCGGTGGCGGCGCATCCCTCGAGTTCCTTGAAGGTAAGGAACTGCCAGGCGTCAAGGTCCTCGAGTCCTAATCCACTACGTTTAAGCGCAACCTGTAGAAAGGCACATCATGGCACGCACCCCACTTATTGCCGGCAACTGGAAGATGAACCTCGACCACAAGGAAGCCATCGGCTCCCTGCAGAAGTTTGCCTTCGCACTGCCTAAGGACTACTACGAGAAGGTCGACGTAGCCTTTATGGTTCCGTTCACCGATATCCGTACCGTGCAGACCCTTGTCGATGGGGACGACCTCAAGTTCACCTATGGTTCCCAGGACATCTCCAAGCACGAGTCCGGCGCCTACACCGGTGAAGTCTCTGGCAAGATGCTCTCTGCTCTGGGCTGCTCGTGGGCCGTCGTTGGCCACTCTGAGCGTCGCCAATACCACGGCGAGACCGACAAGCTCGTAGCTGAGAAAGCTGCCGCAGCCCTGGCCAATGGCATCAGCCCTATTGTCTGCGTAGGCGAGCCACTTGACGTTCGCGAAAAGGGCACTCACGTTGATTACGTGGTAACGCAGACCCGAAACTCGCTGGAAGGCCTGTCCGCCGAAGACCTAGCCAAGACTGTAATCGCCTACGAGCCAGTATGGGCCATCGGTACCGGCAAGGTGGCCTCTGCTGATGACGCCCAGGAGGTGTGCGCGGCTATCCGTGACCTCGTCCGCGAGCTTGGTGGCGATGAGGTCGCTGAGAGCATCCGCATTCTCTACGGCGGCTCCGTCAAGGTTGACTCCGTTGCTGAGATCGTGGGCAAGCCGGACGTTGATGGCGGTCTGGTTGGCGGCGCATCGCTCAAGGGCGAGGAGTTTGCCAAGCTGGCAGCCAACGCAGCCTCGGATGCCTAAGCATTGACGCACTCACGCAGCAGCGCTAAACAGCTGCACTAGCGTTAAGCGGGTCGGAATGGTTTCCGGCCCGCTTTATGGTGTAGCATCGAGGAATATCCTGCGCTGGCTGGATGCTTCAGGCACCTCGAGTAGTGCCGTCTTGATGCCGCGCAACCATTAGCAAACGTCTTAACCGTGTAAACAAGGAACTATTTCATGATCTTGGCACTGGAAATCATCCTGGTGATTGCCGCAATCCTTATGTCCATCTTCGTGCTGTTGCACAAGGGCAAGGGCGGCGGCCTGTCGAGCCTTTTCGGCGGCGGTGTGCAGTCCAACCTTTCTGGTTCCACCGTGGTGGAGAAGAACCTTGATCGCTACACCGTGGTCATGGTCATTATCTGGCTCGCCTGCATCGTGGCGCTGAACCTGCTTCAGGCATACAGCTAGAACGGTCACCATCCCGCGCGCTATGTGCATGCGGGCGGCACAGCCACACAACGCCGCGACCCCCTCTAAGAGAAGGTGGGGTCGCGGCGTTTGTCTATATCGTGAGAGCCCCCAGGCGGGGCTACTTTCTTGCACAAGCCTCAGTAGGCCAGGCCCTAGAGCTCCGTGGCAGCGCTGTCAGCGAGGAAGAGAATCGTTTCCTCGGTACCGTGGGCACCGGCAGCGGGCCAGTCCTCAGCAGAGGCACCGGCGACGAGATGCGCAGCGGCCTCTGCCTTTTCTTCGCCCGCGACGAGGAACCAAACGCGCTGCGAACGGTTGATGGCAGGATACGTTAGCGTGACACGCTCAGCTGGTGGCTTGGGCGAGTCATGGACTGCGAAGGCAAAGTCCTTGTCTTCATACACGGCCTCTGCGTGCGGGAATATCGAATTAATGTGGCCTTCTCCGCCCATGCCGAGCAGGTGGAGATCAAAACCTTCCGGGGCAAATTCGCGAATCTCGCCTTCATAGGCCTGCGCTGCGTGCTCCATCGATATAGCGCCGAGATCGTAGCCATGGATGTGATGTTCAGGAATACCCACGTGGCTGAGGAGTGCTTCCCGGGCTTGGCCCTCGTTGGAATCCGGGTCCGTGGCGGGCACATTGCGCTCATCACCAAAGAAAACGTGAACGCGCGTCCAATCCACCGCAAGAGCAGGGAAATCGGGTCCCTGCGTCTTGGCAGCTTGGTCCAAGCGCGCTAGCTCGCGAAGGAGACCAATCCCCGCGCCGCCACCGGTGAGCACTACGCGAGCGACGCCGTCCTTATGCAAGCCACCGCCTGGGGCCTGGACTGCCGCGATCGCATCAACAAACGCGAGGGCGGCGGAGGATATGAGCTCGTCTACATCGCTGACGCGGTGAAGAGTAACCATGGTGCAGAGCGATCCTTCGTGAAAACTATCGAGGTTCAGTTTCTTTATTGCTTCTCACTGTAGTCTACGTTCGCCAAAGCGCGGAGAGCATGGGCGTATGTCCTGTCTGCGTCCAGATGGCGAAGCTCCTCGGACAACACCTCAGCTTCCGAGCGAACCGCTAGGCTCACGAGTGATTCCGGTGAACCCGGTACGGTGACCCTGACGGTTTCGGCGTCGACGACCGTAATGCTGACATCCGCGGTTGGTCGGCGGAACACCAGGGAAGTAATCGGGAATGTCGTGCCGTCATACTCAGCGACCGTGCGGTGGACGGGGACGGAGAGGGCGTCGAGAAGCCAGCCGGCGGCAAAGTCCACGGCCGCGTGGTTGTGCGCACCGGCAATCTCCACCGAGGTTACGTGCTCGTGCGGATGCCGGTCCAGCGCGGAGGCAACAATGCCGCGCCACAAAGTGATGGCGCCCCAAGACATATCGGAGTCTCCCGGCTTATACCCCGACGACAACAAGTGAAGGTCGTATTGATCGACGCCATCGCCGTGGGCCACGTTGGTGATGCGGCGCTGCGCCAACGTACCAATCGGAACCGAAGCCGGGGACTGAGGACAGGCCGTAGGCCACCACGCCACGATAGGCGTATCGGGCAACAGCAGGGGAGTCACGACTGCCTCTGCTTGGTCGGCCAATGCGCCGTGGAGATGCATAACTACGATTTCGGATGCGCCGGCCTCACCACCAACGCGTAACTCGGCATCGAGGCGCGTCTTGTCAGCAGGGTTGCCGCGCGCAATGACAATCACGCGGGAGGGGTGCTCATGAGAGGCATCGCGGACAGAATCCAGCAGGTTGTCGAGGTCGTCGCCCTCCTGGGTCATGACGATGAGGGTGAGGACGCGACCTGTGGTGAGCGTGTAGTGCTCTTGCATCTCGACGAGTTTCTGGGAAATCTTGCGCGTCGTCGTATCAGGCAAAGGGATAATCATGGTGCTTTACTCCTCAGGACCTACGGACGGCGCCAGGAGTGACCCTGACGGCGCACCATTCTATTAGCGGACTCGGGCCCCCACGTTCCCGCACGATACTGTTCGGGCTGGCCGATGCCAGACCAGTACTCGATGATGGGGTCCAGGATGGACCACGACAACTCCACCTCACGGTTGGTGGGGAAGAGCGAGGACTCGTCCAATAGGGCATCGAGGATGAGGCGTTCATAAGCCTCAGGGGACTCCTCCGTAAAGGCGGAGGCGTAAGCAAAGTCCATGTTGACATCACGGACTTCCATAGTGGATCCCGGAACCTTGGAACCGAAGCGCATCGTCACACCTTCATCCGGCTGCACACGGATAACCACGGCGTTCTGGTCGAGTGCCTCGGCCTGACCTTGGTCAAAAGGTTGGTGCGGAGCAGTTTTGAACACGAGGGCAATCTCGGTTACGCGGCGGCCCAAACGCTTGCCCGTGCGCAGGTAGAAGGGGACTCCAGCCCACCGGCGTGAATTCACCTTGAGGGTGCAGGCGGCGTAGGTCTCGGTCGTGGATTCAGGGTCGAAGCCCTCTTCTTCACGCAAGCCCTTGACATAGACCGACCCTTGCCAACCGGCCGAGTATTGGCCGCGAGCAGTGGTCTTGTTGAGCGGATGCACCGCTTGTGTGGCCTCCAGAACCTTGATTTTTTCGGCCTGTAGAGCTGCTGGGGCGAAGGAGGAAGGCTCCTCCATGGCCACAAGTGCGAGCAACTGCAGCAGGTGATTCTGAATGACGTCGCGCGCAGCGCCAATACCGTCGTAGTAGCCGGCACGTCCACCAAGCCCGATGTCCTCTGCCATCGTGATCTGGACGTGGTCGATGTAGTGGGCATTCCACATCGGTTCAAAAATCTGGTTGGCAAAGCGCAGTGCCAAGATGTTCTGCACGGTTTCTTTGCCTAGGTAGTGGTCGATACGGAAGACCGAGGATTCTGGAAAAACGGCGTTCACGATTTCGTTGAGCTCACGGGCCGAAGCTTGATCGTGACCGAAAGGTTTTTCAATGATGACGCGGCGCCACGAGCTTTCCGTGCTATAGGCCATGCCGACGCGCTCGAGCTGGTGGCAAATATCGGAGAAGAACTCTGGTGGGACGGACAAATAGTACGCCCAGTTACCACCCGTGCCACGGGAGGTGTTGAGTTCGGAGAGACGTGCCGATAGCTTGTCAAAGCCGGCATCATCGAAGTTGCCTTGGACGAACTCGATACCCTTGGCCAGGTGCTCCCAGACGTGCTCGTTGAAGGTCGTGCGGGCGCCTGCTTCGGCAGCCTCGCGAACGTAGGCGCAGAAGGCTTCCTTGTCCCAGTCGCGGCGGCCGTAGCCCACGAGAGTAAAGCCGGCCGGCAACAGACCGCGGTTGGCCAAATCGTAGATGGCCGGCAGGAGCTTCTTGCGTGCCAAGTCACCGGTCACGCCGAAAATCACCATGCCAGAGGGTCCAGCAATGCGCGGAAGACGCTTGTCCTTCGCGTTGCGCAACGGGTTGACCCACGCGCTGGTAGTGCTCACTAAGTGTCCTTTCGGTCTGTGTGAGGTAAGTCCAACAGCCCAGCATAGCGATACGCGCCCCACCAACGATAGTTGCCTGCGTGCTGGTGGGGCGCGTGGTGCGGCTGAACCCTAAAGAGATGCTCAGCCGAGGAGCATTACCGGCTGCGGAGGGAGTCTGCGAAGGTGCGGGTTAAGCCAAACGATCAGCCATCGAGGCGAGGAGCTCTTCCCAGGCAGTAACGAACTTGTCCACGCCTTCCTGCTCCAGTACGGAGAAGACATCGGCGAAGTCAATGCCAACTGCTTCAAGTTGCGAAAAGACCTCTTCTGCTTGTGCACCGGCGCCACTGAGCGTATCGCCGTGAAGGTTGCCTTGCTCAAGGACAGCGTCGATAGTCTTTTCCGGCATGGTGTTTACCGTGTTCGGGCCTGCCAGCTCAGAAACATACAGCGTGGCGGGGTACTCCGAGTTCTTCACACCAGTCGAGGCCCAGAGCGGGCGCTGTACCTGCGCGCCTTGCGGCAGCCCCGAATCAGAGCCAAACTCCTTGGTGAACAACGCGTAGGCACGTTGGGCATTGGCCACACCAGCCTTACCACGGAGCGCCAGAGCCTCGTCACTACCCAGCAATTCGAGGCGCTTGTCCACCTCGGTATCAAGGCGCGAGACGAAGAAGGACGCCACGGAGTGAATAGCGGAGACGTCCTTACCGGCCTTCGCCGCGCGCGCAATGCCCTCCTTGTAGGCAGCAATGACCTCTGCGTAGCGCTCCACCGAGAAAATCAGTGTGACGTTGACGGAGATGCCTTCAGCCAAGGCATCAACGATGGCGGGGAGAGAACCCTCCGTGGCGGGAATCTTGATCATGAGGTTGGGGCGATCCACCTGTGCCCACAGTTCACGGGCCTGGGCCAACGTGGCCTCAGCATCAGCGGAGATGCGCGGATCCACCTCGATGGACACCCGGCCATCGCGGCCTCCGGTCTCTTCGAAGATCTCCGAAAATACATCGCAAGCATTGCGAACATCGTCGATAGCGAGGGAGTAGACAGCTTCATCAGCAGAGGCTCCCTTGTCCTTCAGAGCTGCGATGTCTGTGTCGTAGGAGGCTCCGGAGGACATAGCAGAGGCGAAGATAGCCGGGTTCGTGGTGACACCCACGATGGACTTAGAGGTGAGAAGCTCGCGGAGATTACCTGACGCGAGGCGCTCGCGGGATAGATCATCGAGCCATGTCGAAGTACCGAGTTCAGCAAGATCATCGATGTAGGTCATGGTGTGTGCGGAATCCTTTCGTAGCCGGCGGCGAAACGCCGTGGTGGAGGGCTGAAGAAATTGCGTTGGCTAGTTGTCTGCAGTCAGTTGGCTCTGGCTAGCTGAGCGTGGATTAGTTGGCTTGGGCAGCGCCGAGGGAATCGCGGGCGGCATCAACAACGGCCTCGACGGTGAAACCAAACTTGTCGAAGAGCTCGCTGGCCGGGGCAGAGGCGCCGAAGTGTTCCAGCGACACCGTGCGGCCGAAGGAACTGGTGTACTTGTGCCATGGCATCGACACACCGGCCTCGACAGACACACGGGCAAGGACGGAGGAAGGAAGGACCGATTCGCGGTAATCGGTATCCTGCTCGTCGAACCACTCCAGGCACGGAGCAGAGACAACGCGGGTAGCCGTTCCTTCGGCCTCGAGCTCCTTGGCGGCTTCAACGGCCAGCTGTACCTCAGAGCCAGTGGCCAGCAAGATGACATCCGGAGTTTCCTTCGAGGCCTCGACGAGGATGTAGGCGCCGCGGCGAACGCCTTCGGCCGCCTTTTCCTTGGTGCCCTCGAGAACCGGGAGATTCTGACGAGAGAGGGCTAGGCCCTTCGGTGCAGCCTTGTATTCCATCGCCGCGGCCCATGCCTGGGCAGTTTCGTTGGCATCTGCCGGACGGATGACGGAGAGGTTCGGGATAGCGCGCAGTGCAGCGAGGGTCTCTACCGGCTGGTGGGTAGGGCCGTCCTCACCCAAGCCGATGGAGTCGTGGGTCCATACGTAGTAGGTGTCAGTGGACATGAGCGCACCGAGACGCACGGCTGGGTACTGGTACTCGGAGAAAATAAGGAAGGTACCGCCGTAGACGCGGGTATTGCCGTGCAGCGCGATACCGTTCATGATCGCGGACATAGCGTGCTCGCGGATACCGAAATGCAGGTTGCGGCCGTATGGCTGCGCAGACCACGCGTTTGTGGTGATGGATTCCGGACCGAAGGAATCAGCGCCCTTGATCACAGTGTTGTTGGAGCCTGCAAGGTCGGCGGAGCCGCCCCACATCTCCGGCAGGGATGCTGCCAGCGCCTGGATAGCGGCCTCAGATGCCTTACGAGTTGCCAGCGATTCTCCGGCCTCCCAGGAGGGGAGGTCGGCGGCGAAGCCCTCCGGAAGCTCCCGGGCTTGGAGACGGTCGAAGAGCTTCTTCTCCTCCGGGTTGGCCGCGGCCCACTCGTCGAATTTCTTCTGCCACTCAGCGCGCTTCTGGGCACCGCGCTCGGCGAGCTTGCGGGTGTGCGCCAGAACGTCCTCATCGATGTGGAAATGCTGCTCGGGATCGAAGCCGAGGACTTCCTTGGTGGCAGCGACCTCGTCTTCACCCAAGGCAGCACCGTGGACACCGCCGGTGTTCATCTTGTTGGGCGCTGGGTAGCCGATGACTGTCTTGACGCGAATAAAGGATGGGCGGGAGGTTTCGGCGCGGGCGGCTTCAGCGGCAGCTTCGAGGGCCTCAACGTCTTCGCCGGATTCCACGGTCTGCACGTGCCAGCCATAGGCCTCGTAGCGCTTGACCACGTCCTCGTTGAAGGCAATATTCGTATCGTCCTCAATAGAGATGCGGTTGTCATCCCAAAAGACGATGAGGTTGCCCAGCTGCTGGGTGCCTGCGAGGGACGATGCTTCAGCGGTGACGCCTTCCTGCAGGTCACCGTCGGAGGCGATGACGTAGATGAAGTGGTCGAAAGGAGACTCGCCGGCGGGAGCGGAGCCATCGAAAAGCCCGCGCTCCTTGCGCGCTGCCATGGCCATACCTACTGAGGAAGCAAGACCTTGGCCCAACGGGCCGGTGGTTATCTCCACACCGTCAGTGTGGTGGACTTCCGGGTGTCCCGGGGTCTTGGAACCCCACGTGCGCAGCGCCTGGAGATCTTCCATCTCGAGGCCGAAGCCGCCCAGGAAGAGCTGGATGTACTGCGTCAGGGAAGAGTGGCCCACGGACAGTACGAAGCGGTCGCGGCCTGCCCAGTGCACATCGGCTGGGTCGTGATTGAGGACGCGCTGGTACAACGTGTAGGCCAGCGGAGCCAGCGACATCGCAGTACCCGGGTGGCCCGAGCCGCAGTTTTGGACAGCGTCTGCAGCCAAAACACGCACGGTGTCCACAGCGCGGGTATCAAGATCAGTCCAGTCTGAAGGATAGCGACGCTGGACCATAGCCTGCAGTTCTGGGGACAACTTCTCGTGCGACACGGCGAAAACCTCACTTCGCTTCTGGAAACAGATATACCGCTCATCAGTCTAGGCGGTTTTGGTCTCGCTGCGCCGAATTATAGAAACCGGGTTCTGAGCGGTAGGGTGGCATGGTTGAGGCTAGCGTCTGTGTGTTCAAGCTCAGTGGATGCGTGGGAACTTTTCAGAGCGCGTAGCCGACCACTACAAAGACCCATAACTCAGACGCTGGTGTAGCCGGATTTACGGAGGACTGTTCCTTGGAGACCATCAAGGCCTATTTTGCGCTAACGAAGCCGAGGATCATTGAGCTCCTCCTCGTTGCGGCAATCCCGGCGATGCTCCAGGCTCAGCGCGGTTTTGAGGCTGTGTCCTCGAACTTCTGGCTCATTATTTCCACCATCTTCGGCGGCTGGATGGGTGCGGCCGCGGCCCACACATTTAACAATGTCGTGGACTATGAAATCGATCAGAAGATGCAACGCACTCGCGCACGCCCACTCGTGCGAGCCACCATCTCGCGTCGCAATGCCGCGATCTTTGCGTGGATCATGCTGGCTCTGTCTGTCTTCTGGCTGGGCGTTTTGGCTCATTCTTGGCTCGCAGCCTTCTTCGTGCTGCTTACCAATTTCTTCTACGTGTTTGTCTACACCAAGTTCCTTAAGATGAGGAACTCGCAAAACATTGTGTGGGGTGGTCTTGCTGGCTGTATGCCGGCCATGGTGGGCTGGGCCGTCATCCGCGATAATGCGCCGGCGGGGGAGCCGGACCGCTGGTGGCAGGCTATTGTTCTTTTCCTCATCATCTTCTTCTGGACGCCGCCGCACACGTGGGCGCTCGCCATGAAGTACAAGGAGGATTACCGCAAGGCAGGCGTACCCATGCTGCCGGTTGTGGCCCCAGAGTCTGAAGTCACCCGCCAGATCGTCTGGTACACGGTAGGCACGGTGATAGTCACCCTGCTCATCATTCCGGCGGCGTCGTGGATTTACCTCGTTGCCGCGGTGGCCTCGGGAGCGGTCTTTCTGTGGATGGCCATACGCCTTCACCAAGGAGTCAAACAGGGCGCCAAGGTCAAGCCCATGCGCCTGTTCATCTACTCCAACAACTACCTGTCGGTACTGTTTATCGGTTTGTCTATCGACGCCGTAGTGGGCTGGGAGCCCATTGGCCGAATGCTCGGCTGGTCCGCGACTCTCTTCTAGCCGGGGTCAAGCCGAGCGGGTCTAGCCGAGCGGCGCTAACGCCTAATCCTCGCGTACGCGGAGGACAATCGAGCCAGTTGTCTTGCGTTCCTGCAAGTCGCGGTGCGCTTGCTCAGCCTCCGCGAGTGGGTACTCGGCAGAGATGCGGAAGTGGAGGTCCCCGTCAATTACTGCCTGGACAACCGCCTGTGCGCGCATCTGGAACTCGCCCTCTTGTGCCGTCCACGCGCCCAGGGAGGGGCGGGTTAGGAAGATGGAGCCGTGCTTGTTAAGCAATTGCGGATCCATTGGGGGAACCGGGCCGCTGGCAGCGCCGAAGAGGGCCACGGTACCGCGGGGGCGGACAACCTCTAGGGACTCGTTAAACGTATCTTTACCCACGCCGTCGTAGACCACGTCGACGCCCCGCCCACCGTTAAAGCGGCGCACTTGCTCAGCTAGTCCCTCGCTGTAGAGAAAGACCTCGTCAGCCCCAGCCTCGTAGGCGAGTTTCTTCTTTTCCTCAGTGGAGACCACGGAGTACACGGTCGCACCAAGCGACTTGGCCATCTGGGTGAGGATGAGGCCCACGCCGCCGGCACCGGCTGTGATAAGGCAAGAAGCGCCTTCACCGAGCTGGTAGACGCCATGGCTGAGGTAGTGGGCAGTCATGCCCTGCAGCAGCATGGAGCCGGCCACGGCTGAGGGGATCTCGTCCGGTACGGCGACGACACGATCACGGGGCACGCATACCTGCTCCGCATAGGAGCCAAAGGCATGATCCCAGGCCACCATGGTGCCCTCAGCAATCTCACCCTTGGGGTCGTGGACGACTCGTCCTGTGCCTTCGAGGCCCAGGATGAAAGGGGTAGAAGCGTTGTAAATTCCCTCGCGATAGTACGTATCGATATAGTTGACGCCGGCCACCGAGACATCGACAAGCAATTGCTCCTCCGTCGGCGCGGGATTGTCCACCTCGGCATAGGTGAGGACCTCAGGTCCTCCGGTCGTGGTTACCTGAATTGCATGCATATACCTAGGCTAAACGACATCACGGTGAGAGCGCAGCAAAAAGGCGCCGCCTCCGTCATTAGGGGAGACAGCGCCTGTGCGTCTAGCGGTTCAGCGCACTTAGTGTGCAGGGCTACTCGGCGGACGTGGCTCTCTCTGTGCCGAGAATTCGGCGTTGGCCATGGGCCCACAGCAGTGCAGTACATGCGGTGACGACAGAGGACATGCCGACGTGGAAGGGCACGGTCCAGCGTGGGATGTGCAGGTAGAACTGGATTACACCAATGGCCCACTGCACAATGATGCAGAGGATGAGCACCCAGCCGGCCTTTTTAGCGGCCTTCGGCGCATTGGAACGGTGCAAGAGGAACACTACGACCAAGGTCAGAGCCAAGTACACGTACATGCAGATGGCGTGAATGACCGCCATACCGTAGGTATCGACGCCGAGGCGTCCCCCCATGCCGACGCCAGCATCACCTGAGTGCGTGCCAGAACCTGTCACAAAGGTGCCGGTGAGCAGGACAAGAGACAAGGCTGCGGTGGCAACAACCGCGAGGATACGAATAGCAGCAGGGAAGAGGCGGGTAGGTGTACCCTCGTCAGGTTCTGCGATGCGCGAGTACAGCAAGGCGGCGATCCACACCAGGGCCATGGACGGGAGGAAGTGGATTGCTACAGACCACCACGAGAGTTTGAGAATGACCGACAGCGCACCGATGAGCGCCTGCACAACGATGCCGAAGAGTCCCAGCCAGGCATAGACCTTGAGCTCTTTTCGGCGCTGAGCCGTGTGCATCGCCACGATGGTGGCCACAGCGGCAGCGGCCACAACAAAGGTGAGGAGCCGGTTGCCAAACTCGATAACCTGGTGGACTAGAGGAGCCGCGCCTTTCATCGGAACCAACGAACCGGGGTGGCAGTTGGGCCAGGTCACGCAACCCAGGCCGGAGCCGGTGACGCGAACGATGGAACCGGTGACCGTGATGCCACCTTGGCAAAGCAGGAGGATCAGGGCGAGGATGCGCTGCATCTTTACCGAGGGGCCGATCTGGCCACCGGATACCTGAGCGGATGATGGGGGCGAGGATATATTGGCGGTACTCACAGCTTATAACCCTACCGCTCGGGCGTGCCCGGAACTAATACCATGAGCCCAGCCGCGCTACCTGGGGAGAAAAGTCACACTTAGCCGTCGAAGCGGAACCATCGCACCGCGGCAACCGACGCCAGCACTGCCCAGCCCGCAAGGACCAGAAGCTCGAATCCAGGTAAGGACCCGTTCAACGCGGTATCGAGGCCAGCTGCCATAGCAACGGTGGGTACAAGGGTAAGCAGACCGTTATCACCTAAGCCCTGGGAGAACATGACCCATCCCACGGTGCCGAGGAGGATGAACCAGATGAGGTTAGACACTGCCAGGACCACCTCAGAACTTAGGGTGCCACCGAGGAGCAGGCCTAGGGCGGTAAATGCCGCGACACCCAGTACGAGAGCGACAATGCCCACGGCAATTCCTCCCACGTCTACGCGCAGGCCCAAGAACGCTGCTGTTGTGCCGAGGACGAGAACCTGGAGGACGACCATGGAGAGCACAGCGATGATTTTGCCCACGATAATGGCCCACGCAGGAACGCCAGAGGCACCTGTGCGTTTAAGGGCCCCGTAGCGGCGATCAAAGGCGAGGGAGATTGCCTGGCCGGTAAACCCGGACGAGGTTGCGGCAACAGCGAGCACCATAGGAAAAATCTCAGCGATTCCGTGACCGGTAGTTCCCTCTAGCCGGTGGGCGCCGATGAGGATGGCGAGGGGAATGATGATGCTGAGAAGTTGTTGCTCACCATGACGCAGCATGAGCTTGGACTCGATAGCGCCTTGGGCGCGAGCCATCGACGCCACTCCGACGCGCTGCGGCTGAGGAGTAAAAGTTCCGGGTGTGAAAGTGCTCATTGTGTAATCTCCGTGAAGCGTTCCGAGAAGGTGACGCGCCAAAGGGGGGTTGAGTGGCTAGCTGCGCATCTCCCGACCGGTGAGGTCAAGGAACACGTCTTCCAAATTGCGGTGCGATGTTTCAAGGCGGCGCACGAGGACATCTTGCCGGGCCAGCTCCGCGGTGAGAGCAGCAATAGTCTCAGGTTGAGCAGGCGCACTCAGCCGGTAGTGCAGTGGGCGGACTGTTTCGGCGCTCATACCTGCGGAGCGGAGCTTCTCGACGTCTACCGGGCTAGCGGTTTCAAAGCTCACCTGGGAGGTCTCCGTTGAGGCCATGAGGTCCGTGGTGGTTCCACTGGCCACGAGCTTGCCGTGGTCAATGATGACCACATGGTCGGATAAGGACTCGGCTTCATCCATGAGGTGCGTGGTCAACACGACTGTCACGCCATCAGAGCGCAAGGCGCGGATGAGGTCCCACACGGCAAGCCGCGATTGGGCGTCCATGCCGGCGGTGGGCTCGTCGAGGAACACCAGCTCTGGGCGCCCAATAATGGCAAGTGCTAGGGACAGCCGCTGTTGTTGACCGCCGGAGAGACGCCGGTAGGTGTTGGTGGCGACACCATCTAGGCCGAGAGCATCCAGCAGCCAGTCCGGGTCCAGGGGATTCTGGTTATAGGAAGCACTGAGTTTGAGCATCTCGTGCACCTTGATTCCTGAATAGGAACCGCCGCCTTGCAGCATGATGCCGATGCGGGAGCGCACGGCATCCGGGTGCCGGGAAGGGTCGAGACCAAGGACCTCGATTCTGCCTGATGTGGGCTTTGTAAACCCCTCACACATGTCGATGGTGGTGGTTTTACCGGCTCCATTGGGGCCCAGCAAGCAGAGAATCTCGCCGCGATTGACGCGGAAGCTCAACCCGTCCACCGCATTCACGTCACCATAGGACTTGACGACGTTATCCAGGGCCAGCGCTGTTGTATTCACGAAGGCCTAGTGTAGGACACGGACCCCAGCCCTGCGTAACGCAACCCACCCGACCGCAGCGAGAGCCACAAAAGTGAGAAGTGCGGAGAGATAGATAACGAAGACGGTGCCCGGAGGGAGACCCAAACCTCGAGGCAGCACGATGAAACTCATCACGCCGGAATAGAGAATGACCGCCATCCTGAAGAATCGCCGGTTTGCCCATGCAGCTAGCGGCAGAATTGCCCACAGGATGTACCAGGGCTGGACGACGGGGAAGAAAACGACGAGGACGAACGTGGATACACCCAGACCGCCCACCGGGTGGATTGCGCCGCGGTAGACAGCGAAAAGCATGCGGACCATAAAACCGGTGGCGATGATCACGCCGACGGTGCGGGTGACGGTGAGAATGGCCTCAGTATGATCGCCAAGCCCCAGCACCATGCCGAGGAAGCCAGCGCCTACGCCTACCGACGTCGTCGTAGACAACCAGGAGCGAATCGTTGCTGCACCACCCTGGCCAAAGACCCAACCGATGTCGATGCCGGTAATCACGGTGACGAGCGCAATCGAGACGGCCAGAATGACGAGCTGCACGACGACGGCGGTGAGTACAGCGCGTAGGGGAGAGGCGCCGTGCTTATCGACGAGCCTCTTGGCCCAGGCCATACCGACAAAGCCTAATCCAATGAACCCAGTGACTTTCACCATTCCAGCGCAGGAAATAAGCACACCGGAGGCGAGAAACAGAAGCCATGCGTGCCAGCGCGCGGAGTGTTCCTCGGTGACCGCCCGCAAACCCAGCTCGAGGCCAACGAGCGCGAGCCCCAACATGAAAGCCTCATTGTGGATTCCACCAACGAGATGAAGAAGGGTCAGCGGATTCAGGATGCCCAGCCACAACGCGGCTTCGGGGGAAACGCGGCAGCGCACCGCCAAGCGGGCAGTGGCCCACCCAGCGGCAATGATGCCTGCCAAGGAGAAAACGCGGTGGAGGATGACACCCCAAATAATGGAATCACTGGTCAACCAACTCACGACGGCGGCCAAACCTAAAGCGACGGGTCCATAGGGCGAGGGAGAGTTCGCCCAAATGAAAGGCACGGAGCGGGCAAGGTCGTTATCGGCACCGAGCAATTCGACAGGGCCAGCCGAGTAAGGGTCGAGACCCCGCATCACAATCGAGCCATTGGCCAGGTAGGAGTAAATGTCCTGGGTAAAAAGGGGAGCGGTGACGATAAGCGGCAGCACCCAGCCCAGCCACGTGCGCCACATCTGGCTTTGAGTGACCACATGCGGGGAGTGGCTAAATCGCTTCTCTTGTCCACACTTTTCAGAAGAGGACTGCTGCCGAGGGAGCGGAAGGCGCAAGGGCGCGCCTACGAGGGGAGCCATGCAGACCCACGCCAGCACCATGAAGGCCACACCAATAAAGACGAGGGCCGACGCCGACTGCAACATACGGGACATGAGCGAACCGAAGGGCAGGGACTCATAAGGGTTGCCAACTACCGGCAGTGCACCGGCACCAAGACCCCCAAGTCCGATGAGCAAGGAGCCGATGGTGCCCAGCCACCTTAAGGTGAACAGAGTCCGGAGGTGGGCTATGGTGCGCCGGTGGACGTCGCCAAGCGCTGGCCCGTGACCCGCACGCGGTGTGTCCGGAGCATCCTCGTGGAGGAGGGCCGAGCGGGAACCGGCGAGACCCATGCGCGGTAATTCATCGCGCACGCCCCATACGACGCGCCTGAACCTCCCCGATCGGGTGTAGTGACGCTCCTCATTCATGAGTGTCTACCTTAGTCGCTCGGCCCGCAGGCGACACGCACCTCCCGTTAAGGGCGCAGAGGTGGAAATCGGGAATAAATTAAGGAACACTAGTGTTGTCTAATCTGAGATACGTTCCCTAGGGCACACTTAAGGAGGTGCACGCCATGACGAAGGAGACTCGCTCCACCGAGGGCGATACCCGCCGCCATGTCATGCTGTTGCTTCTTAAGGACGGCCCCGTGACGGCGTCGTACCTAGGTGAACGCCTCGGTCTCTCGGCCGCTGGCATCCGCCGGCACTTAGACATTCTGGTAGAAGAAGGATTCACTGAGGTGGTGCATCGCCGCCCGCCAGCCCGCCCCGGGCACACGGTTGGCCGTGGTCGCCCCGCCAAGCACTTTCGCCTCACAGACCAAGGCCGCGCGCAATTCGGCCATGCCTATGACGAACTAGCAGCTGAAGCTCTCGCAGCACTGCGTGAAGCTGGAGGTCCAGAGGCCGTGCGGCGCTTCGCCAAGGCTCGTTTCGAGCGCCTCGTAGAAGACGTCGCACCTCTGGTCAACGAAGATGAATCGGTTCCAGAGGTAGCACGCCAGCTTGCTGAGGCTCTTGATGCGCACGGTTACGCTGCCACGGTCACGTCCGTGGGTAACGGCGTGCAGATTTGCCAGCACCACTGCCCGGTGGCCCATGTGGCCGCCGAGCACCCGGAGCTGTGTGAGGCTGAACAGGAAGTTTTCTCTGCCCTTTTAGGAAAACATGTGCAACCCCTGGCCTCCATTGCGGACGGCCACGGAATTTGCACCACAAACATCCCCTTAACGCCCGTACCGCCCTCTGGGGCGGAGCGGCAGGAACGCTAATCGACGAGAAAGGAGCGGGCTTTGACACAGGCACAACCAGCACCAGGGCTTGAAACCAAGATGAGCGATGACGAGATCATCTCCTCCATCGGCGGCTACGAGTATGGCTGGCACGATTCCGACGAAGCCGGCCAAGCAGCACACCGCGGATTGAGCGAGGATGTCGTTCGCGACATTTCGAAGAAGAAGAATGAGCCCGAGTGGATGCTCGAGTCGCGCCTCAAGGCTCTGCGTGTTTTCAACAAAAAGCCGGTTCCGGCGTGGGGTCCGGATCTGTCTGCGATCGACTTCGACAACATTAAGTACTTTGTTCGTTCTACCGAGAAGCAGGCCCAGACCTGGGATGACCTTCCGGAGGACATTAAGGAGACCTACGACAAGCTGGGTATTCCGGACGCTGAGAAGAAGCGCCTTGTCTCCGGCGTTGCTGCTCAGTACGAGTCCGAGGTGGTTTACCACAAGATTCGTGAGGACCTTGAGGAACAAGGCGTTATCTTCGTCGATACCGATACGGCAGTGCAAGAATACCCGGAGATTCTGCAGGAGTATTTCGGCACTGTGATCCCCGCTGGCGATAACAAGTTCTCCGCGCTCAACAACGCCTGCTGGTCCGGTGGCTCCTTCGTGTACGTCCCGAAGGGCGTGCACGTGGACATCCCGCTCCAGGCATACTTCCGCATTAACACCGAGAACATGGGCCAGTTTGAGCGCACCCTCATCGTTGTCGAAGAAGGCGCCTACGTTCACTACATCGAGGGCTGCACCGCTCCGATTTATAACTCGGACTCCCTGCACACGGGTGTTATTGAGATCGTCGTGAAGAAGGGCGGCCGCTGCCGCTACACCACGATTCAGAACTGGTCCACCAACGTCTACAACCTGGTGACCCAGCGCGCCAAGGTCGAAGAAGGCGGAACCATGGAGTGGGTCGATGGCAACATTGGCTCCAAGGTCACCATGAAGTACCCGTCCTGCTGGCTCACCGGTGAGCATGCCAAGGGTGAGGTTCTTTCCCTGGCTTTTGCCGGTGAAAACCAGGTTCAGGACACCGGTTCCAAGATGGTTCACATGGCGCCCAACACGTCTTCCAACATCGTGTCCAAGTCCGTTGCCCGAAATGGTGGCCGTGCCGCCTACCGCGGTTTGGTGCAGGTCAACAACAACGCCTCCAACTCCACCGCGAACGTCGAGTGTGACGCTTTGCTCGTGGATAATGACTCGCGTTCGGATACCTACCCGTACAACGACATCCGCAACGATCACGTCACCTTGGGCCACGAGGCAACCGTTTCTCAGGTCTCTGAGGAGCAGCTCTTTTACCTCATGTCCCGCGGCATCGCCGAGGAAGAGGCAATGGCCATGATCGTGCGCGGCTTCGTCGAGCCGATTGCCAAGGAGCTCCCCATGGAATACGCCCTGGAGCTCAACCGTCTTATCGAGCTGCAGATGGAAGGATCGGTGGGCTAAGTGGTAGCTTCCAACGAATTTAATCCTGCTGACGTCACCAAGGGTGACCAGTTCACTTCGTTCAATGTGGCGGATTTCCCGGTTCCGCACGGCCGCGATGAGGTGTGGCGCTTCATTGCCCTGCGCAACCTGCGTGGTCTGCACAACGGCGAGTTCGCCCCGGCGACCGCACAGAAGATTGACGTCACCGCCCCAGAGGGCGTGACCTCTGAAACCGTGGCAGCTGACGACTCCCGCCTTGGCTCTGCAGGTGCTCCGGCCGACCGGGTTGCGGCACAAGCGTGGACCTCCATGCCAGAGGCGCAGGTGGTTACCATTGCCGCGGAAGCGCAGCTGGACAAGCCGGTCGACATCACCATTACCGGCGCAGGTGAGGGAGTCACTTCCTTTGGTGCGACCTCCATCCACGTGGGTCACCACGCCGAGGCCACTATCGTGCTGCGCTACGTCGGCTCCGGCACCCACGCGGACAACGTGGAGTTCGTGCTTGAGGATGGCGCACAGGTCACCGTCGTCGTCGACGCCGACTGGGAGGACGACGCCGTCCACCTGTCCCACCAGATTGCCAAGGTTGGCCGCGATGCCGTACTGCGCCACAACACCGCTATATTTGGCGGCGAGATTGTGCGTCTCGTCCCACGCGTGGTCTTTGACGGACCCGGCGGCGATGCCGAGCTGCTGGGCGTCTACTTCGCTGATGCCGGCCAGTACTTTGAGAACCGCTTGCTCGTCGACCACGACGTCCCGAACTGCCGCTCCCGCGTGTTCTATAAGGGCGCTCTGCAGGGCGCGACCGCTGCGGAGAAGGAGGAGGCAGGTTCTGCTTCACGGACCCCAGAGGCTCGTACCTGCTGGGTTGGTGACGTGCTGATCCGCAAGGACGCCAACAATACCGATACCTATGAGACGAACAACAACCTGATTCTCACCGAAGGTGCGCGCGCCGATGCCATCCCGAACCTGGAGATCCAGACCGGTGAGATCGTTGGTGCCGGCCACGCCGCCACCGTGGGCCGCTTCGACGACCTCGAGCTGTTCTACCTCATGTCTCGCGGCATCCCAGCCGCCGAGGCTCGTCGCCTCATCATCCGCGGCTTCTTCTCTGAAGTCATCTCCCGCATCCCAGTCGAGTCCTTGCGCGAGGATCTGGAATCCCGCGTCGTCGACGAGCTCGCCAAGATCAACGCTTAAAACTCCCCGAAAGCAGGTACCAACTCCATGTCTACTCTGGAAATCAAGAACCTCCACGCACAGGTGCTCCCTAACGAAGAGGACGGCGAGGCCAAGGAGATTCTCAAGGGCGTCAACCTCACCATCAACTCCGGTGAGACCCACGCCGTGATGGGCCCGAACGGCTCCGGTAAGTCCACCCTGTCCTATGTCATTGCCGGTCACCCGAAGTACGAGGTCACCGAGGGCGAAGTGCTTCTCGACGGCGAGAATCTCCTCGAGATGGAAGTTGACGAGCGCGCCCGTGCTGGTCTCTTCCTCGCCATGCAGTACCCGACCGAGGTGCCGGGCGTGAAGATGTCGCAGTTCATGCGCTCGGCCGTTACCGCCATCCGCGGCGAGGCTCCGAAGCTGCGCGAGTGGAATAAGGAACTGACCGAAGCCCGCGAGAAGCTGGCTATCGACAAGTCCTTCGCTCACCGCTCCGTCAACGAGGGCTTCTCTGGTGGTGAGAAGAAGCGCCACGAGGTTATGCAGCTGGATATCCTCAAGCCGAAGTTCGCAGTCATGGATGAAACCGACTCCGGCCTGGACGTCGACGCCCTGCGCGTCGTGTCTGAGGGCATCAATCGCTACCAGGATGAGACCAACGGCGGCATTCTCCTCATTACGCACTACAAGCGCATCCTCAACTACGTCACCCCGGATTTCGTCCACGTCTTCGCTGATGGACAGATCATCAAGACCGGTGGCGCAGAGCTGGCTGACCAGCTTGAGGCTGACGGCTACGAGCAGTTCCTCAACTAAGCCACATACAGACCAGGAGTCGTGCGAGAAAGTCGCGCGATCAGTCGAAGAACCGAGCAGAAGGACCCATGTCTGAACTAGACGTTACTGCGATTAGGGAGCAATTCCCCATCCTTTCGCGCTCCGTGCGCGATGGTAAACCCTTGGTGTACCTGGATTCGGGCGCGACCTCGCAACGTCCGCTGCCGGTGTGGAAGGCCGAGGAGGAATTCGTCCTCGGCACCAACGCGCCGGTGCACCGCGGCTCTTACCAGCTGGCGGAAGAAGCTGATGATGCCTACGAGTCCGCTCGCCAGGCCATCGCTGCCTTCGTCGGCGCCGACCGCGATGAGATTGCTTTCACCAAGAACGCCACGGAGGCACTCAATGAGGTTGCCTACACGCTCAGTGATGAACGTGCGGGGGAACTCTACGTTGGTGAGGGTGACACCGTGGTGGTCACCGAGCTCGAGCACCATGCGAACCTCGTGCCATGGCAGGAGCTATGCCAGCGCACCGGTGCCACGCTGAAGTGGTACTCCATGACTGAGGATGGCCGCATTGACCTCGATTCACTTGAGCTCGATGAGTCCGTTAAGGTCGTGGCTTTTACCCATCAATCCAACGTCACAGGTGCAGTGGCCCCGGTGCAGGAGTTGGTGCGGCGCGCTCGTGCCGTTGGTGCCTTGGTTGTCTTGGATGCCTGCCAGTCCGTTCCCCACATGCCTGTGGACTTCCACGCGCTGGACGTCGACTTCGCGGCGTTCTCTGGGCACAAGATGTGTGGGCCCACCGGTATCGGCGTGCTCTATGGCAAGGCTGAGCTTCTGTCGCAGCTTCCACCTTTCCTCACGGGTGGTTCCATGATTGAGGTCGTGAAGATGGACAGCACCACCTTTGCTGAGCCACCTACTCGATTTGAGGCTGGTACCCAGATGACCAGCCAGGTCGTTGGGCTTGGTGCGGCCGTGAAGTACCTCAGTGAGATCGGCATGGACGCCATCCACGCCCACGAGAAAAAGCTCACCGCTTATGCCTTGGAGAAGCTCACCCAGATTCCGGGTGTGCGGATCATCGGACCCGACAACACCGAAGATCGTGGGGGAGCGGTATCCTTCGTCGTGGAGGGAATCCATCCCCATGACTTGGGCCAGGTTCTCGACGCCCACGGCGTATCCATTCGCACTGGCCACCACTGCGCGTGGCCGCTGCATCGCGCGTGCAAGGCTAATTCGACCGCACGCGCCAGCTTCTACCTGTACAACACTGAGGACGAGGTCGACGCCCTCGTAGAGGCGGTGCGGGCAGCCCGTGCCTTCTTTGGAGTGAGCGAATGAACCTAGATTCCATGTACCAGGACGTCATCCTGGATCACTACAAGAACCCGAAATTCTCCGGCTTGCGCGAAGGTCAGGCAGAGGTCCACCACGTTAACCCTTCCTGCGGTGATGAGATCACCTTGCGCGTCAAGCTCTCTGCCGATGGAAAAACGGTGGAAGACGTCTCCTACGACGCCGAGGGCTGCTCCATCTCGCAAGCCTCGACCTCCGTCATGGCGGAGGAAATCGTGGGAATCCCTCTCGAGGAAGCCAATGCCAAGCTGGCCGAGTTCGAGAAGATGGCGACCTCGCGCGGTGAAGTTGAGGGTGACGATGAGATCATTGGGGATGGCATCGCCTTTGCCGGAGTGGCCAAGTTCCCCGCCCGTGTGAAATGCGCTCTTCTGGGGTGGAAGGCTTTCCAGGCCGCCACCATGGAAGCACTCAACGAATTGGAGAAATAGATGGCAGAAAACACTGAGACCACGGGTCCTACCGACCCGTACCAGGACCAGAACGCATCCTTCGACGGCGGTGCTGTTAAACCTGAGCAGACTGAAGAACAGATTGCTAAGGTCTTCGACATTACTGAGTATCTCCGTGACGTCATCGACCCAGAGCTTGGCATCAACATCGTTGACCTGGGCTTGGTCTACGACGTCTGGCTCGATGACATCGACGGCAAGAACACCTGCGTCATTAACATGACGCTGACCTCTCCTGCCTGTCCGCTTACCGATGTCATTGGCGAGCAGATTGAGGACGTCATTGTGGGCAACAAGCTCGCCGAGGCCGTCCAGCTCAACTGGGTCTGGATGCCGCCGTGGGGCCCGAACATGATTACCGAGGAGGGCCGCGAGATGCTCCAGGCCCTCGGCTTCGCAGTCTAGTTTCGGCTGCAAGCCCCCATTACCGTCAGTCCGAGATGCTTGAGGTCTTCACAACATGACCTTCAGTGCCCTTGGGCTGACGGTTTCTTTTTCATGATGTGCGGTGTTTTAATGGCTTTGAAACATACCGCTATGACGAAGCGGGTAAGGACGCAGGATCCAAGGTCGTGGAGATGATGTCTACAGCCTCCTCCTTGGATGTGGCGGATTGAAGCCGAGCACGGAAATCATCCTGCATAATTGCCCGCGCTAGCTTGGAAAGCAGCTTGAGATGCTGCTTGCCGGCGTCCTCAGGCACAGCAATGAGGAAGACCATCGTCGTGGGATCCTCACCATCCGCCCACGTGATGCCCTCGGGAAGACGAGCAAAAGCCAAAGTCGGGACGTTCACCCCCGATGTACGGGCATGAGGGATGGCCACGCCATGACCCACCCCGGTAGAGTGCTTCGACTCCCGCTCCAGGGCGGCTTTGGTGACCCTAGAAGGATCAGAAAGCCGGGGAGAGACAAGCGTGACCAAAGAGTTGATGATCTCGTCGCGGTCATTGCCAAGGTCGTGGTCCAGGCTAACCGTCTCGGCAGAGAGCAGAGGTTGGTCTTGGGCCGATGCTTCTGCCACATCCTCCTTAGCTATGCCCGCTGCGTCCCGATTATCCTGTCTCGCAGCTTTGCTCTGGGCCTTTCCACGTTGGGTAAGTCCAATCAACAGAAGCATGACAGAAGCACAAACGACGACGCCAATGAGCAGTGCGATGAAGAAGCCCACGATGTTGTCGACAGCCCCAAGTACCGCGACGATGGGACCTCCGTGCATGACATGGTCAGTGACACCAAGCACACCTGCCAGGGCTCCTGCTACCGCACCGCCGATGACGTTTGCCGGAATGACTTGGAGCGGGCGTGCAGCCGCAAGAGGGATAGCTCCTTCGGTGATGCCGAAGAATCCCATGAAGAGCGCGGCGATACCGGCGTCCTTCTCTGCTTTGTTGAACCAAGCACGGCGGACCAGGGTGGCAACACCCACCGCAAGGGGCGGTACGGCAATAGCGGTAGCCGCCATACCCATCGGAGCCGCATTGCCGGCGGCAATCATGCCACCGCCGAACAAGAAGGCAGTTTTGTTGAAGGGCCCGCCCATGTCGAAAGCGATCATCGCGCCGATAACCAGACCGAGGACAATGACAGAGGAACCTTCCATCCCCGCGAGGTACTCGGTCATGGCTTCAAAGGCACCGGCTACCGGCGCACCGACGAAGTAGATAAAGACTAGCCCCACGATAAGCGTGGTGAAGATCGGAATCACGATGATCGGCCAGATCGGGGCGATGTACTTATTAACCGGAATCTTTTTAATTCCTAGGGCTACGTAGCCGGACAGGATGCCTGTGACGATGCCTCCCAGGAAACCAGCTCCAGCTTCTGAGCCATAGAGTGAGCCGGTCGTAGCGATAAGACCAGTGATGAGTCCTGGCGCCAAGCCGGGGCGGTCCGCAATGCCGACAGCAATATAGCCGGAAAGAATCGGCACCATGAGAGAAAAGGCCAAGCCGCCAAGCTCATTCAGAGTGTTCCAGAAAGAGTCTTCAGGGATAGCTAGGCCTTCGGGCGTGGGAGTTCCTCCGATTGAGAGTGCTACCGCAATGAGGAGACCACCGGTCACCACGAACGGAATCATATGGGAAACACCATTCATTAGCGCTTTGTAGAGCGTCTCTCCCACAGCACGAACCCCGGTGGCGCTGCCGGACGTTTCTTCGCCCTGATTCCCTTGCGGCTCGTCGCTCGAAGTCTTTCCTTCCCACTTCGCCGCTGATAGAGCGCGAGTGAGAAGCTCCTTTGGTTGCTTAATAGCTTCATCAACGCCAGTGGCTGCCAAGCGCTTTCCACGGAAGCGGTCTTTGGCAATCACGGTGTCGGCGCCAATCACGATGGCATCGGCTTCGTCGATGTCCTTCGAGCTAAAGGTACCTTCGACACCAATTGAACCGTGTGTCTCAATCTTGATGCGGTAACCAAGTTCAGCGGCAGCAGCTTCCAGGTTTTCAGCGGCCATGTAGGTGTGGGCGATTCCGGTCGGACATGCGGTAATCGCGAGGATCAACGGTGATCTCGATGTGTCTGATGTGCTCATGACGCCAATGTAGTCACATCGACTTTCATGCATGAGTGAAACGCGCCGACCAGGAGTCAAGTTTTCCAAGATGCTCTATGCTCCAGATCCCCCAGATACATGCTGCAGGCGTACTGCCGCGGGTTCGGGTTTAACTACCCTGGTTGCTAGACTGTTTCGACGTGATTGTGACCAATGATTTCGAGGTGCGCGTGGGCGCACGCACGCTTCTCGACGCCCCCGGCCAGCACCTACGCGTGCAACCGGGCGACCGCATCGGCCTAGTCGGGCGCAATGGCGCGGGCAAGACGACGACGATGCGCATCCTGGCGGGGGAGACCGAACCCTATGGCGGCTCCGTGACGCGCTCAGGGCCCATTGGTTACCTACCGCAGGATTCCCGAGAGGGCAATATCGAGCAGACCGCGCGCGAGCGTGTGCTCTCGGCCCGCGGCTTAGACGACATCAAGCGCCGCATGGCCAAGCAGCAAGAGCTGATGGAAACCGCCACGGACGAGAAGTTTCGTGACAAGGCCATTCGTAAGTTTTCCCGCTTGGAGGAGGAGTACCACGCTTTAGGCGGGTATGAAGCGGACTCCGAGTGCGCGCAGATCTGCGACAACTTGGGCCTTCCGCAGCGCGTCCTGGATCAGCAGCTCAAGACGCTGTCCGGTGGTCAACGCCGCCGCGTGGAGCTGGCGCAGATTCTTTTCGCAGCGTCGGCTGGCTCGGGCAAGTCCCAGACCACGCTGCTTCTCGACGAGCCCACGAACCACCTCGATGCGGACTCTATCACCTGGCTGCGCGGCTTCTTATCCAAGCACGAAGGCGGACTCGTGATGATCTCCCACGATGTAGACCTGCTGGAGGACGTGTGTAACAAGGTCTGGTTCCTCGATGCCGTGCGCGCCGAAGCAGACGTCTACAACATGGGCTTTAAGAAGTACCTTGACGCCCGCGCCACCGATGAGGCACGTCGCCGCCGCGAGCGCGCGAACGCGGAAAAGAAAGCCGCAGCGTTGCACAAGCAAGCCGCCAAGCTGGGTGCGAAGGCCACGAAGGCCGCCGCTGCCAAGCAGATGCTGCACCGAGCTGAGCGGATGATGAACGAGCTGGATGACGTCCGCGTGGCCGATAAGGTTGCCCACATCAAATTCCCGGAACCTGCTCCCTGCGGCAAGACTCCGATGAATGCCAAGGGCCTGACCAAGATGTATGGTTCGCTGGAGGTCTTCGTCGGCGTCGATTTGGCCATCGACAAGGGATCCCGCGTGGTTGTTCTGGGCTACAACGGTGCCGGCAAGACAACCCTTCTTAAGCTTCTGGCGGGCGTAGAGCGCACCGATGGCGAAGGTGGCATCGTCTCTGGCCACGGCCTGCGCATCGGATACTTTGCCCAGGAACACGACAACATCGACCCCGACAAGACCGTGTGGGAAAACACCATCGAGGCCTGCCCTGATGCTGGCCAGCAGGATTTGCGTGGTCTGCTCGGCGCCTTCATGTTTTCCGGAGACAAGCTGGAGCAACCCGCCGGCACGCTCTCCGGTGGTGAGAAGACCCGATTGTCGCTGGCAACGCTGGTGTCCTCACGAGCCAACGTGCTGCTTCTCGACGAGCCCACGAACAACCTCGACCCACAGTCCCGCGAGCAGGTGCTCGATGCCCTGGGGACCTACACCGGCGCCGTGGTCTTGGTTACCCACGATCCGGGAGCGGTGAAGGCACTCAACCCTGAGCGCGTCATCATCATGCCAGACGGCGATGAGGACCTGTGGAACGACGAGTACATGGAGATTGTGGAGCTAGCCTAAAGACTAATTCTCAAATTTGGCTCTATCCTTATTCTACATCCTGGGCTAGACTCGGGCTCACAACCACACACCGCTCAAGACTCTTCTCTTGGGTCCTTCCGCTTCCCACGCACAGGGTCTAGAAGTGGTCAGACCCCGACGTGCTGCCGCAGGAGAGGAAGAAGTCATGAGCACCGCCGATAGCCTCGGTTCTGTCATCGAACCGCTACTCACCGGTTTAGTGAGCAAACGGCCTGAGGTCCGCGTGGACTGGGCCTACACCGAATTGAAAGAGGGCATTGAGTCAGGTCAGTGGGATGACCATCTTGATCAGATTCGTGAACGCCTTAACGGTTACCTGCGTACAGACAAGGTGTGGACTAAGGCGTTGTCCGCCAGGTTGCTGAATGTGCTCGCGGCGGCGGGCCACTTCCACTACGAGGACTACCTCGCCTTCCGTGCGTGGTACGTCACCGAGGATGACACACGTGGCATTGTCAAGGACATCGGTCCTATCATGGCCGTCGGTTACGGCGCCGACTACGTAGAAACGTGTGTGCGCATGGGAAGGATCCCGGCCGTAGAAGGCGCAGCAATTATTTCGTGCCGTCTTCGCGCCCCCGGAGGAGTGTGGCATGACGATGAGAGTGTGCGCTTAGCGCGCGCCGCCTGCACCACGATAGCCAAGAGCACTTCACCCCATATCCTCGAAATTTGGACCGAACGGCTGAGTACCACCGTGCTCACCGAAGGTATTCGCAACAACAACCGTGCCGTAGTCGAAAACTTCGCCCACTTTCTCACGGCCACAGCCACGATGCTCCGCAGTGAACCGGAGAAGTGGGGCATTGATGCTGAACGTGCGAAGCTAGCGCTGCCGATGCTTGCAGAGCTTGAGGAGCAACTACGAAACTCGATTCCAGCTGGGCCATCTACAGTGAGTTCACCTTAGCTTGTAACAACCGCTGATTCGAGTGTACGGTTTGTCCGCTTGCATGGGACAAAGCTAAACCCTCACACTGTGTGAGGGTCAAGCGCTTGGTGAAAATTAATCCGAGGTGGTGAGGCTTTAATTTCGGAATCCGTGCACCGGAGCCGGAATGAAGCCACCGCGGTTAATGAAGGTAGAGTTGCCCACCTGGTTAACCGGGATGACCGGAGCGTAGCCCAGCAGGCCGCCGAAGTTGACTTCGTCGCCAGCCTTGGTGCCAGGCGCGGGGATGACGCGCACTGCGGTGGTCTTATGGTTCATCACACCAATGGCGGCCTCATCAGCAATCATGCCGGCGATGGTTTCTGCAGAAGTATCGCCCGGGATGGCGATCATGTCCAAGCCCACTGAGCAGATAGAGGTCATGGCCTCCAGTTTGTCGATGGAGATAGCGCCAGAGCGCACCGCATCGATCATGCCCTTGTCCTCAGAAACCGGGATGAAGGAACCGGACAGGCCGCCCACGCGGGAACAGGCCATCATGCCGCCCTTCTTGACGGCGTCGTTAAGCAGCGCCAATGCTGCCGTGGTGCCGTGCGTGCCCACCTGATCCAGGCCCATGTGCTCCAGAATGTGTGCGACGGAGTCACCCAGCTCCGCGGTGGGAGCGAGGGAGAGGTCGATGATGCCGAAGGGAACACCGAGGCGCTCAGAAGCCATTTCACCCACGAGCTGTCCGGCGCGGGTGACCTTGAAGGCGGCTTTCTTAACCTCTTCGGCTACCTCATTGAGGGTGGCTCCCTTCAGGGAACCGAGGGCGCGATCGACCACACCGGGTCCGGATACGCCGACGGAAACGACGCAGTCCGGCTCCTCGATGCCGTGGAAGGCGCCGGCCATGAAGGGGTTATCGCCGACGGAGTTGGAGAAGATCACGAGTTTGGCGCAGCCGATGGCGCTACGGTCCTTGGTAAGCTCGGCTGCCTCCTTGATGATTCGTCCCATCTGCGCGGCCGCATTCATGTTGATGCCGGCGCGGGAGGAGGCGATGTTGACCGAGGAGCACACCAGGTTCGTCTCTGCCAGGGCTTCCGGGATGGAACGGATGAGTGCCTTTTCGGCGGCGGTAGCGCCCTTTTCAACGAGCGCAGAGTAGCCACCAACGAAGTCGACGCCAGTGGCGGCTGCCGCACGGTCCAGCGCGCGGGCGACGTCCACGGGGTTTCCGTCGACGCCGGCCACGATGAGCGCGATAGGGGTCACGGAGATGCGCTTGTTGACGATCGGGATGCCGAGCTCAGCCTCGATTCCTTCGCAGACTTCCACGAGTTGAGCCGCGCGGGTAGTCACGCGATCGTAGACTGCTTCGGCGGTGGCTTCCATGGTGGGGCGGGTGCAGCCGAGGAGCGAAATGCCCATGGTCACGGTGCGGATGTCGAGACGGTACTTCTCGATCATCTCGATGGTGTCGAGAATACTGACAGTATTGAAGCGATTAAGCATGACTCGTTATCGTTCCTAGATCTCATTCATGGCGGTGAACAGCGCTTCCGACTGCACGCGAATGGACTGTTGGGTAGATTCACCCACGGAGTTCATTCGGTCCTGAATTTCGCGGATGCTCACCTCATTCTCATCGAATTCAACCCTCAGGATCATGGTGAAAAAGCCCGACATAAGAGTCTGCGAAACATCCACGATGTTGACGTTGAGCTCAGCAAGGGCAGTAGACACGGACGCGATGATGCCGGTGCGATCGGCACCGGTGACAGTCATGATGGCAATCATGATCTCATTGTATCCCGCGCGTTTTTAACACTGCCCAGGGGTCATGCAGTGTGCCAGGAAGGCGCGTACGGTGGCGGACATGACTGATACGACAACGAACGCGCGTAAGAAAGTTCTCTACATTGGCGGCCACGGCAAGGTGGGATTGCTGGCGGCGCCGAAGCTTGTCGACGCCAACGTCGATGTCCACTCCCTTATCCGTAATCCCAACCAGGTTCCTGATATCGAGGCGAGTGGGGCAACCCCGGTACTGCGCGATCTCACTGAGATTTCCGAGGAACAGTGGGCTGAACTCCTCGGCGATTATGACGTCGTCGTTTGGGGCGCTGGCAACGGTGGTCGCGCTGGCGCTGACGTAACCTGGGCCGTGGACCGCGATGCCGCGCTCGCATCGATTGCGGGTCTGGAGAAGCTTGCTGCCGACGGTAAGAACACTCCGGCCTACATCATGATTTCCTACATGGGTGCCACGACGAATACCACCGATCCCGCGGACGAGAAGTGGTATGCCTACGTGGAGTCCAAGAAGGCCGTGGACAATAAGCTCAACTCCACTGACCTGAATTATCTCATCCTAGGCCCAGCTGCTCTCACTGAGGAGCCAGCGCGGGGTATTACCGTCCTCGCGGAGAATTCGCAGCGTAGTGCTGATATGAAGACGTCGCGACATCTAGTCGCCGACGTTGTCACCGAAGTGGCCACGCGCGAGACACTGCCGTCCTCTCCGCTGGAGTTCATCGACGGCGACGGGAGCGTTAAGGATATTTAGCGCACCCAACTCTTCGCTGCGAAGGAGAGAACTGCTTCTACCTGCTGCTTAGTGAGCCCGAGCCCAAACTGGGGCTCCGGGTTGGGGACGTCCACACGGTATCCAGCCACGTCCCAGCCATTATTGTGGGCGAAGTCTACGGTTGCTGTCTGTGGGCTGTCGGCTACAGCGAAGTTTTTCGCCTTTAGCCACGCTGGGTCCCTATTAGTGAACTGGCTTGAAGTCACCCTGTTCATGCTCCCATCTGGCTGCAACATCAGAAGCGGTGCGGTGTAGTAGTGCGTCACTGTGTCGCCGTCATCCTCCTGACGCACGTGGGCTAGCTCGCCGATGAGGACTGGCCTGTATTCAATCCATCCGTTCTTCCATATGTTATCCATGCCTTTCACCATGCGGTTCAACGATTTCTTACCGCGAACAGAAGCGACGACGAGGAATACTGTAAGTGCGACAAAAATGAGAAGACTGATGAGAATGACGGGTCCTGCTGCCTTCATCTCCGAGAACACTGCAAAGGCGGCTGCAGCTATCGCGAGGCCTATGACAAGGACGGTAATGACGAGTATTCCGGTGATGAGTCCAGTGGAATTCTTTTCCAGCAGGGCTCGTCCCGGGCTGGGGCCGGCGCCATCGATGACTTCGCGGATACCACTGCGATCTATATGTGGATTTGGCTGGGATACATCGGCTGTAGATTGTTGATCTGCGAGAGTTTTCGGCACATGCGGCGAAAGTTTTAGCTTGGTGCGCGGCAGAGTGATGGGGGACTCAGTCATAGTTCGCACAGTAACTGACAAACCAGCACACGCAGTGCTAGATGGGGAGCTTCGCCGAGGAGACCCGGAGGATTAGCTCCGATTGCTAGGCATGTAGCGCAGCATTGAGGCCAGCTCGCACCTGATCTTTGGTGAGTCGATGCGCGAAACCGGCTTCATTCAGCGGCTTGGTAGCGATGTGGCCTGCTAGGTACCAACCGTTTACTCGTTCAAACTTCGCATCCTCTTCATCGTCGACCACCGCGATGCCCATCTGAGAAAATTCCATTGGCGTGTGATTGTCGAGAAAGACCTCGGTAGTGATATAAAAGCTCGAGCCATCTCGGGAGAACAGTCGCGCTTTAGCCTGGTAGCAATACTCCGTCGGAGCATACTCATGTTTGACGGTACCGGTGTTCCAGATTTCTCCTACTAGCGCTGGGTAATACTCGAGCCATCCGTTCTCTGCAGCGAGTCGAACACGCTGCGCACCCCAAGTATTGCGTCGGATATCATCCCCAAGGTCTAGTACTACCACAATCAACGCTGCGGAGAAGAACAGTTTGATGGCCCAGGAAATCGCCGGGTGGATGATGACCTCATCCTCCATGACTAGGGCAATGGCGGAAGCTGCGAGCATTAGCGCAAGGATGGCACGTCCGACCAATGATCTCTTATTGAGAGCTGAGTTCCCGGGGAAGGGACCGGTTGCGTATACAGCTCGCGCCACCACGGGTGTTGCGGGTACCGGGTTAGGCGAGGACACGGACCGCTTGCTTTTCGGGATAATTCGGTCAGAATAAAAAAGGCTCTGGAAGTCGAATGGTGCGAGTACATCCTGGGACATGCGACCTACTTCACCCATGAGTTTTCGGCGAAGGTCAGGACAGCCTCCACTTGTTCTTTGCTGAGGCCGTGTTGAAGCACGGGCGTGGGGTTGGGGTCGTCGGCCCGATATGCCACGACATGCCAACCGTTGTTGTGGTTGAAATCCACCGTGGCAACCAGTGGGCCATCCGCCACGGTGAATCCGCGCATCTTCAACCAATTGGGATTCCCACTCCTGAATTCAGCGCTGTGCGCTTTCGGCATCGAACCATCCGGCTGAAGAATAAGTAGTGGAGCTTTGTAGAAATGATCAGTTGAGTCGTCACTCCTCGTGCGGCGATGCAACACCAATTCCCCGATGAGTGCCGGCCGGTATTCAATCCATCCGTTTTTCCAAGCAGCGGCCATGCGCTTGGCTCTCTGCCTTTCACTGCGCACGAGGAAGATGGCAACCCACAAAAATAGGACAGCTAATACCGCAGTAATGAGAAGGCCGTATAGCAAACCGGTGTCATTTCCCTCCTTACTTCCCCCCAACAAAAGGGTGACGAACCCCATAACGCACGCGAGAATAGCAGCGGTTACGCCAAAGAAGCCAAAGACGAAGCCAAAGATCACATCATGGACGCTGGCGCGCCCTGGGGGCAAGCCGGTGGAATCAATGGCTTCCCTGATACCGCTGCGGTCAATCTCCTGCCTTGGCTGAGAATCATGTGTTTCGGATTCCTTGGGAGCGAGGCATTCCGGGAACTTACCGGAGATTTTCAGCTTCGTACGCGGAAACCGGATGGGAGAGTGAGTCATACCGCACAGGTTAGCGGTAGTGAAACCCTGTGGGCCATGAACAACAGGCCTTGAGGGGAGCAATACCCGTCAATACTGCGTGCGAGACTTGGCACCTAGTGGGCTATGTAATCCATCGCTGTTCGGCAAAACGGAGAATGGCATCGATTTGCTTGGTGGATAATCCACAGGGGATTTCTGCCTCTGAGACCTGGCTATCGGTACGGTACGCGGCGACGGTCCACCCATTGTTGCGGGTGGAATCAACCGTTGCTGCGCGGGAAGCCTCTGACAAGGCAGCGCCCCGTGACTTTAGTGCGTTTGGATAGTTGGCACGGAACTCGCCGGACGTTGCGTTCGAGAAAGAGCCGTCTGGCTGAAGAATGAGCAGCGGCGCGGAGTAATAGAAATGGGTCCTCTCATTCTTTTCCGAGCCTTCGGTCTTGCTGCGCAAGTAAACGAGCTCACCGATAAGAGCGGGCCGGTATTCGATCCAGCTGTTTCGCCACGCGGTACGAAGACGGCGGGCACGGCCAATTGCTGTGAGGACGTTCCAAACGCCGAGCCCAACAAAGAAAAGGCCGAATAGGCAGCCGAAGATTGGGATCAAAGCAAATGGATCAAACCCGGAATGCGGTCTTTGGGGAGGGCCAAAACCACTGGTGAGGAAAGAAAACGTCACGCTACTTATGAATAGTCCAACGAGAGCTATAGGGATCCAGATGGCGATGTCACCGAACTTGAGACGCCCGGGTTGAGTACCAGCATCTTCTATTACTTCTCGTATACCCGACGTATCGACGTGCGGGTTTGGTTGTGCATCGTGAGCGCGAGATCCTGCGGGGACGAGCCGTGACTTGTCGCCTGAGTAGATGTCGAGCTTTGCACGAGGAAGTCGTAGGGGAGTTTGGTCCATGCCACACAGTGTAACGAGGACTAGCGGACCATCAGGGGTGGCAATCAGGGGAGAAAAATCCGCAGCTATTGAATACGTGACCCACGAATCGTCTGTTCGACCAAGGAAAGAACTTGCTCCAGGTTTGACGTTTCACCCAGCGCGAGTCGGTTAATGAAACCGTCCATGAAAGTCTCCAGATAGGTCACCAAGGTATCGATGGACACATCATCGCGGAGCCGGCCCTTCTCGGCATTGGATTCCAGACGGGCGCGCACGGCCTTGTCGAGGACTTGCTGCTCTTCGCGCCAGCGAGTGGCAAAGGAAGGATCGGTGCGCAGCATTGAAGTCACCTCAAGGCGGGTGGCGAGCCATTCGTGGCGTTCCGGGTGGCGGAGCATTTCGCTCATCACCTCGACCAGACCGTTGTTTGCCACGACCTCCGCCTCCCGGGCGGCATCCTCCCGAGCCAGCGCGAGGAAGAGCGATTCCTTATCACCGAAGTGGTGGAAGATGGCGCCTCGCGACTTTCCGGTGGCCTCTTCCAATCGGCGGACTGTCGCGCCTTCATAGCCATACTCGGCAAAGCATTTTCTCGCCCCGACGAGGATGTCGTTACGGCGGCGGTTGAGCTCGGAATCGCTCATAATCGGCATGGCTGGAAGATCTCCTTGGAAGGAAGCGCGGCACACATGTGCCGCAACGATAGTGGGTACGGGAGAGGAATCGAGTAGGGGAGTTTGACCCAATAGTTAATAGCTACTTGGGGCGTGGAAAGCTTTGTGGATAAAGAAAGGCCAGCCAGCACTCATCTCGTTGCTAGCTGGCCTTCCGCTGAGCTATGCAGAGCCCACCTCGTGGGCTCTCAAAGCGGCTTGAGCCTTCTTAGGCCTTGACCATCTGGCGCAGCACGTACTGCAGAATGCCGCCGTGGCGGTAGTAGTCGGCCTCACCAGGCGTGTCGATGCGAACCTTGGCGTCGAACTCGACGGTCTCGCCGGACTCCTTGGTTGCGGTCACGTGAACCGACGGTGGAATTCCGCCCTCGTTGAGAGCTGCAATGCCATCGATGTCGAAGGTCTCGGTACCGTCCAAGCCCAGGGACTCGTGAGACTCGCCCTCCGGGAACTGCAGCGGGATAACGCCCATACCGATGAGGTTCGAGCGGTGGATACGCTCGAAGGACTCGGTAATAACGGCCTTCACGCCCAGCAGATTGGTGCCCTTGGCAGCCCAGTCACGGGAAGAACCGGTGCCGTACTCCTTGCCGGCCAAGACGACCAGCGGGATGTCAGCGGCCTTGTAGTTCTCGCAAGCATCGAAGATGAAGGCCTGCGGTGCGCCCTCCTGGGTGAAGTCGCGGGTGTAGCCACCGGCAACGTCCACCAGCTGGTTCTGCAGGCGGATGTTGGCGAAGGTACCGCGCATCATGACCTCGTGGTTACCACGACGGGAACCCAGGGAGTTGTAGTCCTGGCGCTCCACACCATTCTCATCCAGGTACTGAGCAGCAGGGGTGCCCGGCTTAATGGAGGAGGCAGGGGAGATGTGGTCAGTGGTAACGGAGTCACCGAGTTTAGCCAGGACGCGAGCACCCTTGATGTCCGCAACCGGCTCCGGCTCAGTCGGCATACCGTCGAAGTACGGAGCCTTGCGGATGTAGGTGGAATCCTCGTTCCACTCGAAGGTTTCACCCTCCGGTACATCCAGGTTGCGCCATGCGTCGTCACCCTTGAATACGTCGGCGTAGTCAGCCTCGTACAGCTCGCGGGAGATTGCCTGCTGGATGGTGTCCTCAATCTCCTGCGGGGAAGGCCAGATGTCCTTGAGGAAGACATCGTTGCCGTCCTGGTCCTGACCCAGCGGCTGGGTTTCGAAGTCGAAGTCCATGGTGCCGGCAATAGCGTAAGCAATAACCATGATTGGGGAGGCCAAGTAGTTCATCTTGACGTCCGGGGAAATGCGGCCCTCAAAGTTGCGGTTACCGGACAGGACCGCGGTAGCAGCCAGGTCGTACTCGTTGATGGCATTGGAGATTTCCTCCGGCAGTGGGCCGGAGTTACCAATACAGGTGGTGCAGCCGAAGCCAGAGAGGTAGAAGCCGAGAGCCTCGAGGTCCTTCCACAGGTCTGCGCGCTGGAAGTAGCCGTCAACAACCTGGGAACCCGGAGCACAAATGGTCTTAACCCAAGGCTTGGACTTCAGGCCTTTTTCAGCCGCCTTGCGGGCAATGAGGCCAGCGCCCACCATGACGGATGGGTTGGAGGTGTTGGTGCAGGACGTGATGGAAGCAATGGCGACCATGCCGTGGTCCAAGGTGTACTCGCCACCGTTCGCGGAGGTGACGGTCACCGGGTTGGACTGACGGCCGGAGCTACCCTTAGCTGCGGACTCGCCCTCACCTGCGCGGGACTTGTTCAGGCCACCGGTAACGTCAACGAGGGAGTTCTCGTCGCCGCCCTCAGCGGTCATACGCTTTGCCTCAATGGTGGACTCATCTGCGACAACGTCACCGGAAGCGTAGGTCGGCAGATCCTTACGGAACTGCTCCTTTGCCTCAGAAAGAAGGATGCGGTCCTGCGGGCGCTTCGGGCCAGCGATGGAAGGCTTAACGGTGGACAGATCCAGCTCGAGGTACTCGGAGTACTTAGCCTCCGGAGCATCCTGCTCCAGCCACATGCCCTGAGCCTTGGCGTATGCCTCGACGCGGTCGATCTGCTCCTGCGGGCGACCGGTGAGCTCGAGGTACTTGATGGTCTCCTCGTCGATCGGGAAGATCGCAGCGGTGGAGCCGAATTCCGGAGACATGTTACCAATGGTGGCGCGGTTAGCCAGCGGAACAGACTTCACACCGTTGCCATAGAACTCGACAAACTTCTGAACCACGCCGTGCTCACGGAGCATCTCGGTGATGGTCAGAACAACGTCGGTAGCCGTCACGCCGGTCGGAATCTCGCCGGTGAGCTTGAAGCCGACGACGCGCGGGATAAGCATGGAGACCGGCTGGCCCAGCATGGCTGCCTCAGCCTCAATGCCGCCAACGCCCCAGCCCAAAATGCCGAGGCCGTTCTCCATGGTGGTGTGCGAGTCGGTACCGATACAGGTATCCGGGTAAGCAACGCCCTCGTTGTCGAAGACGACGCGAGACAGGTACTCGATGTTGACCTGGTGGACAATACCGGTTCCCGGAGGGACAACGCGGAAGTTGGAGAAGTTCTCGGCACCCCAACGCAGGAACTGGTAACGCTCCTGGTTGCGCTCGTATTCGATTTCGACGTTCTTCTCCAGAGCCTCGGAGGAACCGAAAGCCTCAACAATAACGGAGTGGTCGATAACCATCTCAGCCGGGTTGAGCGGGTTCACCTGCTCCGGCTTGCCGCCGAGAGTTGCGATGGCCTCACGCATGGTAGCGAGATCGACCACACAGGGAACGCCGGTGAAGTCCTGCATGAGGACACGAGCCGGGGTGAACTGGATCTCGGTGTCCGGCTCTGCGGACGGATCCCAGTTCGCCAAAGCGTTAATGTGATCCTTGGTTACGTTCTTGCCATCCTCGTAGCGCAGCTGGTTCTCAGCTAGCACCTTGAGGGAGTACGGCAGCTTCTCCAGGCCCTCAACCGCGTTGATGTCGAAGTAGTCATAGGACTTACCGTTGACATCTAGGGTCTTCTTGGCGCCGAAGGAGTTCAGGCTTTCAGTCACAGGGAGCTCCATTCCTTGCTTTTCGCTTGTAGGTAGTCGAACACTTATTAAAGGTCCATCGAGCTCATCGAGGCCGTGCCGACGTCCGGGGACTGTGGCACATCGACGTTCTCAGAACGCGAAGGTTCCTTATCCATTGTAGAGGTTGGAACCCGCGGTTGGTGCCACTATAACAGTACGAGCGTTCTGTTTCATCCATTTCGGGGGGTACCGGCGCGTCACCCGCCCTGATCCTGTCGTTGCGGGCTTAGGCTCGAGACTGCAGAACAGTAAGGAGTACTCCATGATCCCGGATGGCGTAGATGTCGATAACATCGCCGAACAGCTTTCGGACGATGGTGTTGCCTTCTCGAACCCAGAGCTTGCGCTTGACGATGCCCTCCAGGAGCCCATCGCCGCCTCCCTGCAGCCCGACCACGGGGTAGCGGTTGTCGACGTTTTTCCGGAGAAGATTCCAGATCTGCGGGACCTTGCCACCACTCTTCAAGAGAGGACCGGCCTAGACACTGTCATCCTTCAGGCGCCTATGAAGGTGTCGGTTGTGAGCGATTCCTACGATCGTGCGGCGATTGAAGCAGCCGAGGATTCCCTGCCGGTAGGTCTCGATCAGGTCACACTTGTTCATGATTTCTACGCTACGGCGGATGGTTTCTCAGTCCCGTGGGGCCCCATCCTTGGAATATTTTTCTGCCTCGCAGTGTTGGCTGCCTACTCCGCAGTCCGCTCTGCGTCTCGACGCACGCCCGAATCCAATCCGGCCGCTGCTGTCGTAGATGCCACACGAGGCTAGTCCGGTCACAAGTCGAGCCACTCGGAAGCGGCGTGTGAGTCCTTCACACGAAGGCCTCCGCCACTCTCATATAGCGACACCGAGCTCGCCAGAGAAGGGTAGGGAAGTGGCAAAAGTCAACCACTAACCCTTTACTTTGGCCGTGGGGGAGTGGTTGAGGCGGGAAAATGCGATCTCCTCCTCGGTCTCGTCGACGGCGACTGAAGGGCGAAGAAAGTGCCTCGCAAAGCGACGCATCAACGCCTCCTCAAAGGTTCTAAGTTGCTGACGCGAAAGCCTCGACTCTAGGGGTGGATGACTCTGAGCGAGGGAGCTTTCAGTTGTCCAGACGTGGCCCCCAGGTGCCGATGCAATCCTGCGGCACGTGGGGTGCCCTGTCGTGGAAAGTGGGTGCCACCAAAGAAGTGTGGGGCAAGGATGAAGCCTTGTCGTCAAGCGTGTAGTTGATTGCTGACAGAGCCTTGCGCATGGGCGCTACCCACTGCCGGATTGCTGTTGCTTAGTTGGCTGCATCTTGCCCCAAGCGGCGCACGTTACGCGTTAGTGATTAAAGTCACAATCACACCTTGGTAACAAAATCGTTGCAGGTTAGATGCTCCTGTAACGCTCTGTGGTTGAACTTAACTCATGTGAAAAATGAGGAAAGTGTGCGACATGGCAGGTCGGTGACGTATGGTTCACGTATCGACTCACGGGTTGACTCTTGCTCCATGTGTTCATGGGCCAAGCCTTGACTCTCAACAGAGACGACGCACGGGTATGTGGGGAAGCACGCCACGAGCGATAACGGCAGTTGAGGATCACCGCCTGGCGGATGAGCGCCGCCTTTCTAAGCGCGCAGCAGCTTGATGAACTTTGTGCTGTCGGTACCAGTGTTCGACTTTTTCATCACAAAGACACCTACCTTCCGAGTGGGAGAGGCTCGCTTACGCGACATATGCACTCTGTGGATAGAGTGCTGCACATTCTCGTCCTGTCGGTTCCCGGTTAGGTGCCAGCCATGTCGATGCCCGCTGCTCCTAGATGGTGCGGACACCGACTGTATGCGCGGGGCGCCTGGCGAGGAGGAACCTCACAGCGCGATGTTCTCCGCGTTGCGTGTGCCCCTTCGCGATCGGGACCCGAACGAGCATGGAACACCTTGCTCAATGTGCGTGGTCCTGGATGCGCGCAGGTGTACACCCGCGATAGGTTAATGACAGTCCCCGTCAATGACAGGACCTCTCACGAGTCCGCCTCTCTAGGATGAGGCCCCACTCATTCTTTGCGCATGCCTATTACGTGCTGCCTCTGTGACGGCTAGATCTCGTATGCGCAAGGGAAGATCCCCGTATCCGCTACATAGGAAATTCCTCCACTCACACGCCGTGACGCAAGGGCAGAGGAGGATGCATAAATGTGCCCTCCTACGTGGTTGACGGCATCGGGGCTCGGTAGGCGTTGAGGAGACTATTCTCGTGGCCACCACTTCATCATTCGGCTTCCGTCGTCTAAAAGCAGTGTGCGCTGCTATTGCGACGACCGCCGCCTTGTCTACAGTTTCATCTTTAACGCCAGCAGTAGCGGCGGAACCAGAGCAGCTTAACGTTAAGGAGCTGCTTTCCTCTGACAATCCCTCCATTGCGGACCTCGCCGGGACCATTGCCCAGATCGAGGAACGCATCGCAGAAGCCGAAGCCACCATCGGTTCGCAACGCGAGGCAGTGAACCGGGCTCTCGTCGATCTCAACGATGCCCGGACAAGGGCCGAGCAGGCGCGTCGTGGTACCACCACGGCACGTCAGCAGCTCGACACTGCTGAGGATGAGGTGGCCCAGGCTCAAGCGAAGCTCGATGACATCTCGCGCTCTGCTTACCGCCGTGCCAACACCTCCGACGCCGTATCCCAGGCAGCGGGCAAAAACGCTCGCGCCGACATGCTCGAGCGTCAGTCCTTCCTCCGCTCTCAGTCCGATAAACAGCAGGATGTCCTCACCCGGCTGGAGCAGGAGCGCACGCAAAAGGCCAACAAGGAATCTCAGCTGCGCAAGACTCAAAAGCTTGCCGAGCAGCGTGAGAACCAGGCGTCTGAAGCGGAAGCGGACGCACGCCAGTTGCTCGCTGAATCGGAGTCAACCATTGAGGATTCGACCGCGGAACGCACGGACCTCCTCACTCAGCTAGAGGAGCTACAGAAGACGCTAGATAAAGTTAAGGGAGTTGACGCGTCCGATGAATCAAGTCTGGAAACTGGATCTAACGTCCAGTCGCAAAGCTTGACGGAGGAGGATCTGCCAACTTCTGAAGGTTCCAATCTCTCCGCAGAAGAACTGCCGGAGGCGGAAGAACCGTCCGCAGTATCGGAGGCAGAAACCTCTGGCGCTACAACCTCTGACGCTGCGTCCGTCCAGGGCCCCTCTGCAGAGGAAGCACGCAATCGTTCGCTGCAGGCTCAGCGTACTTCTCCGACGATGTCTCCGGAGGAGATGAAGGAACTCTCTAGCGCCGCCGATACACTCTCTTCCGATCCTAATGTGAAAGAGCTTTCCTCTAAGAGTGAGGATCGACGCAACACCAGCGGTGGCAGCTCTCTCGACTCTCGCTCCATTGATCCAGAAACCATTGCCTTGGGGATTGGTGTTGTCGGCACCGTGGCATCAATGGTGGCAGCCTCTCAACCTGGCCACAGTAATAGTCTGACTGCAGAGGAAATCGATGCCTTGGCGCAGGGCTCCTCGAAGCTGTTCGCCCTCCAAGGCGAAGACTCTGCGACGTCGACGCACACTGCATCCCAGGACTCCTCCACAACGTCAACGTCTACCACTACGTCTGGCGTTCTCGACGATGACGATGAAGACGGGGATGCCCTCGCCTCAGATCTGTCTGGTCTGTTGGAGGACCTCGAAACGACCGACAGTGTTACCGATAAGGCAGCATCGAAGCTGGGTGGTGCATCCCGTGAGGCTCAAATTGAGACCGTCATCGCACGTGCCACCTCTCAGGTCGGTGTTCCTTATGCGTGGGGTGGCGGTGACGCCAACGGCCCGACACAGGGTATCCGCGATGGAGGCGTCGCCGACTCTCACGGCGATTACAACAAGGTCGGATTCGACTGCTCTGGTCTTGTTCTCTACGCCTTTGCGGGTGTGGGCATCTCTTTGCCGCACTACACGGGATACCAGTATCAGAAGGGCGAGAAAATTTCGACCAGTGACATCGAACGCGGTGACCTGATTTTCTATGGCCCAAGTGGTAACCAGCATGTTGCGATCTATTTGGGTGATGGCACTATGGTTGAGGCTCCGCAGTCTGGCCAGAACGTCAGTATCGCCCCGGTCCGTCAAGCCGGAATGGCTCCGTATGCCGTGCGACTAATCTAGGTAAGCGCATTGCTAAACTGGGCCGTATGACTGAAACACAGCGTATTGCCCCCGGTGCTGGTTTAAGCACTGGCCGGGTACCCTCCACTTTTGACGCCCTCCTCGTTCTTTCTTTCGGTGGCCCGGAAGGAAACGAGGAGGTCGTTCCGTTTCTGGAGAACGTCACCCGCGGCCGCGGCATCCCGCGCGAACGTCTGGAAGTAGTTGGCGAGCACTATTTCCACTTTGATGGCGTAAGCCCCCTCAATGCTTTGAACCGCGAGATCATTGACAACCTCGAAGCAGAACTGAAAGAACGCGGACATAATCTACCGATTTACTTCGGTAACCGTAACTGGTACCCTTTCGGCACCGAGGCAGTAGAGCAGATGGCTGCTGATGGAATCCGTAACGTCGCGGTTTTCGCGACCTCAGCGTGGGGTGGCTACAGTGCCTGCCGTCAATACGACGAGGACATTGTCAAGCTGCGTGACTACGCCAAGGACAAGGGCCTGCCGGAGATTACCTTCACCAAGTTGCGCCAGTTCTTTGATCACCCGAAGTTTGTTGAGGAGATGGCAGAGGCCATCCGTGAAGCTTATGCGGAGGTACCGGAGGACAAACTGCCGAAAACCCGTATGCTGTTCACCGCTCATTCTGTTCCCTCAGCGCACGATGCCGTCGGTGGCTCGGAAGGCGACAAGCACATTTACTCACGTCAAGTCGCCGAGGCTTCACGTCTCGTCGCTGAGGCCGCTGGAATTAGCGAGTATGACCTAGTGTGGCAGTCCCGTTCCGGTAACCCAGCTACCCCGTGGCTCGAGCCGGACATTGTTGACCACACCACGCAGATTCACACTAATGATGGGGTTGAGGCAGTTGTTGTATGTCCAATCGGCTTCATTTCTGATCATATGGAAGTCATTTGGGACCTCGACTCTGAGCTTAAACAAGCAGCTGATGAGATGGGTGTGAGCGTGTATCGCACACGGACGGCGGGCCCATCGCAGCGCTTTGCCTCATTGGTCATTGATCTTGTTGATGAGCTGGAGCAAGGAGCTGAGCCAGCTTCCCTGGGAAACGTCACGGTTCAAGGCTGTACCGTTAACGGTGTTCCGTGCGCCGAGGGCTGCTGCGATATCTGGTCGCTGAAGAAGTCGCACTAGCGGGCAAAATCGCTGAGCGCGTAGGCCACCCCGGCCATGCGCGCTTGGCGGATGTGTCGCCACAACCGGAGTAATTGTGGATCGAGACTGTGATCTTGAATGCGGTCCGTCACGGTTTCGATGATGGCGGCGACGCGGTCGGCGCGCGCGAAAAGCTTCGCGGCGCGGGCCGGAACAGAAGACGGCAAGCCCGGGGTGTCGTAAAAGTCACTGAGGGTTCCCACCGTGAGTCGCGGATTCGGGAGAACATCATTTCTATACCCGGTGGCCTCAATGAGCATCGCCGATTCAGTGGTGGCTTGACTCAGGAGCGCATCGGCATCGCCTGGACTTAGCCACGCAGGGGCAGGCAGGGGGTCTGTCTCCTCGATGAGTGTCCAGATAGTTGCGCCGTCGGCATAACTGGGGATCAGAATCAGATGCCTATCGCGATCATTGGTACGCACCACAATGGCGCCGGCAGAGTTTTCAGCGGCCGCGCGAGCGGACTCCGAGCCGGCAGGAAGGGCTGGTGCTTCGCCAGGACCTGACAGAATGAGGCGCACAAGCGGTTCGCGCTCACCGCGAGCGATGATGTCGGCCGATTCGCGGCGCAGGTGAGCGAGAACGGTAACGAAGGGACTACCCTCGGGCCCAAACTGTTCACCGCCCAACTCCGTAATGGCATCGAGGAAGTCATCGGTGGATTCGTGACCCCACAGCCATGCACCCAGCCACACGGCGACGTTTTGAACAGGGGACCAGACCTCGGCGCGCATATTCATGGCTGGCCAGTGTAGACGATAGGGTTAATCCCTATGAGCACCAATCCCCGAGACCCCTATGGCGGCGATATTTTCGCCGGACACGCACGCACACAAAAACCGCACTACCCTGAGGTTCCTGCCGAGCCAGGCATGGTGGTGGAAGTCCGAGGAGATGACTTTGTTGGCGCTGTGATGGGCGTCGACAAGACTGCATGGGGCCCGGTGGTCCGGCTCGAAGATCGTCATGGAGTGGAACGAGTCTTCAACCTAGTCAAGGGCGGCTTTCTGCTGGAAGGTCAGCCTGTCACCCTGACTCGCTATGTAGAAAAGCAAGCGCCGCGCAAATCTAATTCGGGTTCGCGCCGCGTAGACAATATCGAGGCTAAGGTGGCTGCACCTTCCCGCATCTGGGTAGAAGGTATCCATGACGCCGCGATTGTGGAAAAGGTCTGGGGCCATGACTTGCGGGTGGAAGGCGTGGTCGTGGAATATCTTGAAGGACTCGACAACTTAGAGGAGCGCCTTGCTCAGTTCCAGCCGGGGCCGGGGCGTCGCGTGGGCGTGTTAGCTGACCACTTGGTGGAAGGATCTAAGGAAACGCGCCTCACACAGACGGTGGGTGAGCATGTCTTGGTGACGGGGCATCCTTTCATCGACATCTGGGCCGCAGTAAAACCCGAGCGCCTCGGTTTTCGCTCCTGGCCAGAGGTTCCTTACGGTGAAGACTGGAAGACGGGTACCTGTGCTCGTCTTGGATGGTCCGATCCCAAGGAAGGGTGGAGTCGTGTGTACAGCGCGGTGAAATCCTTTCGCGACCTCGATTCAACACTCATCGGGGCCGTGGAACGCCTCGTGGATTTCGTTACCACGCCGGAGTTGACGAAGGAAGACCTTCTGTAGAGATAAGGGCACTGCCTAGCTCGTCGAGTTAGCGCGCTCGATGAGGTTGACCGCGAGTTGCCATCCGGCAGTCTCTGCCGCCCAGCCAGCAGCTTGGAGGCGCTGCGACATGGCCTGCTTGGAAATGCCGAGCTCTTCGGCCGCCTCGTTTTGGTTGAGTCCGCCACGCACTAGTGACGTGGCTTCGCGGCCCTCCATTGTGCGCTTGTTCAGGACGAACCCAAGGAGCGCAAAAGTGGCGGCAATGTCGTTGGCTTCTGCCGCGCGGCCACGGCGATCGACCTTCGCATAGACGTGGCCCGCGCGGGCCGAGCCCTTCACGGCTGCTGTAGCGACGGCGCGAGTTTCTTTGTCGCTAGCATCGTCTCCGGGAATAACACCGATGCCAATAGCCCAGTCACCATCAGCCAGCAAGGCCATCACCACGTCACAGACCGAGGAAGCCGAGTAGGCCACCGCACAGATGTCTTCCACGCCGAGTACTTCAAACTCCCCGATGCCCTCCAAAGTAGATAGGGCAGCGGCGGAACGCTGCACCAATTCGGCTCGGCGCACCGAACGGCCGCGGTAACGGGCATGGACTGCTAGCACTGTGAGAGACTCCTTCCGGCAAGAAACAAGCCCAAGTCTACTCCTTGCGCTTGACCTGAGCGCTCATGGAGGGGCGAGCTGGTAGCCGCGTGTCGAGCACCAAGCCAGTCACCCCCAGCGCAGTAGCTACCAAGAGCGCAACAATCGTTAGGGGATCAGCATGCCCTGTCAGGGCATCACCAAAAAACACCCCAATCGCCGTAGTAGGAATGGATCCAAAAAGTGTTGCAAGAGCAAAGTGTGCGACGGGAATAGGAGTAAGCGCCGCGACATAATTTACTAAGCAAAAGGGAACTCCTGCGACGAGGCGAAGCGAGGCAATGGCCAACCAGCCACGTCGCTCCAGGCGGGTATTGATCGTGAAGACCGCTGGGTGGCTCAAGTGAGGGCGTATCCACTCGCCCAGGAGACTGCGAACAACGATAAGTGACAGAGTAGCGGATATCGTGAGGGCCACGAGCGACACTCCAAGTCCCAGCCACGGACCAAAGAGGAGTCCAGCGGCAACTGTCCACACGGTGCGCGGGATGGGGAATTGCGTGAAGAGGACGTAAGCGGCGGTGAAGGCCACGACAAACCATGGGCCGAGATGTTCCGACCACTGGCGTAGGGCGGCGATATCGGGGACGTCGACAAGCACGGCCGCTGCAACAAGTGCTACGCAGCCGACACCTACGAGGAGCCAACGCTGCCATGACCACGTGCGTACGCTGTTCCGCGCAGCACTTCCTAGTGATCTTAAGAAGTCACCTGCGTTGCGAATCCACCGTGAGTCCATGAGGAATAAGCCTAGTGCGGATCGTCCCGTGGCCGACATCGGGGCTGGTAGCTGGCAGTTTCCTGTGGTATTGGAAATAGGTTGCTGGGGTAGCCGCTTTCGATTCCTCTTCTTGGTCGAATTAGGAGGATACTGATACGAGTGTGCGCGCACGGTGCGCACCGTATCGCTAGGAGAACCTCCGTGGACTTTCTACACAACCTAACGTCCTATATGGACGCGGCCACCTTGCTTGAGGCCTTCGGCCCCTGGGTAGTCGCCGGTCTGGCCGTCGTCGTCTTTATCGAATCTGGCGTACTGTTCCCATTCCTGCCCGGCGACTCTCTCCTTGTCATGGCCGCGACCTTGCGTCACGAATTGCATGTGTCTATTTGGGCCCTCCTTTTTGTCGGAATGGCTGCCGCAATTCTTGGTGACCAAGTGGGTTTTTGGATTGGGCACCGCTTCGGCCGCGGCCTCTTTAAGCGGGACGCAAAGGTACTCAAGTTGGAATACCTGCACTCAGCCGAGGATTTCTTCCGCAAGCATGGTCCTCTCGCGCTGGTCTTGGGCCGTTTCGTGCCCATCGTGCGCACCTACATCCCGGTTGCCGCTGGCACGGCCAACATGCCCTACAAGAACTTTGTGGGCTGGAATGTCGGCGGGGCAGTGACCTGGGTGGTATCCATGAACCTGATTGGAGTCTTCCTTGGCGGCATTCCTGGCATCGCTGATTCCATCGACAAAATCATGATTCTCATCGTGGTGATATCCGTAGCGCCGATTGTTGTCAAGGGCCTGCATAGCTTTCTCACTGGCAAGAAGAAGGCCACAATAATAGAAGACACGACTCCGCGAGTTTAAAGCTTACGCCCACCGCAAGGTGTGGCTTTTAGAGGTCAACGTAGCGCGCATACTCGCCACGCAGGCGAGCGTGAGTGACGTAGATAGGCTCATTATCCACAGCCGTCTTAAACTCCTCCGTAAGCCCTGCCATAACAGCGTCACGGGCGTCTCCATGCGTGGCGTGGAAGCTCATCACCTCGCCGTCCACGACTTCCTCACCGCGGCGCTTGACGACGACATACTCGGAGCCCTCGGGAGCGTCGATAACCTTGCGCTGGGCGGTGAACGGGTCAAGGTACGTAAAGGTCGCCGTCATATAGAACTCCTTGATGGACGCGTGGAAAGGGGATAAGAGCGCACGTGGCGCATGTCACGGCTCCCACTGTACCGGCAAACAGAAACCCCGCGCCTTACTGGAGCTCTTGTGTCTCAGTAAAGCGCGGGGCTGATGTGTGCCCGAGGGGGTGTCTGGTTCGGAGACATCGATCCTCTGCGGTTTCTCCACACCGAAGTGACGGCTGCTGAAAATAAGTCCGTGTGAGGCCCAGCTCTGCTGCTTCTAGCGCTTTCAGGAGCAGTTCTAGAGGTGTGTCCTCAACCTATGAACGACAACTGAGGTCGGAACTAGGTCTCGCACACCTGTCACTGTCGTTCACGGTAGATAAGGGCGAAAAATTTCAAACTTCTGGCCCTTGTCTACCGTGAATGTGGTTTTAGCCTAAATGTCGGCTCCGAAAACGAAAAATCTCGAGACACCGACCGGAACGATGTCTCGAGACTTCACACTGTGCCCGAGGGGGGACTTGAACCCCCACGTCCGTTAATAGGACACTAGCACCTCAAGCTAGCGCGTCTGCCATTCCGCCACCCGGGCTAGGGTGTTTGTTCAGCCTCTCGGCTGGGCACTCGAATACTGTATCCCGATTGGCCTGCAGTACACAAATCGCCATGTCATCCTGCACTTTTCTGCGTCTACTGGCGTGCTAAAACACACCGATGAAAGTTGATAGTGAGTGAATCTTCTGCAGACAAAAGTTCTGTCCAGTAGAAAGGAAGTATGACTAGCAACACATCTGACAGGACTGCAACTACCACGCCGAGCTATGCTGCGGACTCTCGCTTCCCGGGGCCGGATCCTTACGCCCCGCTGGGGGAGGTAGCGGCGTTCACCGTGACCTCTACCGATATCGAAGAAGGCGCGGAGATCGCTGAGAAGTTCCGTGCGCCGGAGAATGTTTCCCCGCGGCTGGCGTGGACTGATGTACCCGAAGGGACGAAATCCTTTGCTGTGACGTGTTTCGACCCAGACGCACCGACGGGTTCCGGATTCTGGCACTGGGCTGTCTTCAATATCCCTGCGGATGTGCGTGAGCTCCCTACGGGGGCAGGATCCGCTGAGGACCTGGGACTTGAGGGCGTTGTCAGCCTGCGCGGTGACTCCGGCCAGCGTGTCTACTATGGCCCCCAACCGCCGGCTGGTCATGCCCCGCACCGCTACCTTTTCGCCGTCCATGCTGTGGACGTTGAAAAGCTCGATATTGACCCTGACGCCACGCCTACCGTGCTGGGTTTCAATCTTTTCTTCCACACGTTGGGCCGCGCGGTTACTTGGGGCTGGTACGAGGCTCACTAGTTCGCCCCCGTTACACTCAGAAGAATGACTAATCATCCCGAAACCGACGGAGTAGCTATCCCTGCCGGACTACGAGTAGGTGGGGCATTTACCTTGCTGGCCGCCGTGCTAGCACTCTTCGGGCTGGTCTCCATCTTTACCGACGGATGGGGAGCTACTTTTGAGTGGACATGGCGGCGTCTCGCCATCGTGGGCGCAGCGCTTCTCGTCGGCGCATTCAGCACTCAGCGGCGCGACCAGCGGGGCAGCCGCGAACAAATCATCGCGCTCGTACTTGCCCTCGTCCTTATCGTGGCGAGCCGCGCTCTACCGAGCACGGTTCTCACCACGATGGGGCAATACGTGGTCTTCCTCTACGCCGTGGGCGCAGGTTTGTGTGCGGCGGTCATTCGCCGCACGGTGCATTAATCAATCCATCCCAAGCCGGACCCCACGGCCTCGGAAATATTCCGTAGACCGTGGTTGCGCAGCTGGAGCGCAATGCCACGGTGAATATCGCGAATCCAGTCTGGGCCGCCGTAAATCATGCCGGTATAACCTTGCAGCAAGGAAGCGCCAGCGGTGATCCGCTCCCAGGCTTCTTCAGGGGTGGAAATACCGCCCACGGAGATGAGAACAAGCTCATCGCCCACGCGGGCAGCGAGGCGCTTGAGCACCTCTAGAGAACGCGCAGCGACTGGCGGCCCCGACACACCGCCGGCGCCCATCGCCGCTACTTCATCAGCCGGTGTGCAAAGGCCCTCACGAGAAATCGTCGTGTTGGTCGCCACGATGCCAGCAAGGCCCACCTCGACAGCCATATCAGCCACTGCATCTATATCTTCGTCCGACAAATCCGGCGCAATCTTCACCAAAACAGGGCGGGACGTGGATTCCACGACTGCCTCCATAATCGGGCGCAACGACTCCACCGCCTGCAAGTCACGCAAGCCAGGGGTGTTAGGGGAAGAGACGTTGACCACCACAAAATCAACCAGATCCCCGAGGAGCGACGCGCACTGGCGGTAATCGTCCACAGCGTGCTCAGGCGTGGTCACTTTGTTCTTGCCAATATTAATACCGATGACGTCGTTGTAGCGGCGCTTGCGCAGGTTACGCGCGGCATGGAGCGCTCCCTCATTGTTGAAGCCCATGCGGTTGAGGATGGCCTTATCCGGTTTGAGTCGGAATAGTCGGGGAGCCGGGTTTCCTGGCTGTGCCTTTGGCGTAATAGTGCCCAACTCCGCGTAGCCGAAGCCCATCGGAGCCCACACATCGGGGGAGGAGGCATTCTTGTCGAAACCAGCAGCAAGGCCCAACGGGCGGGGGAACCGAACACCGAAGACTTCCTGTTGCAGCATGGGATCAGTGACTGGCAGCACCTTCGCCAACAACCGGTTAGCGGGGCCAACTGCCTGCAGGCCAGCAAGGCCCATGGTGATAATGCCGTGGATGCGCTCTGGGCTCAGCCGAAACATTCCCTTAAGAGCAACCTGATATGCGGCGTGGCGAGCGCGGTCGAGCGCGGAATACTGCATGAATAATCCTTCTAGTCCATAGTGGCAGGGGGAAAGCGAGTAGTGGATTGGGATAGCGGAGAACAGCGCCTCAGAGGCTAGGAGCCGTCTAGCTCCGGATCGTTGATGAACTGCAGCCCGTCACCGTTAGCGGAAGCGGCGACCACTGTGCCGTCGTCAAGCACGGCGATATTCTGCGCGCCTGCTACCGTTTCAACGCTTCCGGTGAGTTCCGGAACTCCGGAGGAGACGGTGTAGGCATGAAGCAGATTGTTATCTGTGGTGGTAACCCACGCCAACTCCCGTTCATTGTCCCAAGCTACAGCCCAGGGCGTGCCCTCCGTGTTGCCGAACTGGTGGAGACGGATAACGTCGCTCGCGGTGTAGATGGCCACACGTTTGCCCACGGTATCCGAAGCCACCACCACCGCTCCGTCACCGCCGGCAATCTGACCGACGCCCTGGCCCACGCGCAGACGACCGCCGGCGCGGTCTTTTTCCCAGTCCAAGGATTGGATTGTGGAGTCTTTGCGCAGTACGCGGACGACGCCATCTGCACCATCCGGATTAGGGACGGAAATAAGCTGGTCACTGCCAGCTTCCACCTTGATGGTGCCAGTCCTCTCGGCGTCCTTGTAAACGCCCACAGTCGTCGAATCCGCCGAGCCCACGAAGATCTCACCAGTAGAGGTCTCGGCAGCGACCGTTACGGGTGTCTCCTCATCCACGGCAAGCTCCTGCGGAGAAGCTGGCTTCTGTGCGTCTATGAGAAGAACTGTGTCGCCGCAAGCTAGGACGAAATGCGAAGGAGACGCGGTGAGGTCTCCGCAGTGCTTATCGATGTCCACTCGGGTTGCCTCATCTGCCTCGAAGTCAGCTTGCGTGCCTATAGTGAGGGCATCTGCTGTGCGGACTGCAAGAACGTCACCCAACGCAGCGGTGTCAGTGACCTCGTCGAAATCCACGACCTTCCCGGCTGCGTCCTGCGTAGCGGGGGAGTCGGCGGGCTCTGCTTGGCCGTAAACGGCCGAGTCGGGATCTCCTCCTATTCCCACCGTGGGATCACACGCTGCGAGGGCAGACGTGCTGGTGAGAAGGGCACAAGAAAGCAAAACTCCACGCATTTTCACGATTTCTCATCCTAGCAGCCAGCGTGGTGCAAACCGGAAGCCGCAAGCACGACGAGTAGGCTGTCGCGAGTGACTACAACAGCTGCTTCTGACGCCATGACATGGATGCAGGTCATTGTCCTGTCCCTTGTCCAAGGCCTCACCGAATTTTTGCCCGTCAGCTCTTCTGGCCACCTGCGTATCGTCTCTACGCTCTTCTGGGGGCAGGACGCAGGTGCTTCCTTTACCGCCGTCATTCAGCTCGGGACCGAGCTAGCCGTCATCGTGTATTTCGCCGGCATGATTTGGCAGATCCTCAAGGGCTGGTTCATGGGCCTTGCCAACAAGGACAAGCGCGGCCAGGACTACCGCATGGGGTGGATGGTGATCGTTGGCTCCATTCCTATTGGCATCCTAGGTGTTCTTGGCAAAGACTTGATTCGTGACAACCTGCGCAATCTGTGGATCACGGCTTCTATGTTGGTGCTTTTTTCATTCGTTTTTATCCTGGCTGAACGCATGGGTAAGAAGACTCGCAGCTTTGAGGAACTGACCATGCGCGATGCCATCGTTATGGGCTTGTGTCAGTGCCTTGCGCTGATCCCCGGTGTATCTCGCTCCGGCGGTACGATCTCCGGCGGCCTCTTTCTGGGCCTCGACCGTGAGGTAGCTACTCGTTTCAGCTTCCTTCTGGCCATTCCGGCGGTGATGGCTTCAGGGCTCTTCTCACTGGGGGACGCCTTCGGCCCCACCGTTGGTCAGTCCGCCACCGGTATGCAACTGCTCGTGGGAACAGGTATTGCCTTCATCGTGGGCTACGCCTCCATCGCGTGGTTGCTGAAGTTTGTGGGCAACCACTCCTTCGAGTGGTTCGCTGCTTACCGCATTCCCGTCGGCATTATCGTCATGATCTTGCTGGCACTGGGCGTGCTCGTGCCCTAGCATTCCTCCCAAGGCACGGTGTGATGGCCGCGGTCGTGTCATCAGAGTGGGGCGCGCGTTAGGATTGTGGGCATGCAATCTTGGCCTACACCGCACGTCGACTCTGTCCCAGGCACTCCCGTCCCGCTTCACCTTTATGATTCGGCCGATGAGGTTGTCTCAAAGGTAGATATCAACGGTGATACCGCCAGCATGTATGTCTGTGGCATCACTCCGTACGACTCCACTCACTTAGGTCATGCGGCAACATACCTCACCTTCGACCTGATTTATCGCCAGCTGCTGGACAACGGCTATAAGGTCAACTACGCGCAGAACATCACTGACGTCGACGACCCACTTTTTGAGAGGGCTGAGCGCGACGGCGTGGACTGGCGCGAGCTGGGCACGTCCCAAATTAATCTCTTCCGCTCCGATATGGAGCTACTATCCGTGATTCCACCGCAGCATTTTATCGGTGCGATGGAAGCTATTGATGAGATTACGGTGATGGTGCAGAAGCTTCTCGACGTCGACGCGGCCTACACCGTCGATGATTCGGAATATCCCGATGTCTACGCGTCGATCGAGGCCACGGATAACTTTGGCTATGAGTCGAACTATTCCCGTGAGCAGATGGAGACGTTCTTTGCTGAGCGTGGCGGTGACCCAGATCGCCCTGGAAAGCGTGATCCCCTCGATGCTCTGATTTGGCGCGCACACCGTGAAGGTGAACCCGCCTGGGACTCTCCCTTCGGTCCTGGCCGCCCGGGTTGGCACATTGAGTGCTCGGCTATTGCCACCAACCGCCTCGGCTCCACCTTCACGATTCAGGGCGGCGGCTCTGATTTGAAGTTCCCGCATCATGAGTTCTCTGCAGCCCATGCAGAAGCTGCGCTCCAGGTCGAACGCATGGCACAGTTCTACGTCCACTCCGGCATGATTGGACTTGAGGGAACGAAGATGTCGAAGTCTTTGGGAAACCTCGTCTTCGTGCACAAGCTGGTCGAGGCTGGCGTGGACCCCTCAGCGATCCGTCTTAGTGTCTATGCCGGCCACTACCGCGGTGACCGTGATTGGTCTGATGACGTGCTGGCTGCCGCTCAGGAGCGTTTGTCGCACTGGCGTGCTGCCGCAAAGAGCCCCGGCTCCGTGGAGTCCGTGCAGACGGTAATCCAGGATGTGCGAGCAGCTTTGGCGAACGATCTCGACACCCCACGAGCGCTTGAAACCCTTGACGCCTGGGCAGCTGAGGCAATCAATGAAAGAGCTGATACCAGCGAACAGAGCACTGCAGACGCTGCCTCACTTATCCGCACAGCAGTTAATTCTCTGTTGGGCGTGCGCCTCTAGAGATCTTCAGGCATTATCTAGCTCATGAGCATTCGCGCAGAATTCCAGCCCACCGTTGATGAGTTCATTTCTAACCTTCAATCCTTCGCCACCGGCGATTACCTCAAGGAGGATGAGAAGGAGTTCTGGGAGGCACCTTTCGATGCCGCCGTCCTCCCGGAACTGAAGGAGATTATCGAGGAGTTCCTCGATAATCTGGACAAGCTTCCAGACGACCCAGAAGGGCCGATTCTGAGCGCTGCCGTGAAACCCTCGGTGGAGAAGCTCGGTGCCTTCAACCGTAAGAATGCCGATGCTGTCTTGGAGCCAGAGGAGAAGGAAGAGCTGACCGAGCTTATTCACTCTGCCTCGGCTGCCACAGGCGCCGACGATGAGGCCCTCTCGCAGCTTCCGGAGCTAGACTTCTAATTGACTGTGCAGATTCGTCGACCATCCGCAATCTTCTGGGATATGGATGGCACACTCACCAATTCCGAGCCATTGTGGGAAGAGGCCACGTTTCATCTCTCAGAGAGCTTGGGACGCCGCCTCACGCCAACTGAGCGTCTTGCCACTGTGGGCGCGACCTTTGAGGACACGCTGGATATCTGCGCCGATAAAGCTGGCGTGACTTTGCAACCGGGCGATACGGAGCGCTACCGCACGCTCATGTTTGACTACGTTAAATCGCTGTTTGCTCAACACCTCGAAATTTTCCCTGGCGTTCCTGAGCTGCTCAGCGAACTCAAGGAACACGGCATGCCCATGATGGTGACGACCAATACGGAACGCTATGTGGCGGATTCTGCTATTGAGGCGCTGGGCCGCGACTACTTTGTGGACACCATTTGTGGTGACGAGGTTCCCCATGGCAAACCTGCTCCGGACATGTATGCCGAGGCCGCTCGCCGCCTTGGCCTAGAACCAGGGGAGTGCCTGGTCTTTGAGGATTCTGCTGCCGGAATGCGTGCGGCTGTCGACGCCGGCTGCGCCGTCATCGCTCTTCCTGAAGGTGACCACGTTGATGTTCCTGCGGAGGCAACAGAGATTTCCCACCTGCATTCTGCGCGGCACCTTGTCGGTGCTACTGCCGACGATGTGTATTCCTGGTTCACCCGGATCCTGTGCTAACGCTGAGCAGTGTTCGGCGGTATCAATTTCAGCCAGAGGGCAGAATTCTATGCAGCGGTGTGGAAGAATATGCACCTGTGAAGAATTTTGAGAGCCTGTTTGAGGAACTGTCCCAGAAAATCACCGAGAGGCCTGAGGGCTCCGGCACCGTGGAGGCCTATGACAAAGGTATTCACCATCTGGGCAAGAAGATCATCGAAGAGGCTGGCGAAGTATGGATCGCCGCGGAATACCAGTCTGATGAGGAACTAGCTGAGGAAATGTCGCAGCTGCTGTATTGGCTGCAGGTCATGGCCCATAAGCGCGGCCTGAAGCTCGAAGACATCTACCGCTACCTCTAGAGAAAGCCGCATTCATGATCAAAATTGCTGTTCCCAACAAGGGTTCCCTTTCCGAGTCTGCTCTCGAAATCCTCAAAGAGGCCGGCTACAAAGGCCGCGGACACAACAAATCCCTTAACGTCGTTGACGAGGCGAACGGCGTTGAATTCTTCTTCCTGCGCCCCAAGGATATCGCCATCTACGTTGCTCAAGGCGTGCTTGACCTCGGCATTACGGGCCGGGACCTTGCCCAAGACTCCCGCGCCAAATTCGACGAGGTGCTCAACCTTGGGTTTGGAGCATCCACGTTCCGTTATGCCGCGCCCGCAGGAGAGGAGTGGACTGTGGACAAGCTGCAAGGCAAGCGCATTGCCACCTCGTACCCCAACGTTGTGCGTGACCACCTGGCAACCAACGGCATTGAGGCGGAGGTTATTCGCCTTGACGGTGCGGTCGAAATTTCTATCCACCTAGGGGTAGCCGATGTCATCGCGGACGTTGTCTCCACGGGAGCCACGCTGCGACAGCAGGGCCTTGCACCTTTCGGTGATCCCATCGTGGCGTCGGAAGCAGTTGTCATCAAACGCGCGGGGGAGGAACTGACAGATGAAGAAAACGTTGTGCTCGGCCGCATTCGAGGCATCCTCAACGCACGTCACTACGTCATGCTCGACTACAACGTGGCCGAAAAGGATCTCCCGGACGTCGAAGCCGTCACGCCCGGCTTAACGGGTCCAACAATTTCCCCGTTGGCACGTGAAGGATGGGTAGCAGTCCGCGTCATGGTTCCCCGCAAGCTGGCAAACCAGGTCATGGACAGTCTTTCTGAGCTTGGAGCGGAAGCAATTCTTGCGTCAGATCTCCGTATTGCCCGATTTTAGGGGCAGATGCCAAACATTTTATTCGCGCTCCTGGCTACGATGAAGGGTGACCACCGTCGTTCTTCGATTTATATGCAAGGAGTCAGCCATCATGGCAAAGTCCACTAAGAAGGATGCTCAGACCGAGACCAAGGCCGCCAAGTCTGAGGTTGAGGAGAAGGCTACTAACAAGGCGCCTAAGGCTACGAGCACCAAAAAGACTCGTACTGAGACCGACCTCCTCGGCTCCATGGAGGTTCCCAACGACGCGTACTACGGCGTCCACACGCTGCGCGCAATTGAGAACTTCCAGATTTCCTACGTGACCATCAACACTATTCCGGACTTCATCCGCGGCATGGTGCAGGTCAAGAAGGCCACTGCAATGGCCAACCGCCGCCTTCACGTTCTGCCTAAGAAGAAGGCAGAAGCCATCATTTGGGCGTGTGATGAGATCTTGGAGAAGGGCCGCTGCATGGATCAGTTCCCGCTGGATGTCTTCCAGGGTGGCGCTGGTACCTCGCTCAACATGAACACCAATGAGGTCGTGGCCAACTTGGCGCTTGAGCACCTCGGTGAGGAAAAGGGCGCCTACGACATCATTAACCCGAATGATGACGTCAACATGTCTCAGTCCACCAACGATGCGTACCCGACCGGCTTCCGCCTCGGCCTGTACTACGCTATGGAGGACCTCATCGAGCGAATCGATGCCCTGCAGGCTGCTTTCCATGCCAAGGGCAACGACTTCTGCGACATCCTGAAGATGGGCCGTACCCAGCTGCAGGACGCTGTCCCGATGACCCTCGGTGACGAGTTCAAGGCTTTCGCTCACAACCTTGCTGAGGAGCAGGCCATCCTGCGCGATTCCCAGAAACGTCTGCTCGAGATCAACCTGGGTGCTACCGCCATCGGTACCGGTGTGAATACGCCAGCTGGCTACCGCCACCAGGTCACCGCCGCTTTGTCTGAGGTCACTGGTCTGGAAATCAAGACCGCCCGCGATCTCATCGAGGCCACCTCTGACTGCGGTGCCTACGTGCTTCTGCACTCCACGATCAAGCGTGCCGCCATGAAGCTGGCCAAGATCTGTAATGACCTGCGTCTTCTGTCTTCCGGTCCGCGCGCTGGTCTGGCAGAGATCAACCTTCCGCCGCGTCAGGCTGGTTCCTCCATCATGCCGGGTAAGGTCAACCCGGTTATCCCAGAGGTTGTGAACCAGGTCTGCTTCAAGATCTTTGGTAACGACCACGTCGTCACCATGGCTGCTGAGGCTGGCCAGCTCCAGCTCAACGTCATGGAGCCGGTTATTGGTGAGGCACTCTTCCAGTCCATCCGCATTATGGGCAATGCCGTGGATACTCTGCGCGAGAAGTGCGTTGAGGGTATTACCGCCAATGCGGACGTCTGCCGTGCCTACGTCGAGAACTCCATCGGTATCGTCACCTACCTGAACCCGTTCATCGGCCACCACAATGGTGACCTCATTGCCAAGGAGTCCCTCGAGACCGGCAAGGGCGTCAAGGAACTGGTTTTGGAGAAGGGCCTTCTCGACGAAGAAACCCTCAACCGTGTGCTGTCTGTTGAGAACCTCATGCACCCAGAGTTCCGCGGTCAGCTGTACATTGACGAATAAATCGTCGTAATGACGCCCGCACGTGCAGGCGTCAAAGTGTGCTACTTCAGCGCCCGCACCGCCACTGTTGGCGGGT